>NZ_JBSFWK010000024.1:0-120854 GCF_053594815.1 Streptomyces sp. NPDC002577 | reverse complement strand
CAACTGGCCGCTCAAACGGGCCGAGCATCGCAACGGGACACCACCCGCACCGGACACCGTCACCATCACCCGGCAGGACAGAACCTAAGTCACCGCCATTGGGCCTAGCCCTCCACGGGCTCGGCGACGCCGCCGGGAAGCTTCTCGGACGTGTCCGCGCTCCTGAGCGCGCACATGACGAACCGAAAGCCGCCGTTCCACCTGTCCGTGTCCCCGGTGTACCAACCGGAGATCGCCCGCGATGTGCCGCGCACCCACTCCTTCCCGTACTTCTTCTGGCAGAGGTTCGGGTTGGCCTTCCGGAACTCGTCGTACGACATGTCGTCGGGCGCCTTCGCCCAGCCGATGGCCTGCTGGGAATGCGGTTCGTCGCAGTTGACAAGGAGCGACTGATTGCGGTCGTCGACGTTGAAGCAGTCGCCTGTTCCGGCGTTGGTGACGGCGAGATGCTCGCCCTCTTTGCGGAACTCGCCGAGCGGGCCGTATATCTCGTCGGAGCCGCGCTGGAAGACCAGGCAGGCGAGCGTGGTCCCGTCGGCTGAGGGCAGCATCGGGTAGGAGACGGGCGCTGCGAGGGTCTTGCGAAGCTCGGCGGTGCGGTTCTCACAGGTGCGCCTGGCCTGCGTGTCGCTCAGGCTCCCGGGGTCGGCGACGGGCTGCACGGCGATCACCTGGCCGGCCGGTGAGGAGATACCGCAGTCCGCCGGCCACATCTGCACCTCTCCCGTGTACGGCTTCTTCGGGTTCTCCCAGACGACGTTGACGCATTCTCCGGGGAGCAGTTCCTCATCGAGGGTGGAGTTGTTCAGGTACGGGCGATACGCGTGGCTGTCGGAGGACTCGGACTGCGATCCGGACGCGGCTCCGTCGGCGTCGGTTCCGAACCCGTCGGCGAGCGCGATCCCGCCCCAGACGGCGCCCGCCACGGCGACCGCCACCAGGCCCAGCTGATAGGCCCGCACCCCGCGTTTCGGCTCCGGCGGGGGGCCGTCGGAGGGCGGGCCGAGAGGAGAGGGCCCTGGCGGGCCGGCCACCGTCGGCGGGGGCGGTGTCGCGCTCCCTTGGTGGCCGGCGCCGCCCTGATGCCCAGCACCGCCCTGATCCCCGGCACCACCTTGATGCCCGGCACCGCCGCCTCCCGCGAAACCCGGCCCCGCGGACCGCGCCGGTGCCGCCGAGGCCGTGGCCGCCTCGCGCAGCACCCGCTCGGCGTCCGGGGCTGTCATGCGCCGCTCCGGGTCCTTCTCGAGGAGACCCAGCAGCACGGTCGCCAGCGGCGCGGATGCCCGGCTCGGCGGGGGCGGGTCCTCGAAGACCACGGCCTGCAGCGTGGCGAGGTCGGAGTCGCGGGCGAACGGACCCTCGCCCTCGACCAGGCGGTACAGCGTCGCCCCGAGCGAGAAGAGATCACCGGCCGCCGTCGGCGCCCCTCCCCTGGCCCGCTCCGGCGACAGATAACCCGGCGTACCGATGACCCCGCCGGCCGCCGTCAGTCGGGGATCATCGGAGGCGGGGCGCAGCGAGATGCCGTAGTCGGTGAGCAGCACCCGCTCGAACGCGACCCCCGCGCCCGCGGCCGGTGCATCGGAAGTGCCCGGTGCCAGAAGGATGTTGGCCGGTTTCACGTCCCGGTGCAGAATGCCGAGCCGATGCCCCGAGACGAGCGCGTCGAGGACCGCGATGCCGATGCGGGCCGTGTCGGACGAGGACATCGGGCCGCCCGCGCGGACGGCGGCGTGCGCGTCGGTGGCCCCCGGTACGTACTCCATGACGATGCACGGCAGCCCCTCGTGCTGGACCACGTCGTAGACCGTCGCCACATGCGGATGGGTGCGCAGCCGTGCCGCGTTGCGGGCCTCCGCGCGTGCCCGCGCCACCCGGGCGGCCATCTCCCGTTCGAGGGCGGCGCCGCCCGCGTGCCAGGACATGCCGGGCTCCGGCACGGCGATCTCCTTGACCGCGACCTCGCTGGCCAGCTCCTCGTCGTAGGCGAGCCACACCATCGCCATGCCGCCGGTACCGAGCCGTCGGATCGGCCGGTACCGGCCCGCTATCAAACCCCTGCCGTCCTGAACCTGGTCCTGGCCCTTGCTTCGGCCGTGGCCCGACGTCTCCCCCGTCATGGCCTTCCCCCTGAGCCCCTCGACCGGCGCTGAAAGCTTTCATATGACAGTTAACCGCGCGACCGCCGCCTGCAGGAGACCTCGCGCGAGCCAAATGCCGTCACAGCACGCGCTCTTGTCCCCTCCGCATTCCTGAACCTCTTCACTCACGGAGGTACGGCCACGGAGTGCCGCACAGGGTGCGGTCCGCGCCCTTCACGGGTCCAGCCACCGGGCACGAGGGCCCGCCGCGTTGCAGGATGGCTGCATGCTGTTCGCCCGGCTCGTACGCGTGTCCATGGAGGTCGCCGCCACGTCGGCGCGGTCCCGGAAGATCTCTCTGCTGGCCGAGTTGTTCCGGGCCGCGGAACCGGACGACGTGCCGATCGTCATCCCGTATCTGGCGGGGCGCATCCCGCAGGGAAGGCTCGGCATCGGCTGGAGCGTGCTGCGCGCGCCCGTCGCGCCCGCCGCCGAGCCGACGCTCGCCGTACGTGAGGTCGACGCGGCACTGACGGAGCTGGGGGTGGTGTCCGGCGCGGGCTCGGCGGCCGAACGCAAGCGGCTCGTGGGCCGGTTGCTCGGCGCGGCCACCGCGGACGAGCAGCGGTTCCTCTTCGGCCTGCTCACCGGCGAGGTGCGCCAGGGGGCGCTGGACGCGGTCGCGGTCGAGGGGCTCGCCGAGGCGACCGGCGCCCCGGCGGCGGACGTGCGCCGCGCGGTGATGCTGGCCGGATCGCTGCAGACGGTCGCCGAGGCCCTGCTCGCCCGCGGCCCGCAGGCCCTCGCGGACTTCCGGCTCACCGTCGGGCGGCCGGTCCTGCCGATGCTCGCGCACACCGCGTCGTCGGTGGGCGAAGCAGTCGACAAGCTCGGGCCCTGCGCGGTCGAGGAGAAACTCGACGGCATCCGCGTACAGGTGCACCGCACCGGCGGCGACGTGCGCGTCTACACCCGCACACTCGACGACATCACCGACCGTCTCCCGGAACTCACCTCAGCGGCGCGTGAGTTGCAGGGGGACCGCTTCATCCTCGACGGCGAGGTGATCGCGCTGGACGCCGGGGGCCGGCCGCGGTCGTTCCAGGAGATCGCCGGACGCGTCGGCTCCCGTGTCGACGTGGCCACCGCCGCGGCCGCCGTGCCCCTCTCCCCTGTCTTCTTCGACGCCCTGTCCGTCGGCGACCGCGAGCTGCTCGACCTGTCGTTCAGCGAGCGGCACGCGGAGCTGGCGCGCCTGGTGCCCGAGCCGATGCGGGTACGGCGCACCGTCGTGGACGACCCCGCGGACGACGCAGCCCGGCGCGCCGCGGAGGAGTTCCTGACCGCGACGCTGCACCGCGGTCACGAGGGCGTCGTGGTCAAGGGACTCGGCGCGCCCTACAGCGCGGGGCGGCGCGGTGCCTCCTGGCTGAAGGTGAAGCCGGTGCACACCCTGGACCTGGTGGTGCTGGCGGCCGAGTGGGGCCACGGCCGGCGCACCGGGAAGCTGTCCAACCTCCATCTGGGCGCGCGCCGCCCCGACGGCACCTTCGCGATGCTGGGCAAGACCTTCAAGGGCATGACGGACAAGATGCTCGCCTGGCAGACCGAGCGCCTGGGGCAGCTCGCGATCAGCGACAACGGGTACGTCGTCACCGTGCGGCCCGAGCTGGTCGTCGAGATCGCGTACGACGGTCTGCAGAAGTCCACGCGGTACCCGGCCGGGGTCACACTCCGGTTCGCGAGGGTGGTGCGGTACCGGGAGGACAAGTCGCCCGCGGAGGCGGACACCGTCGAGACGGTCCTCACCGCTCACGCCCGATAGCCACCGCCGCTTCAGGTGCCGAAGCCATCGCCGCTTCAGGTGCCGACTCGTCGCTGTCACGTCCGGGCCTCGGCACCTGGTACCGGCCTTGTGCCGCGCTCGGCACACTGGACCCATGGCCGTGAACCGCAGCGCAGGTCTCCTTCTGTACCGGCACACGCCCGACGGCGTCGAGGTTCTGCTGGGGCACATGGGCGGGCCCTTCTGGGCGCGGCGTGAGGCCGGGGCGTGGACCGTGCCGAAGGGGGAGCACGACCCCGACGAGCCGGCCTGGGCAGCCGCTCGGCGGGAGTTCGCGGAGGAGCTCGGGCTGCCGCCGCCGGACGGCGACGCCGTGCCGCTGGGCGAGGTCCGCCAGGCCGGCGGCAAGACCGTGACGGTGTGGGCCGTCGAGGGGGACCTCGATCCGGCCGCGGTGGTGCCGGGGACCTTCACGATGGAGTGGCCGAGGGGCTCGGGACGGACGACCACCTTCCCCGAGCTCGACCGGGTGGCCTGGCTCGCCCTCGGCCGGGCCCGCGAGGTCGTCGTCTCCGCGCAGACGGCGTTCCTGGACCGGCTCGCCGAACACCTGGACGCGGTCCACGGCCGAGGCCCCACCGCGCCGTGATCCCTCCGGAGGCAGAGCCTCTCGGCGGGATGACCTCCCGACGCACGGGCCTCGCGTCAGCGCGGCTCTGGCCCTGGAAACCACCCTGTCGTCACCGGGGCCTTTCCGGTGCTCGGGCCCCGCGGTGCGCCCGGGACTCGCGGCGCCGGAGTCCGGCACCCCGGAGACGTCGTCCCGTGCGACGCGTGGCGTGGGACGTCCCAGCGCCCTGGGCGAAGACCCCACCGCAGCAGGCATGGCGTCCCCGCCCACGGGTACGCGGCGTTTCCCGGTGCTTCCGCCGCCTTGCGGCGCCGTACGCGCCGGGCCAAGGTCGAAGCACCGAGCACAAGGAGGTGCCCGCCATGCCCATCGCGACGGTGAATCCCGCGGACGGCGAGACGCTCAAGACATACGACGCGCTGAGTGCCGAGGAGATCGAGCGGCGGATCGCGAGGGCGGCCGCGGCCTTCGACAGGTACCGCACCACCTCGTTCGCCGAGCGGGCGCGGCTGCTGCACCGCGCCGCGAACCTGCTGGAGGAGGACCAGCAGGACATCGCGCGCACCATGACGACCGAGATGGGCAAGCCGATCACGCAGGCGCGCGCGGAGGCCGCGAAGTGCGTGAAGGCGATGCGCTGGTACGCCGACCAAGCGGAGGGCCTGCTCGCCGACGAGCACCCGGCGGGCACGGACGTGAAGGACTCCGGTGCCGTGCGCGCCCGTGTCCACTACCGCCCGCTCGGCGTGATCCTCGCGGTGATGCCGTGGAACTTCCCCCTGTGGCAGGTGGTCCGGTTCGCCGCGCCCGCGCTCATGGCGGGCAACGTGGGCCTCCTCAAGCACGCGTCGAACGTGCCGGGGACCGCCCTGTACCTGGAGGATCTGTTCCGCAGGGCGGGCTTCCCCGAGGGCTGCTTCCAGACGCTGCTCATCGGATCCGGCGCCGTCGAGGGCGTCCTGCGCGACCCCCGGGTCGCCGCCGCGACGCTCACCGGCAGTGAACCGGCGGGCCGCTCCGTCGCCTCGATCGCCGGCGACGAGGTGAAGAAGACGGTCCTCGAGCTGGGCGGCAGCGACCCGTTCGTGGTCATGCCGTCGGCGGACGTCGAACAGGCCGCGAAGACGGCGGTGACGGCGCGTGCGCAGAACACCGGCCAGTCCTGCATCGCCGCCAAACGCTTCATCGTCCACGCGGACGTGTACGAGGCGTTCGCGGGCCGCTTCGCCGCCGGGATGCGCGCCCTGAAGGTGGGCGACCCGCTGGACGACTCCACCGAGGTGGGCCCGCTCTCCAGCGAGCAGGGCCGCAAGGACCTCGAAGAGATCGTCGACGACGCGGTACGGCGCGGCGCGACGCTCCTGTGCGGCGGCCATCGCCCGGAGGGGCTCGCCGCCCGGGGCTGGTTCTACTCCCCCACGGTGATCGCCGACATCACGCCCGGGATGCGCATCCACCGCGAAGAGACGTTCGGCCCGGTCGCCTCGCTCTACCGGGTCCCCGACCTGGACGCGGCCGTGGAGCTCGCCAACGACACGCCGTTCGGGTTGAGTTCGAACCTCTGGACGCGCGACGACGCGGAGGTGGACCAATTCGTACGGGACATCGAGGCGGGCGGTGTGTACGTCAACGGCATGACGGCCTCCCATCCGGCGTTCCCGTTCGGCGGAGTCAAGCGCTCCGGCTACGGGCGCGAGTTGTCCGGGCACGGGATCCGCGAGTTCTGCAACATCACGACGGTGTGGCAGGGCGCCTGAGCACCGGCCGCCCGGCACTCGAGCCAGCCACGGGAATCCGCCGGCCCGGCGCCTGAGCACCGCGTCGGACGCGGGTGACAGGGGGCCTTCGGCAAGCCGCCCGGCCGCGATCCGCCCCTCCGGCCGGGGCTGCGGTTACGATCCACAGGGGTCGCCGAGGCGGGCCGGCCGTGTTCCCGGCAGCCGGACGACCGCCCGGTCCAGCCCGTACGCCCTATCTGTGGGAGCCCCAGTGGGTCGTGAAGTGACACTGCCTCTGATCGTCGACAGACAGGGCGCACTGCAGGTGGCCGCCGCCGACGTGAGCAAGCTGCTGCGCACCGTGGGCGGGCAGTGGCTGCGCATGGTGCATGCCGGCCACGAGGCGCTCGACGAGGACACGGTCGCGGCGCTCACGATCGAACTGGCCAAGCTCGCCGACCGCATCGACGTGGCATGCATCGCGCACAGCAGTTCGACTCCGGATGCCCCGGGCCCCCGCCGCCCGCACCCCTGAGGACGCCCGCACCCCTCTGGTGGTGGCACTGCGTGCCCGTTACCCGCGCGAACGCCGCTGACCTGTGAAAAGGGGTCCGCCGAAGTCGGATCGGGGCCCCAGGACCACGCCATGCGCGTCCCCGATCTGGAGTAACCCCGCGCGAGATCCACGCCCGTCGGGGCCATCGTGGGGATGAGCCGCCCTCAGCCGGGTGGCCCAATTCCTCAGCCGGGGGGCGAGAGAAGGCGCAGGCTCATGGCGACTTTGTGCAGGCCCGCTGTGTCCGTTCCGGAGCATGTCATCACCATGGAGGAAACGCTTGATCTGGCACGATCCCGCCATGCGGACCACCCTCAGCTTCCGCTGGCGCTCAGGCTCATCGAGAACACCGGGGTGCGTACCCGCCACCTGGTGCAGCCGATCGAGGAAACGCTGAAGCATCCGGGCTTCGAGGAGCGCAACAGGCTCTACCAGACCGAGGCGAAGGCGCGGGTGCCCGCCGTCGTGCGGCAGGCGCTGGACGACGCCCACCTGAAGCCCAAGGACATCGACGTGATCATCTACGTCTCCTGCACCGGCTTCATGATGCCGTCGCTCACGGCGTGGCTGATCAACACCATGGGATTCGCCAGCGACACCCGCCAGATACCCATAGCCCAGCTCGGCTGTGCCGCGGGCGGTGCGGCCATCAACCGGGCGCACGACTTCTGCACGGCGTACCCCGAGGCCAACGCCCTCATCGTCGCCTGCGAGTTCTGCTCGCTCTGCTACCAGCCCACCGACCTCGGCGTCGGATCGCTGCTGTCGAACGGGCTCTTCGGCGACGGTCTGGCCGCGGCAGTGGTGCGCGGCCGCGGCGGTACCGGCGTCCAGCTCGAGCGCAACGGCTCGTACCTCATCCCCGAGACGGAGGACTGGATCGCCTACGACGTGCGTGCCACAGGCTTCCACTTCCTGCTGGACAAGCGCGTGCCCACCACCATGGAACCGCTCGCCCCCGCGCTCAAGCAGCTCGCGGTGTCGCACGGCTGGGACGCCTCCGACCTGGACTTCTACATCATCCACGCGGGCGGTCCGCGGATCCTCGACGACCTGTGCAAGTTCCTGCAGGTTCCGCCGGAGGCATTCCGGTTCAGCCGCGCGACGCTCACGGAGTACGGGAACATCGCCAGCGCGGTCGTCCTCGACGCGCTGCGCAGGCTGTTCGACGACGGTGGCGCGGACCACGACGCCCGCGGCCTGCTCGCCGGCTTCGGGCCGGGCATCACGGCCGAGATGTCGGTGGGCCGCTGGACCGTCGGCGACCGTGAACCCGCGATGGAGGCGGCTGTCGTACGCATGACGTAGGACCGCCGCACGACCCAGGAGACGACGAGTGCCCTGGCGTCGCGGGCGCCCCGATCCGCGGCCGGGGAAGCCCTGCCGGTCACCTCGTGAGGCATCGCTCCCAAGGAGACCCATGTCAACGCTCGCTCAGCCCGAAGGACACGTCCCGGCCGAGGACGGGGACGGATCCCCTCCGTCCGACGACATGCCGGCGCCGCGCGCCGAGGGCCTGCTGGTGCCGCCGGGGCACGGCCGGACGATGCGCACCCCCGCCCACGATGTGACGTTCAAGGTGACGGGGGCACACTCCCGGACGGCCTCCAGCTTCGAAGTGGTGGTACCTCCGGGTTTCGACGTCGGGGCGCACGTCCACACGCGCAGTGAGGAGCTCTTCTATGTGCTGGAAGGCGAGCTGGACGTGCTCGCCTTCGAGCCGCTCGTGCGGACGCCCGACAGCTGGCGGAGGTGGCAGTCCGCTTCGGGCAACCGGGTGGTGCGGGCCACGCCGGGCACGGTGATCGTCGTGCCGCCCGGCTGCCCGCACGCCTTCGCCAACCCCACCGACGCCCCGGCGAAGATGTTCTTCCAGGCGTCGCCGCCACCCGATCACGAGCAGTACTTCGAGGAACTTCTCGAGATCTTCGCCTCCGGCGGACCACCGGACCGCGCCGCGATCGACGAGCTGCGCTCGCGCTACGACATCGAGCAGCTCACACCACTGCGACACGGCCCCTGAGAGCGGATCCGGTCGCCGGGTCAGCGGATCGGCATGCCCGCCAGCGTCCGCGCGATCACGAGGCGCTGGATCTCGCTCGTGCCCTCGAAGATCGTGTAGATCGCCGCGTCGCGGTGCATGCGCTCGACCGGGTACTCACGGGTGAAGCCGTTGCCGCCGAGGATCTGGATCGCCTGCGCCGTGACCTTCTTCGCGGTCTCGCTGGCGAACAGCTTCGACATCGAGCCCTCGGCCGCGGTGAACGGCTTGCCGTTCACCGCCATCCACGAGGCGCGCCACACCAGCAGCCGGGCCGCGTCGATCTGGGTGCGCATGTCGGCGAGCTGGAAGGCGACGCCCTGGTTGTCGATGATCGGGCGGCCGAACTGCTCGCGCGTCCTGGCGTACTCGAGGGCCTCCTCGTACGCGGCGCGGGCCGTGCCGACGGCCATGGCGCCGACGGCCGGGCGGGACGCCTCGAAGGTGGCCATGGCGGCGTTCTTCACGCGCTCGCCACCCGCCTTCGCCTTCTCGCGGGCCCGGGCGAGGCGCTCGTCCAGCTTCTCCTTGCCGCCCAACAGGCAGGAGCCGGGGACGCGGACGCCCTCCAGGACGACCTCGGCGGTGTGCGAGGCGCGGATGCCGTGCTTCTTGAACTTCTGGCCCTGGGACAGGCCGGGCGTGTTCGGCGGGATGATGAAGGACGCGTGGCCCTTGGAGCCGAGCTCGGGGTCGACGACCGCGACCACGACATGGACGTTGGCGATGCCGCCGTTGGTGGCCCACGTCTTCGTGCCGTTGATCACCCACTCGTCCTTGGCCTCGTCGTAGACGGCGCGGGTGCGCATCGAGGCCACGTCGGAGCCGGCGTCGGGCTCGGAGGAGCAGAAGGCGGCGACCTTCACGTCGTTCGCGTCGCCGTACATCTGCGGGATCCAGGTGCCTATCTGTTCGTCCGTGCCGTTGGCCAGGACGCCGACAGCGGCCAGACCGGTACCGACGATGGACAGCGCGATACCGGCATCGCCCCAGAAGAGCTCCTCCATGGCCATCGGGATGCCGAGGCCCGTGGGATCGAAGTACTGCTGGGCGTAGAAGTCGAGGGAGTAGATGCCGACCTTCGCGGCCTCCTGGATGACCGGCCACGGGGTCTCTTCACGCTCGTCCCATTCGGCAGCCGCGGGGCGGATCACATCGGCCGCGAAGCCGTGCAGCCAGTCCCGGACCTCCTTCTGTTCGTCGTTGAGCTCCATGGTGAACTCGGCCATGACCCCTCCAGCAATGCCATCTCAACATGTGTTACTTACGGTAACTCGAGTCTGTTACCGACCGGTAGCAAATGTCAACTCCCGGCAGCCCGTTCGATGCGAACACCGCTGCGAGTGTTACGTTGCGCCTGCGCGACCGGATCACACGGGCGGGGAGAGGCGACATGGAGACCACACAGCGGACCGAGCAGCAGCGCTCTGCCGAGCAGCGGCGGCGCGAACTGCTGGAGGCGGCCGACCGCGTCGTGCTCCGCGACGGCCCCGGCGCCTCGATGAACGCCATCGCGGCGGAGGCGGGCATCACCAAGCCGATCCTCTACCGGCACTTCGGCGACAAGGGCGGCCTGTACGCGGCGCTCGCCAAGCGCCACACCGACGCGCTCCTGGCCTCGCTGCGTGCCGCGCTGGACGCGCCCGCCGAGCGCCGTGAGCGGGTGGAGGCGACGCTCGACACGTACCTCGCGGCGATCGAGGCGCGCCCCCAGGTGTACCGGTTCCTCATGCACCCGGCCGAAGCCGGCTCGGCGGGCGAGCCGGGCTTCGATGTGGGACGCCACTCCGCTCCCCTCCTGCGCCGGCTCGGCGAGGAGCTGGCCACGGTCATCGCCGAGCGCGTCGACCTCGGCCCGGAGAGCCAGCAGCTGGCACGCGTCTGGGGCCACGGCATCGTCGGCATGATGCACGCCGCGGGCGACTGGTGGCTCGGCGAACGCCCCTGCACCCGCGCCGAGCTGGTACGCAGCCTGGCGGACCTGCTGTGGGGCCGGCTGGCCGCGGTCGCGGACCGCGTGGGCGGCCCGGGCTTCTGAGCTACCGGCTCCAGGGCGCCCGCGCCGCAGCCCGCAGGACGCGGCGCCGACGCCACCCCGTGACCCGGTCCGTGTACACCCGCCCCTCAAGGTGATCGCACTCGTGCTGCAAGCACCGGGCGAAGAACCCCGTGCCATGCACGCGCACCGGCTCGCCGAACCTGTCGACGCCCTCCACGACGGCATGGTCGAAGCGCTCCGTCCCCGCCTCGAGCCCCGGCAGCGACAGACACCCCTCGGGCCCGCGCATGACGGCGCCGTCCGCCTCCACCAGGCGCGGGTTCACCACATGCCCGAGATGCCGGAGGTCGTCGTCGTCCGGGCAGTCGTACACGAAGACGCGCAGCGCCTCGCCGACCTGGTTCGCGGCGAGACCCACGCCCCGGGCCGCGTACATTGTCGCGAACATGTCCTCGATGAGCCGCGCCAGCGAGGGGCCGAAATCGGTGACCTCCTCGCAGGATCCGTGCAGCACGGGATCGCCGAGCAGGGTCATGGGCCGTACGCGCCCGGTGGCACCCGGGATCTTGCCGTGTCGCATGGCCGCAAGGGTACGTTCCGTGCACGGAGTGAACGGCCCAGGGAGATCGAACGGGTCTCCGGAGCGGATCGGGTACGTTCCGTTGACGACGCGAACGGCGGTTCGGCGGGGCACGTGGGGAACGGCGGTTCGGAGATGCCGCCGTTCAGGCCCGTGAGCGGAGGTCGATAGGCTGAGGCCCACACTCTGCCCGGAGCAGGCGCGGCGCAGTACCCAAGGAGGATCCAGAACGATGGCAGGCAACTCGGACCCGCTGTCACCGCGGGCCAAGCTGGCCGTGACGGCGGGCAAGGCTGTCGCGGCGGCATCGCGCGCCGCCGGGCGCGGCAGCGGCTCGGTGATCGGCGGCCGGGTGGCGCTCAAACTCGACCCCGACCTGCTCGGCGAGCTCGCCCAGCACCTGGACGTCGTCCTGGTCTCGGGCACCAACGGCAAGACGACCACCACCCGGCTCATCGCGGAGTCCCTGCGCGCCGCCGGTCCCGTGGTGTCGAACGCGCTGGGCGCGAACATGCCGGCCGGCATCACCTCGGCGCTCGCCGAGGGCTCGGAGTCGCGCTTCGGCGTGATCGAGGTCGACGAGAAGTACCTCGCCGGGGTCGCCCGCGACGTGGAGCCCAAGGCCATCGCGCTGCTCAACCTGTCGCGCGACCAGCTCGACCGCGCCGCCGAGACCCGTATGCTCGCCGAGCACTGGCGGGAGGGCCTGGCCGGTTCGAAGGCCGTCGTCATCGCCAACGCCGACGACCCGCTGGTCGTATGGGCCGCGTCCTCCTCGCCCAACGTGGTGTGGGTGGCCGCGGGGCAGATGTGGATGGACGACGCCTGGTCCTGCCCGGCCTGCGGCGGTGTGATGCAGCGCCCCGGCGACGACTGGTTCTGCGGCCAGTGCGGTTTCCGCCGCCCCACGCCGAGCTGGGCCCTGTCGGGCGACCACGTCCTCGACCCGCACGGCTCCGCGTGGCCCATCCACCTGCAGCTGCCGGGCCGCGCCAACAAGGCGAACGCCACCACGTCGGCCGCGGTCGCCGCGGTGTTCGGCGTGCCGCCGCAGGTCGCCCTTGAACGCATGTACCAGGTGCAGGCGGTGGCCGGCCGGTACGACGTCGTGCAGTTCATGGGCCGCGAGCTCAGGCTGCTGCTGGCGAAGAACCCGGCGGGCTGGCTCGAGACGTTCTCGCTGATCGAGCAGCCCCCGACCCCGGTGATCCTGGCCGTCAACGCCCGCGCCGCCGACGGCACCGACACGTCCTGGCTCTGGGACGTCGACTACACCCGGCTCACCGGGCACCCGCTCTTCGTCATCGGCGACCGCAAGCTCGACCTCGCCGTACGCCTCGAGGTCGCGGGCCAGACGTTCCAGGTGTGCCAGTCCGTCGACGAGGCCGTGCAGTTGGCACCGGCCGGCCGGATCGAGACCATCGCGAACTACACCGCGTTCCAGGACCTGCGCCGCCGCGTCGGCAACTGACTCTCCGTAAGGACGAATTGAGCATGAGCGACAACAGCCTGCGTCTGGTGTGGATCTATCCGGACCTGCTCAGCACCTACGGCGACCAGGGAAACGCGCTGGTCGTGGAGCGCCGGGCACGGCAGCGCGGCCTGGACGTGACCCGCATCGACGTACGCAGCGACCAGCCGATCCCCACCTCCGGCGACATCTACCTCATCGGCGGCGGCGAGGACCGGCCGCAGCGGCTCGCGGCCGAGCGCCTGCGCCGCGACGGCGGTCTGCACCGCGCGGTCGGCAACGGCGCGATCGTCTTCTCGGTGTGCGCGGGCTACCAGATCCTCGGCCACGAGTTCATCAACGACCTCGGGGAGCGCGAGCCCGGTCTCGGCCTGCTGGACGTGGTCTCGACCCGCGGTGAGGGCGCCCGGTGCGTCGGTGACGTGCTGGGGGACATCGACCCGCGGCTCGGCCTGCCGCAGCTGACCGGGTTCGAGAACCACCAGGGCATCACCCATCTCGGCCCGACCGCACGGCCGTTCGCGAAGGTCAGGCTCGGCAACGGCAACGGCTCGGGCGACGGCAGCGAGGGCGCGTACAACGACACCGTCTTCGGCACGTACATGCACGGCCCGGTGCTCGCCCGCAACCCGCAGATCGCCGACCTGCTGCTGAAGCTCGCACTGGATGTGAACGCGCTGCCGCCGGTCGACGACCGGTGGTACGAGGCGCTGCGCGCCGAGCGCATCGGAGCCGCGCAGCAGCCCGCCTGACGGGTCCGCCGTGCCGCGGCAGCGCCGCACGGACGACTGAGCGGACAGCCCGCTTGACGGGCTGTCCGCTCAACTGTGCAGGGGAGTCCAGCAGGCGGACGCCCAGTGCTGCCGCACCCCCCTCCGCCGGTAGGCTGGCGGGGATACAGCCGGACAACGTGGTCCGGTCCTCGGCCCACGTAGTAAAGGTATTTCGGGCAAATGCGAATTGGTGTCCTCACTTCCGGCGGCGACTGCCCCGGTCTGAACGCCGTCATCAGGTCCGTCGTGCACCGCGCCGTCGTCGACCACGGCGACGAGGTCATCGGTTTCCGCGACGGCTGGAAAGGCCTGCTCGAGTGCGACTACCTCAAGCTGGACCTGGACGCGGTCAGCGGCATCCTCGCCCGCGGCGGCACGATCCTCGGCTCGTCCCGGGTGCGTCCCGAGCATCTGCGCGACGGCGTGGAGCGGGCGAGGGGCCATGTCGCGGAGCTGGGTCTTGACGCGATCATCCCGATCGGCGGCGAGGGCACGCTGAAGGCGGCCCGCCTCCTGTCGGACAACGGCCTGCCCATCGTCGGCGTGCCGAAGACCATCGACAACGACATCGCCGTCACGGACGTCACCTTCGGCTTCGACACCGCCGTGGGCGTCGCCACCGAGGCGCTCGACCGGCTCAAGACCACCGCCGAGTCCCACCAGCGGGTCCTGATCGTCGAGGTCATGGGCCGGCACACCGGCTGGATCGCCCTGAACTCGGGCATGGCGGCCGGTGCGCACGCCATCGTCGTACCGGAGCGGCCCTTCGACATCGAGGAGCTGGCGGCGAAGGTCGGCGAGCGGTTTTCCGCGGGGAAGCGGTTCGCGATCGTCGTCGCGGCCGAGGGTGCCAAGCCGCGCCCCGGCAGCATGGAGTTCGACGAGGGCGGCAAGGACGTCTACGGCCACGAGCGGTTCGCGGGCATCGCCCGGCAGCTCTCCGTGGAGCTCGAGCAGCGCCTCGGCAAGGAGGCCCGCCCGGTGATCCTGGGGCACGTCCAGCGTGGCGGCACCCCCACCGCGTACGACCGCGTCCTGGCCACCCGCTTCGGCTGGCACGCGGTGGAGGCGGTGCACCGCGGCGAGTTCGGCAAGATGACGGCGCTGCGCGGGACCGACATCACGATGGTGTCCCTCGCCGAGGCGGTCGAGACGCTCAAGACCGTCCCGCCGCACCGGTACGACGAGGCGGAGTGCGTGCTGTAGCACACCAGGGTCACGTCCCGTAGAGGACCCCCATACATCCCGAGAACTGCCCCCGGCCGCGGAGACGGCCGGGGGCAGTTCTACTCTGGTGCGGACAGACAGCGCAAAACCCTCCCCCGGTGCCCGACGGGCAGCCGGTGCCCGACGGGCAAGGGGAGGCCCCCCACGAATCAGGAGCCGGCGGATGGATCACAGCGGGCACGGCATGACGATGGATCTGCCGCCGTACACGCTGGCGCGAGCCCTCGAATGGTCCGCGGACCCGTTCTTCCTCATCGGCTGCCTCGTGGCGCTGGCTCTGTACGGCTGGGGTGTGGTGCGGCTGGTGCGGCGCGGCGACCGCTGGCCGGTGGGCCGGACCGTGGCGTTCACCGTCGGTGTGCTGAGCGTGCTGCTCATGACGTGCACCAAGCTCAATGACTACGGCATGGTCATGTTCAGCGCGCACATGGTGCAGCACATGGTGATCAGCATGCTGTCACCGATCCTGCTGCTGCTCGGTGCGCCGATCACACTGGCGCTGCGGGCGCTGCCCGTCGCGGGGCGCGACCGCAAGGGCCCCCGCGAACTGCTGCTGATGCTGCTGCACAGCCGGTACATGCGGATCATCACGCACCCGGCGTTCACGATCCCGCTGTTCATCGCGAGCCTGTACGCGCTGTACTTCACGCCGATCTTCGACTTCCTGATGGGCTCCACGACGGGGCACATCGTGATGATGGTCCACTTCCTCATGGTCGGCGTGGTGTTCTTCTGGCCGATCATGGGCGTCGATCCGGGGCCGCACCGTCCCGGCTATGTGATGCGCATGCTGGAGCTGTTCGCGGGCATGCCGTTCCACGCGTTCTTCGGTATCGCGCTGATGATGGCGTCCGCACCGATGGTCTCCACGTACGAGAATCCGCCCGCCTCGCTGGGGATCGACCCGCTCAGCGACCAGACATGGGCGGGCGGTATCGCATGGGCGTTCAGTGAGATCCCGTCCGTGCTCGTGCTGATCGCGCTGCTGTTCCAGTGGCAGCGCTCCGAGGAGCGGCAGGCGCGCCGCAAGGACCGGGCCGCGGACCGCGACGGCGACAAGGAGCTCGAGGAGTACAACGCCTATCTGGCGTCCCTCAACACGCGCGGCCGCTGACGCCACCTGGCGGACAGCGCCCGTCCGGGTGAGGATGGCCCAAGGCCATGGCCCGCGCGGCGGGCCCGCCACGAGGAGGGTGTTGCGATGCCCGGTTCCACGAAGGTCATGGGGGTACTCACCGTCGGCGGTCTGGTCGTCGTGACGGCCTACACGGTGGCGCTGGGCAGCAGCGGCTGGCTGTGGTTCGGCTGGGTCGTGATCGGCCTGATCACCTTGGCGATGGCGGTGTCGCGCAGCACCTGACGGACGCCCGGTACTGCGCGGCGGCATACGAAGCGGACCCCAGGAGCGGAAGGCGCGGGGCCCGCGGGCTCAGAAGCGGAAGACGTACCCGGTGGCGGACTCCATCGAGCACGCGTTCGGGAAGGTCCTCTTCCAGGCCAGGACGCGGCCCTGGTAGACGCCGGTGGCCGACACGGTGACCGGCGAGTACCGGTGCATGCACATGCGCCGCTCGACGGGCAGCGCACCGAGGTCGCCGTGCGCGGCGTCGAGGGCGGCACAGGCCTGGGCCGCGTAGGGGTGATGACCGGCCACCACTCTGGGCGCACAGCGCAGCAGCACCCCGCGGATCCAGGTGTCGCTGTCCCCGGAGATGCTCAGGAACAGGCGGCTCTGCGCTTTGGGCGGCGTACCGGAGCCCGGCACGGGGGCTGCGGTGGCAGGAGCGGCCGTCGCGAGTGCGATCAGGGCCGTGGCGGCGATGGCGAGGCGGCGCATGAGGACCTCCTGGGGTTGCGACGGCACTGGGCCGTCACAGGATTCGGCGTTCTGCAAGGGCCAAGAGCACCGCCCACCGCCGGCCAGGCCAAGAGAACACGCCGGGCCTGTCGCCCGGGCGAGCGCCTCGACTTACGCCGAACGGCTGTTCCGCCGGGTGTCTGCGGAGCCTTTCGTGAGCGGGCCGCGGCAACGTACGCGCCCGCGAACGTATTCGCTGAGCGGGTCCGCAACTTTCCGATCAAAGACGCGTCGCACCGCCCTACACTTGCTCGCGAAGCGACCACTCTTGAGATGCCGGTTGACGTGGCAGGTCGTGGTCCTGGGAGCCGACCCCGCCGAGCGAGGAGCCGCGCCGTGTTCTATTACGTCCTCAAGTACGTCCTTCTGGGGCCTCTGTTGCGGTTGTTGTTCCGGCCCCGGATCGAGGGTCTCGAGCATGTGCCGGCGTCGGGCCCGGCGATCATCGCGGGTAACCATCTGTCGTTCTCGGACCACTTCCTGATGCCCGCCATCCTCAAACGGCGCATCACCTTCCTCGCGAAGGCCGAGTACTTCACGGGGCCGGGCATCAAGGGGCGCTTGACCGCGACGTTCTTCCGCAGCGCCGGGCAGATCCCGGTGGACCGCTCCGGCAGGGAGGCCGGCCAGGCCGCTATCCGCGAGGGCCTCGGGGTGCTCGGCAAGAACGAGTTGCTCGGCATCTACCCCGAGGGCACGCGCTCGCACGACGGCCGGCTGTACAAGGGCAAGGTCGGGGTCGCCGCGATGGCGCTGAAGGCACGGGTGCCGGTGATCCCGTGCGCGATGATCGGCACGTTCGAGGCCCAGCCGCCCGGCCAGGTGGTGCCGAGCCTCCGGCCCGTGACGATCCGCTTCGGTCAGCCGCTGGACTTCTCCCGCTATATCGGCATGGAGGACGAGAAGGCGGTGCTGCGTGCCGTGACGGACGAGATCATGTACGCCATCCTCGGGCTGTCCGGTCAGGAGTACGTCGACAAGTACGCGGCCGTGGCCAAGGCCGAGGATGCCGAGAAGGCGAAGCAGGACGCGAAGGGCCAGGAGGACGGGAAGGGTCCTGAGGGCAGGAGGTTCCCGCGTATGCCGCTCAGTTGATCTGATGTGACGAGGCCGACGCGCGGGTGCGGGGGACGAGCGGCGACCCGCCCCTCCCCCGCACCCGCGGGATCTCTCCGTGCCCCTCCGGCCTACGGCTTGGGCGTGGCGTGCGGAGCGCACGTCACGTCGCTGCTGTCCGTCGCACCGGTGAGCAGATAGGTGTCGACCCGCTCGTTGATGCAGGGGTTGACCAGGTTGGTGACACCGTGCGAGCCCGCGTCCTTCTCGGTGATCAGACGGGAGCCCGTGAAGCGCTTGTGCAGCTCGACGGCGCCCTCGTACGGGGTGGCCGCGTCACGCGTGGACTGCACGATCAGGACGGCCGGAAGCCCCTTGCCCGCCTTGACGTTCAGCGGTGTCTGCTGCTTCGCGGGCCAGGTGGCGCACGGCAGGTTCATCCAGGCGTTGGCCCAGGTCATGAACGGATAGTCCTTGTGGAGCCGGGTGTTGTCGCGGTCCCAGGTCTGCCAGTTCGTGGGCCACTTGGCGTCCGTGCACTCGACGGCGGTGTAGACGGCGTTGCCGTTCTCCGACGCGGCGTTGCCCGCGGTGTCGGACAGATCGGGCGACGCGGCGTCGACCAGCGCCTGCGTGTCACCGGCGACGTACTCGCTCCACACCTGGGCGGTCGGCACCCACGCGGAGTCGTAGTACGGCGCGCTCTGGAAGAAGGAGATCAGCTCGGCGGGGCCGACGACGCCGCCGATCGGGCTCTTCTTCGCCGTGGCGCGCAGCTCGAGCCACTTCGCCTGCACCTCGTCGCGGGTGGAGCCGAGGTGGAAGGTCGCGTCGTTCTCGGCGACCCAGTCCTCCCAGTCCTTCCACCGGCCCTCGAAGGCGACGTCCTGGTCGAGGTTGGCCTGGTACCAGATCTTCTCGCGCGACGGGTTGACGACGCTGTCGAGGATCATGCGGCGGATGTGCCCGGGGAAGAGCGTGCCGTAGACGGCGCCGAGGTAGGTGCCGTAGGAGACGCCCAGATAGTTGAGCTTCTTCTCGCCGAGCGCGGCCCGGATGACGTCCAGGTCGCGGGCGGTGTTCGGCGTCGTCATCTGCGGCAGCATCTCGCCGCTGCGCTCGGCGCAGCCGTCCGCGTACTCGGCGGCGAGCTTGCGCTGGGCGAGCTTGTCGGCCTCGCTGTCCGGCACGGGGTCGAGCTTGGGGGCCTTCACGAACTCCTGCGGGTCGATGCAGGAGATCGGCGCCGAGTGCCCGACGCCCCGCGGGTCGAAGCCCACGAAGTCGTACGCCTTCGCGGTCTTCTCCCACAGCGCGCTCTTGGTGACGACGCGGCGCGGGAAGCGCAGGCCGGAGCCGCCGGGGCCGCCGGGGTTGTAGACAAGCGCTCCCTGGCGCTCCTCCTTGGTCCCGGTGTTGCCGATGCGGTCGACGGCGAGCTTGATCTGCTTTCCGTACGGCTTCGCGTAGTCGAGGGGGACGCTGACCCAGCCGCACTGGATGGGCTTCTCCAGGCCCCAGTCGGCCGGGCAGTCCGCCCAGTCGATGCCCGCCTCGGCCGCGCGGGCGGCGGCGATGGCCGCTCCGCGCGCCTCGCGGTCCTGGCCGGTGCGGGTGTCCGCGCTGGCGGAGGGGGCCGCGATGGCTCCGGCCATCAGGGTCGCCGCTATCAGTGTGCCGGCGGAACCGAGCACGGCGATTCGTCTCGGACGTGGCGTCCGTGTCAAGTGGGGCCTCCCGTGTGCCGATTGGATCGGTTCGGCCGATCCTTTCGACTGTGAGGCCCCTGAGAACAGGTGGAAGCAGTCTTCTTTGCCAATCCGATAAGCGGATAGGGAAGCCCCGTTGAGCGGAGAGTGTCCGGTCAGCCGACGGTGCGTACCGCTTCGTCCAGTACGCGGCGCAGGTGGCGGGCGTCGGGAGCGACGGCCGTGACGAGAACGCCCGGGCCGGCCAGCGGAGCGAGGGCGGCGAACTCGCCGAGCAGCGCCGCCCGAGGCATCTCCCGCTCGAACTCTGGCCTTACGACGAGGAGTTGTCCGATCGCGCGATGCCCGGCCAGCACGGCCGGACCGTCCCAGCCGCCGGGCGCTCCGGGTCCGCACGCCAGTTCCTGGTCGAGCAGCAGCCGCCCGGCACGGCGCACCGTGAGCCGGCTGGTGAGCCTGCCGGGTTCCTCCCCCGCACGACCGAGCACCTGTTCCTCGCGCAGCACGAAGCGCGCGCCCGCGGCAAGCTCGGCACGCGTACTGACGTGCAACTCGCTGTCGCTTGCGGAGATCAACTGCTCGGGCAGCCAGTGCAGTTCGGCGTCGTCCGCGACGGCGAGCCGGACGTCGTACCGGGCCGCGCCCTTGGTCTGCCCCGGCAGGGCGATGGTGGCGGCGGCCGAACCGACGTGCAGCCGCGCGCCCTCGTGCGCGGTCGCCTCGACGGTGAAATGGTCGCCGCCGAGGGGTCCGCTCATCGCACCGACGAGCATGACGCGCGCCTCGGATCCGGCGGCACGGGTGCGGCGCAGGGCGAGCGGGCCCTGTCCTTCGAGTACGGGCAGGGCTGTGCCGCCCCGGCCGTCCGCGGTGGCGGCGATCCTGGCGGTGGCCCGGACGCCCGCCGAGGTCATCACCGGGCCGTCCAGGTGGCGAGCTGCCCACGGACCCAGTCGGCGACGGCCGCGACGCCCTTGTCGTCCCTCAAGGACTGGAAGACGACGGGCAGTTCGGCCCGTTGCGCCTTGGCGTCCGCGGCCATCCGGCCCAGATCGGAGCCGACGTACGGCGCGAGGTCGGTCTTGTTGACGACGAGCAGGTCGGCCGTGGTGACCCCCGGCCCGCCCTTGCGCGGGATGTCGTCGCCGCCCGCCACGTCGATGACGAAGATCTGCGCGTCGACGAGCCCCTTGGAGAACGTGGCGGTGAGGTTGTCGCCGCCAGACTCGACGAGGATGAGGTCCAGCGGGCCGGCCTCGTCCTCGAGATCCTCGACGGCCTCGAGGTTTGCGGAGATGTCGTCGCGGATCGCGGTGTGCGGGCAGGCGCCGGTCTCCACGGCGGTGATCCGCTCGGGCGGCAGCACGGCCTCGCGCAGGAGGAACTCGGCGTCCTCGCGTGTGTAGATGTCGTTGGTGACGACAGCGAGCGACAGTTCCTCACGCAGGGCGTGGCACAGCGCGGCGACGGTCGCGGTCTTGCCGGAGCCGACGGGCCCGCCGAGGCCGATACGGAGAGCACGGCGACGCCCGTCGGGCCGGTGCGCGTCGGCGCTGACAGCGGAGGGTCCGTGGTGGGAGTGGGAGGAGGAGAGGGAGTGGTCAAGATGCATGAGGCGGCTCCAATGTCAGCCCGTCCGGCGTTTGAGGACGAGCCCGAAGGGCGACTTTCCAGCCCGTCCGGCGTTTGAGGACGAGCCCGAAGGGCGATCAGGGGGTCTGGGGACGAAGCCCCAGCGGGGTCCAGTGGCGCAGCCCTGCCACGCGGCGGAGCCGCATATCAGATGCAGCGGGAAGGGGCGGGGTGGGGGAAGAAAAACCCACCCCCTACGAGGCAAAGAGCCGCACAGCCCAAGCGGCATGCGCCTCCGCACTGATCTCCAACAACGGCGCACCCCCCGCAGGCAACACATCCACCCCCTCATCAAGAGCAAGCCGCGCCGCATCACTCGCCGCGAGCGCGACCCGGTCAAGCTCGGGCGCAAGCCGCGCCAGCACCCCGGTCGCATCGAACGGATCAAGACTCAGCAACCGCACCGTCGCGGTAGCCGCCCCGCTGACACTCTCGTACGCCGAGCAATACGCGGCATCAACGGGACCGAGCCCGGCAGCACGAGCAGCCACCCCCAGTACAACAGGCTGATGGGCACCCTTGGGAAACGACCGCGCCACCGCGTCCAGCTCGGGATGCGGCCACGTGGCCCGCGCGGCCCGCATCATCTGACGCCCCAGCCGCCGCGCGGCGGTACGCAGCGCGGGCGACGGCGTCCGGGCGTCCGCGGCCTCGTCGAGCTCCCCCGGATCGAGGCCGAGCGCGGCGGCCGCGGCCAGCGCGGCCGACACCAGTCCGGCGGTGTGCAGCCGCCCGCGGCAGAACTCCTCCAGGCTCGGAGCGTCGGTGATGCGCCCGGCCTTGACGGCCGCCTCGGCCCCGCCGGAGTGGGCATGCCCACCGGCGGGGAAGCGGCCGTCGGCCAGAACAAGAAGTGCAGCTCGCGACATGACGCCCGTCAGAACAGGAAGTAGCGCTGGGCCATGGGCAGTTCGGCGGCCGGAGCCGCCTCGACGAGCTCTCCGTCGATATGGACGGCGAAGCTGTCGGGGTCGACCTGCACGCGCGGCAGGGCGTCGTTCTCCCGCATGTCCGCCTTCGTGACACCCCGCGTGCTCTCGATGGCCACGAACTTCTTGCCGAGGGCGAGCCGCTCGGGCAGCCCGTCCTCGATGGCGCAGGGCGCCACGAAGTTCAGCGAGTTGGCGGCCGGAGCGCGCCCGATCGCGCCGTACATCGGACGGGGCAGAATCGGCTGCGGAGTCGGGATGGACGCGTTCGCGTCGCCCATCTGCGCGTATGCGATCTGGCCGCCCTTGACGACGAGATGGGGCTTGACGCCGAAGAACGCCGGCTCCCACAGCACCAGGTCGGCGAGCTTACCGGTCTCGACGGAGCCCACCTCATGCGCAAGCCCCTGCGCGACCGCCGGATTGATCGTGTATTTGGCGACATAGCGACGAACCCGGTGGTTGTCCGCGCGCCCGTCCCCGGGCAGCGCACCGCGCCGCCGCTTCATCACGTGCGCGGTCTGCCAGGTCCGCATGATGACCTCACCGACCCGCCCCATGGCCTGCGAGTCCGAAGAGATGATCGAGATCGCACCCAGGTCGTGCAGTATGTCCTCGGCCCCGATGGTCGAGGGCCGGATCCGCGACTCGGCGAAGGCCAGGTCCTCCGGCACGGCCGCGTTGAGGTGGTGGCAGACCATCAGCATGTCGAGGTGTTCCTCGGCGGTGTTGACGGTGTACGGCCGGGTCGGGTTGGTGGAGCTCGGCAGCACGTACGGCTCGGAGACGACCGTCATGATGTCGGGTGCGTGCCCGCCGCCCGCACCCTCGGTGTGGTACGCGTGGATGGTCCGCCCCGCGATGGCCGCAAGGGTGTCACCCACGAACCCGGCCTCGTTGAGGGTGTCCGTGTGGATGGCGATCTGCGCGCCGGTCCGGTCCGCGACGGTCAGCGCGGCATCGATGACGGCGGGGGTCGACCCCCAGTCCTCGTGGAGCTTCAGCCCCAGCGCCCCGCCGCGCAGCTGCGACATCATCGCCTCGTGCGAGACGGTGTTGCCCTTGCCGAGCAGGCCGAAGTTGAGCGGGTACGCCTCCATCGCCTCCAGCATCCGGGCGAGGTGCCAGGGGCCGGGCGTGACGGTGGTCGCCTTGGAGCCCTCGGCGGGTCCGGTGCCGCCGCCGACGAGGGTGGTGATGCCGGAGGCGAGCGCCTCGTCGGCGATCTGAGGGCAGATCAGATGGACGTGGGCGTCGATGGCGCCCGCGGTCACGATGCGGCCGTTGCCCGCGATGATCTCGGTCTCCGGGCCGATGACGAGATCGGGGTGCACCCCGTCCATGGTGTCGGGGTTCCCCGCCTTGCCGATGCCGGTGATCCGGCCGTCGCGGATGCCGATGTCCGCCTTGACGATGCCCCAGTGGTCGACGATCACGGCACCGGTGATGACGGTGTCCGGCGTGCCGTCTGCGCGCGTAGCACGGGACTGGCCCATCGACTCGCGGATGACCTTGCCGCCGCCGAACACCGCCTCGTCACCGGCGAGCCCGGGACCGCCGGAACGGTCCTCCTCGATCTCGATCAGCAGATCGGTGTCGGCCAGCCTGATGCGGTCGCCGGTCGTGGGGCCGAACAGATCGGCGTACGCGGCGCGGGAGATCTCAGGCATCGAGTGCACCTCCGGTCTCGCCGCGCAGCCCGGGCACCACTCGGGCGCCCGCGAGCGGAACGAGTTCGACGTCGACGGGGATTCCGGGCTCGAAGCGCACGGCGGTGCCGGCGGCGATGTCGAGCCGCTTGCCGCGCGCGGCCACACGGTCGAACTCCAGACCGGGGTTGGCCTCGGCGAAGTGGTAGTGGGAACCGACCTGGACGGGCCGGTCGGCGGCGTTGAGGACGGTGAGCCGCGTGACCTCGCGGCCCTCATTGATCACGACGGGCTCGTCCGCGAAGAGGATCTCTCCAGGAATCATCACGGCCCCCTCAGACGATCGGGTCGTGGACGGTGACGAGCTTGGTGCCGTCCGGGAAGGTGGCCTCCACCTGGACGTCGTGGATCATCTCGGGGATGCCCTCCATGACGTCGTCGCGGGTGAGCAGCTTCCGTCCGGAGGCCATCAGTTCCGCGACGGTACGGCCGTCGCGCGCCCCTTCGAGGATGTGCGAGGTGATGAGGGCGACCGCCTCGGGATGGTTCAGCTTGAGCCCGCGGGCCCGGCGCTTCTCGGCCACGTCGGCGGCCACATGGATGAGCAGTCGCTCCTGCTCGTGCGGCGTCAGTTGCACGCGTCCCACCTCACAGTCTCGGGCCGGACCGTGCGGGGTCCGGCTGCCGCAGCCACCACGGCGGGGCTGGATGTCCTTCCGCCACCACGGCGGGGCCGTATGCCGTAGGCGCCCGCGATGCGCGTGCCCGCGCACGTGCGACCGCCGAAACCCCTGGTGACATGGTGGTGCAGGCTAGTTCGACGGAGTTTCAGGGACGTTAACCGGCTTACGGCCCACGGCCGGACCTGGCTCACGACGCATGGCCGGACCCGGCAGCCGGGTCGCCGCCGTCCCCGTTCTGGTCCCCGTCGCCCTGGTGAGCGCCGGACCGTATACGGGCGGGCGATGCCAGGTCGCCCGCACCTCGGCCACTCCGCACCGGTGCCGCATTCGGTCCGCACCGGTGCGCGTCACGTCGGGCCGTGTCCCCGGTGCTCGGCGGCGATGCCGAACCGCCGGCGTTCGCCGGGAGCGGACGTCATGGAGCCGACCGTGGAGACGGAGCTGATCACCTGCTCATCGCCTGCGCCTTCGAGCTCCTCTAGACGCTGCAGGTCAGCGGCCGAGACCAGGGCGACGAGGGGCTTTCCGTGGCGGGTGACGACCACGCGCTCGCCGCCGTACACGACGCGGTTGATCAGGTCGGCAAGCTCGGCCCGGGCTTGCGTCACCGGAATCTCATAGGCCATGGTTCCATCATAACGTCATGTACGTCCTGTACATTTTTTACAGACCTGCAGGGCCGCACACGCCCGCACGCCTGCGTACGGGGCGGCCGACGGAATCCGACGGAACACCGCATGAACGTCGCGGCGAGGCCTCGCCCCGACGAGGTCTCTCGACGAGGAGGCGCCTGCCATGAACCGACCGACCGGAAACGGGCCGACGGCCCGCCACGTCCTGCCCGAGTTCACCGAACGCACGACGGCGGGCCACCGGACCCTCGATCCGTACTCGAAGCTCCTGGAAGAGCGGATCGTCTTCCTCGGGACGCCGGTCGACGACACGTCGGCGAACGATGTGATGGCGCAGTTCATGCACCTCGAGTACACGGCGCCGGACCGCGACATCTCGCTGTACATCAACTCGCCCGGCGGCTCGTTCAGCGCGATGACGGCGATCTACGACACGATGCAGTACGTCAGCTGCGACGTGGAGACGATCTGCCTGGGCCAGGCGGCGTCCGCGGCCGCAGTGCTGCTGGCCGGCGGCACGCCGGGCAAGCGGTTCGCGCTGCCCGGGGCGCGCGTGCTGATCCACCAGCCGTCGCTCGCCGAGCCTGTCCAGGGCCAGGCCGACGATCTGGCGATCCAGGCGCGCGAGATGATGCGCACGCGCGAGCTACTGGAGGAGATGCTGCAGCGCCACACCGGGCAGAGCCTGGAGCGCATCCGCTCGGACATCGAGCGGGACAAGATCCTCGACGCGCGGGAGGCCGTCGAGTACGGACTCGTGGACCGGATCATCCCCAGCCGCAAGGCGTCGGGCACGGCGTACGGCGCGAGGTGAGCCGCCGATGCTGCCACCCGAACTGCCGCCGCTTCCCGCACTGACCCGCGCCGAGGGCGAAGTGATCGACCGTTACCTGGAAGTGGTCGACCTGCTGGGCAGGATCAACCCGGCGCGCGCCCACGACACCTACGGCGGGCTGCGTGCCGCCCAGGCCCTGGTGGGCGCTGCAGCGGGGCTCCGGGACGCGTTGGCGCTGATGCACCAGCGGGGAGAGACCGAGGTCCACACACCGACGCTCGCGCGTGCCCTGCGGGTCCTGGACGGGGAACGCCGCGCGGCGCGGGTCACCGTGCCGCCGCCCAGGAGCGATTGATACGGGATCAGAAGCGACGGAAGCCGGTTCGAGACCGTTTGAACGACGCACGACAGAGAACCTCGGCAGACGCCTCGGCGGATCCGACGAGCCCTCACCCTCCCATCGCCCGCACCGTGATGCCTCGCCGGACCGTCCGGACCGGACTTGAAACGGCCCAGTCGGGCTACCCCCGATCGGCGTAGCAAGCAGTGGACATTTACGGTCGGCAAACTTGCGAAACACGCCTACCCGGCGATCGGAATGTGACCCTTCGGTGCTGGTCCGACGGTCATCGGGCCCTTCGCCATCCATTCGAACACCAGCGTGTCCACCCGATCGGATGAGTGGTGAGGAGCTTCACACATCGCCGGTTCGCCTCGGATTTCGGGCCTTGTGTGCGTGAAGATCCCTTCCGACGACAAGCCCCCGCCACCGCGGCGGGGCGGTCCGGGCGGACGCCGAGTCCTGCCGCCGCCCGGATGTCAGGTCGACATCTGTGGATCGGCAGGAGTGGAGGACCCAGCACGGCGGGCAGCCCGGAGCACTCCGGGAGGCCCTTGGGGTGAAGCCGCACCACGCGGCCGGGCATCTTCGCCTGCCCGAACCCGACAGGTCATCCTTCACAGGCGGCTGACGAAGGGCTGCGCATGACTGCGCTCAACCGATTTCCGTCGCTGATGGCCCGGGCCGGCACCGCGTCGGCGCTCACACTCGCCGCAGTGGGCGGCACCATCGTGGTTCCGGGCATCGCATCCGAGGCCGATGCCGCGACGGTCGCAACCGTCGCAACGAAGGCACTCAACATCGCGGCTTCCAAGAAGGGCTCGCCGTACCGGTGGGGAGCCACCGGACCACATCGGTTCGACTGCTCCGGGCTCACGGTCTACTCGTTCAAGCACGCAGGCAAGAAGCTGCCGCGCACCGCGGCCCAGCAGTACAACAAGACCCGACATGTGTCCGCGAAACAGCGGCAGCCCGGAGACCTGGTCTTCTTCCACTCCGGCCGGTACGTGTACCACGTCGGCATCTACGCCGGGAACGGCCGCATCTGGCATGCGCCCAAGACCGGGGACGTGGTACGCCTGGAGAAGATCTGGACGAAGAGCGTCTGGTACGGCAGGGTGCGCTGATCGCGCGGCCGGGCGGCGGCCGGACGGCTTCGGCCGCCGCCCGCCGGGCGCGTGAGAAGCACCGAGGAGGTCACTCGTCACGGTATGGCTGAGGACCGTTCCGGAGGGCCGGAACGCCACGAGACCCGCTTCGAGCGCGCCGACCGCAACTTCAGCGAGTTGCTGCAGGAGCTGCGGGTCACGCAGACGGGCGTGCAGTTCCTCTTCGCGTTCCTGCTGACGCTCGCGTTCACGCCGCGCTTCCCGTCGCTCGACACACTGCAGCGCGTCACCTACGTGACCACGCTGCTGCTGGCCGTAGTGGCCGCCGCCCTGTTCATGGCCCCTGCGGCGCTGCACCGGTCGCTGTTCCGCCAGCGAGCCAAACCGCAGATCGTGCAGTGGTCGTCGGACCTGGCACGGGCCGGCATGGCTGTGCTGGCTCTCGCACTGACCGGGTCGGTCCTGCTCGTGGTGGACGTGACGCTCGGCCGCGTCGGCGGCTTTCTGGCGGGCGCGGGCACGCTTCTGGTGTGCGTGGGGCTGTGGGGCGTACTGCCGCGCGTGGTCCGCCGCCGGCTGGTCCCTGCGCACGCAGCGGCGACGGCGGCGGACATGCCGGAGGAGGACGAGGAGGTCAGGCCTTCGGAAGACCTCAGAGAGTGAGCGGAGGCCGCTCCGGCGTCACTGCTGGACCGGGGTCGCCCACGGCAGCTCGATCCACACGGTCTTGCCGCCCTCCGCGGTGCGGCGCACCGACAGCCGGCCGCCGCACTCGGCCGTGAGCCAGCGGATGATGACCAGGCCCCGGCCGTTGTCCTGCTGGACGGCGGCGGGCAGCCGCCTGGGGAGCCGCGGGTGGCTGTCGGTGACACCGATGCGCAACTGCTCGTCGCGTTCCAGCTCGACGTCGACCGTGAACGTCGGTGACTCTCCGAAGGTGTGCTGCACGGCGTTGGTGGCGAGCTCGGACACGATGAGCCGGACCGAGTCGGCGACCTCCGCATCGCCCGGCAGTCCCCATCCCGCCAGGACTTCGATGACGTACTTGCGCGCCGCGGGAACCGAGGCCGGATCGCTCGGCAGAGTGACGGATGCTTCCTGATGGTCTGCCATGGCGGCGTCGTCCCTTTCCCACCGGGACCGGCCTGAAGACGCGTCGCGGATGGTTCGGGGACGGCTCCGGTCCGGTGCTGCGCGACAGACTGCCACTCCCTGAGGGTCACAGGTGGCGATCCACCTGGATATGCATATATCTGTCGCCCGAAGCGGTGAACTCTGCTGGAGGCGACCGTATTTGGGACCCGCATCGGCGCTCCTCTACCGTCGGCGCATGCACCGGCTGGTACCGCCGGTAAGGGAGGAGACAGGAATGCAGTACGGTACCGCGGTCCGCCGCCGCAAACTGGGCGCCGAGCTGCGCGCCCTGCGTACCCGTGCAGGGCTCACGAGTGGTGAGGCGGCCCTGCTCATCGGCTGGCACCAGTCGAAGGTGAGCCGTATAGAGACGGGCCGGAGCAGCGTGAAGGCCTCGGATGTGACGCTGCTGCTCGACGCGTACGGGGTCCGGGATCCCGCGCTGCGTGACCTGCTCGTCGCCCTGGCGGGCTCGGACGGCGACGGTGGGCGTCCGCACTGGTGGCAGGCCTACCGGGAGCTGCTGCCGCCCGAGTACCGGGACTTCATCCGCCTCGAGTCGCAGGCGGTCCGTATGCACACCCTGGAGACCACCGTCGTTCCGGGTCTGCTGCAGACGCCCGACTACGCACGGGCCGTGACGCGGGCGGCGCTGGGCGGGCCGCCGGATGCGCAGATCGACGCGCTCGTGGAGGTGCGGCTGGCCCGGCAGGAGGTGCTGCGCAGGGATCCACCGCTGCAGGTGAGCGCCGTCCTCGACGAGGCGGTGCTGCGGCGGGCCGTGGGCGGGCCGGGTGTGATGCAGCGGCAGTTGGAGCGGTTGGTGGAAGCGGCCCGGCTGCCCCATGTGCGGCTTCAGGTACTGCCGTTCACCGCAGGTGAGCACATAGGGGTCACCGGCCCTTTCGTTGTCTTCTCTTTTTCGAACATTTCTGATCTGGATGTTGTCGTTCTCGACCACTTGACGAGTAGCCTCTACCTCGAGGCAAAGGAAGATCTGGAGGCGTACGCCGACGCCTTCGACTCGCTTCAGAGACTGGCACTTTCGCCCGAGGACTCATTGGAATTCATCGCCGGGACATGTGACGGCGCTTAGGAGACACCATGTCTGCTCTGCCTCGGTACATACCGTCCAGCACCTCCCTGCACAGCGGCCCATGGCGGCTCAGCAGCTTCAGCACGGGAATGAACAACTGCGTGGAGACCGCCGAGATCGGCGGCGGCCGGCCGCCCGGGCTGCTCGCCGTGCGCGACTCCAAGCGCCCGGCCGGACCGGCCCTGCTCTTCCACGCAACAGCCTGGAAGAACTTCCTGGACACCCTTCAGTCCACGGACGCCTGACCCTGAACGGCATGGTCACCGCCCCGAACGGGGTGGCGGCACCGGACCGCCGCGTCACTCACCCGACCGCTGCCGCGGCGCGGTGCGGCTGATCACCCGTACCGCTTCGGCGATCTGCTCATCGGTGAGGTCCGCACGGGCGGTCAGCCTCAGGCGCGAGATGCCGTCGGGCACGGACGGGGGCCGGAAGCAGCCCACCGCGAGCCCGGCGCCGCGGCAGTCCGCGGCCCACCGCACGGCCAGTTCGGGCGACGGGGCACGCACGGAGACGACGGCCGCGTCCGGGCGTACCGCCTGCAGGCCCTCGGCAGTCAGCAAGTCGTGCAGGGTGGACGCGACCTCGTGGGCGCGTGCGCCGCGCTCCGGTTCACGGCGCAGCAGACGCAGCGCGGCGAGCGCGGCTCCGGCGGCCGCGGGGGCCAGGCCGGTGTCGAAGATGAAGGTACGGGCGGCGTTGACGAGGTGGTCGATCACCCTGGCGGGCCCGAGGACGGCGCCGCCCTGGCTGCCGAGGGACTTGGAGAGAGTGACGGTCACGACGACGTCGCCCGCGCCCGCGAGCCCGGCCGCATGCGGCGCGCCCCGGCCGCCGTCGCCCAGTACGCCCAGTCCGTGCGCGTCGTCGACGATCAGACCTGACCCGAACTCCCGGCAGAATTCGGCGAGTTGAGCGAGGGGCGCCGCGTCGCCGTCCACCGAGAACACCGAGTCGGACACGGCGACCGCGGGACCCTGATGGGCGTCGAGTGCCTTGCGTACGGCCTCGGTGTCGCCGTGCGGCACGACCTGCACCGCGCCTCGGGCGAGCCTGCAGCCGTCGATCAGCGAGGCGTGGTTGCCCGCATCCGACACGATCAGCGAGCCGTGGGGGGCGAGCGCGGTGACCGCAGCGAGATTGGCGGCGTATCCGGACGACAGCACCAGAGCCGACTCGAATCCGCAGAAGTCGGCCAGTTCCCGTTCGAGTTCGGCATGGAGCTCGGTGGAGCCGGTGACCAGCCGGGAACCGGTGGCGCCCCCGCCCCAGCGGCGGGCCGCGGCGGCCGCGGCCTCGGTGATCTCGGGGTGGCGGGCCAGGCCCAGGTAGTCGTTGCTCGCCAGATCGAGGAGTGGCGAGTCGGCCGGGCGCGGCCGCAGGGTGCGTACGAGCCCGGCCCGGCGGCGGACGTCCGCCTGCTCGTCCAGCCAGTCGAACGGCGTTCTCGCCATGGAGGTCCTCCGGCGCCATGTCGTTTTGTAGGCAGTGCACAGACACTAGCGGTGCGGCCCCGAGGTCATGGTGTGGCAATACCCACACCTCGAACGGCCTCTGTTGTACGAAACCTCCTTGGCCCAGGCGGCGGCGTGCGTCAGGATCAGCGCCATGGACCTGCTGAACACGCTGGTGGACAAGGGGCTTCGGCGCGACCTGCCGACCCGCGACGAGGCGCTGGCCGTGCTGGCCACCTCCGACGACGAACTCCTCGACGTAGTGGCCGCGGCCGGCAAGGTGCGCCGGCACTGGTTCGGGCGGCGGGTGAAACTCAACTACCTGGTCAACCTCAAGTCGGGCCTGTGCCCTGAGGACTGCTCGTACTGCTCGCAGCGGCTCGGCTCGAAGGCGGACATCCTCAAGTACACCTGGCTGAAGCCCGACGAGGCCTCGCAGGCGGCGGCCGCCGGAGTCGCGGGCGGCGCCAAGCGCGTCTGCCTGGTGGCGAGCGGCCGGGGCCCGACGGACCGGGACGTCGACCGAGTGTCGCAGACCATCGAGACGATCAAGGAGCAGAACGAGGGCGTCGAGGTGTGCGCCTGCCTCGGGCTGCTCTCCGACGGACAGGCGGAGCGGTTGCGGACGGCGGGCGCCGACGCCTACAACCACAACCTGAACACGTCCGAGGGGACGTACGGCGAGATCACCACGACGCACACCTACGCCGACCGCGTCGACACCGTGCAGAAGGCCCACGCGGCCGGGCTGTCGGCCTGCTCGGGGCTGATCGCGGGCATGGGCGAGTCGGACGAGGACCTGGTGGACGTGGTCTTCTCGCTGCGCGAACTCGACCCCGACTCGGTGCCGGTCAACTTCCTGATCCCCTTCGAGGGCACGCCGCTCGCGAAGGAGTGGAACCTCACGCCGCAGCGCTGTCTGCGCATCCTCGCCATGGTCCGGTTCGTCTGCCCCGACGTGGAGGTGCGCATCGCGGGCGGCCGCGAGGTCCATCTGCGCACGATGCAGCCGCTCGCGCTGCATCTGGCCAACTCGATCTTCCTCGGCGACTACCTGACCAGCGAGGGCCAGGCGGGCAAGGCGGACCTGGAGATGATCGCGGACGCCGGGTTCGAGGTCGAGGGCGCGGACACGGTGACGCTGCCGGAGCACCGGGCCGCCGCGGGGTGCGGTTCCCACGAGTCCGCGGGCTGCGGATCCCACGAAGGCGGCGCGTGCGCCCCGTGCGAGGGGCCGGGCCAGGCGGAGGCGTCCGTTCCCGAGGCGCGTACGGATCTGGTGGCGGTCCGCCGCCGGGGCGCCGGAACGGATCTCGCGCCCAATGCCTGAGCTGCCCGTACGCGAGCTGCTGGCACTCGACCGGCAGCACGTCTGGCATCCGTACGGGCCCATGCCGGGCCGCCAGGAACCGCTCGTCGTGGAGTCGGCGAGCGGGGTCCGGCTGACGATGGCGGACGGTTCGGGTGAACTGGTCGACGGGATGTCGTCCTGGTGGTCCGCGATCCACGGCTACAACCACCCCGTGCTGAACGAGGCCGTACGCGATCAGCTCGGCCGGATGAGCCATGTGATGTTCGGCGGGCTGACCCACGAGCCCGCCGTACGACTGACCAAGCGACTTGTCGACATGTCACCGGACGGCCTGGAGCACGTCTTCCTCGCGGACTCCGGCTCCGTCTCGGTCGAGGTCGCCGTCAAGATGTGCCTGCAGTACTGGCGTTCGCTGGGCCGGCCTGACAAGCATCGGCTGCTGACGTGGCGCGGCGGCTACCACGGCGACACCTGGCAGCCGATGTCGGTGTGCGACCCCGAGGGCGGCATGCACGAGCTGTGGTCGGGCGTGCTGCCGCGCCAGATCTTCGCCGACGCACCGCCTGTCGCGTACGAGGATCGTTACGCCGATCACCTCCGCGAGCTGATCGCGCGGCATGCCGACGAACTCGCCGCGGTGATCGTGGAGCCGGTGGTGCAGGGCGCGGGCGGGATGCGGTTCCACTCCCCCGCGTATCTGCGCGTGCTGCGCGAGGCGTGCGACGCGCACGGCGTGCTGCTGGTGTTCGACGAGATCGCGACCGGCTTCGGGCGCACGGGCACGCTGTTCGCGGCGGAGCAGGCCGGGGTCACCCCGGACGTGATGTGCGTGGGCAAGGCGCTGACCGGCGGATACATGACGATGGCGGCGACGCTGTGCACCTCCCGCGTGGCGGACGGGATCTCGCGGGGCGAGGTGCCGGTGCTCGCCCACGGGCCGACGTTCATGGGCAACCCGCTCGCGGCCGCGGTGGCCTGCGCGTCGATCGACCTACTGCTCGGGCAGGACTGGGCGACCGAGGTGAAGCGCATCGAGGCGGGCCTGCGCGAGGGTCTGTCGGCGGCCGCGGGGCTGCCGGGCGTGCGGGACGTACGCGTCCTCGGGGCGATCGGCGTCGTACAGCTGGACCACGAGGTGGACATGGACGCGGCGACCCGTGCCGCGGTGGCGGAGGGCGTCTGGCTGCGGCCGTTCCGGGACCTCGTCTACACGATGCCGCCGTACGTCACGGGCGACGAGGACCTCGCACGGATCGGCCGGGCGGTGTGCGCGGCCGCGGCGGCGGGTTGAGCGGCCGGCAGAACAGGCCGAACCGGCCGCAGGGCCGGAGGACGGTGACGGGCTGAGCGGGCGGCGAGGCACGTTCGAGCGGGAGAAGGGTGCGTGGGAACGACATGACGGTTCTTGTGGTGACGGGGACGGGCACCGAGATCGGCAAGACGGTGACGACGGCCGCGGTGGCGGCTGCCGCGCTGGCCGCCGGGCGGTCCGTCGCCGTGCTCAAGCCCGCCCAGACCGGCGTCGCACCGGGTGAGCCGGGCGACGTCGACGAGGTGGTGCGCCTGGCGGGTCACGTCACGGCGACCGAGCTGGCCCGGTATCCCGAGCCGTTGGCCCCGGACACGGCGGCCCGGCGGTCAGGACTCCCGCCGGTCCGGGTGGCCGAGATCGCCGAGGCGGCGGAGAAGCTGGCCGCCGAACACGACCTGGTGCTGGTCGAGGGAGCGGGCGGCCTGCTCGTACGGCTCGATGACGCGGGTTCGACGCTGGCTGGCGCGGCACGGCTGCTGGCCGCGCCGGTCCTGGTGGTCGCGGCCGCCGGACTCGGCACGCTCAACACGACGGCGCTGACGGCCGAGGCGCTGCGCGCACGGGGTCTCACCTGCGCCGGGGTGGTCGTGGGCTCGTGGCCGAGCCGCCCGGACCTCGCCGCCCGCTGCAACCTCGCGGATCTGCCCGCCGTGGCGGGGGCCCCGCTGCTGGGTGCGGTACCGGCCGGGGCCGCGGCCCGCCCGCCCGCCGCCTTCCGCGCCGCGGCGCCGACATGGCTGGCGCCGCGGCTGGGCGGAACATGGGACGCGGCGGCGTTCACGGCGGGGCAGGCACCGGGGCGCCCCACGCCGTCGGACGCATCGGCGCGACAGGGCTGAATCCTCCAGCCCGTCCGGCGGTTGAGGACGAGCCCGAAGGGCGGTCTCGGCAGCTCAGGTCCATGTCGTGCCGGCCGGCTCCTGGACGGTGGCGTTGAGGCGGTTGAAGAAGTTCGTCGTGGCGATCATGAGGATGATGGCGGCGAGCTGCTGCTCGTCGAAGTGGTCGGCGGCCTCGTCCCAGACGGCGTCGGGCACAGCCTGCCCTGAGCGGTCGGCGAGCCGCGTCGCGGCCTCGGTGAGGGCCAGCGCGGCGCGCTCGGCGTCCGTGAAGAAGGGGGCCTCGCGCCAGGCCGCGACCTGGTGGAGGCGCTCGTCGCTCTCGCCGGCCTTCCTGGCGCTCGCCACACCGGCGTACACACACGCGCTGCAGCCGTTGATCTGGCTGGCGCGCAGATGGACCAGCTCCAGGATCTGCTGCGGGACACCGCCCTGGTGCATGGCCTTGTAGAGGTTCTGGATCCCCTTCATGGCGTCGGGCAGGACCATCGCGGGGTTCTTCATCCGAGCGTTCACGGTGTGGTTCTCCATCTCTCGGGCGGCCGGTGCCTGTCGCCCCGGCGGGTTATCGTCCTTCACTGCACTGACGGATCCGGAAACGGGGATGTGACAGGTGAGCGAGAAAGAATTACTCGCGGAGCAGTTCGAAGCGCACCGCTCCCATCTACGGGCGGTGGCCTACCGCATGCTGGGCTCGCTCAGCGAGGCGGACGACGCCGTACAGGAGGCCTGGCTCAAGCTGAACCGCGCCGATGTCGCCGCGGTGGAGAACCTGGGTGGCTGGCTGACCACCGTGGTCGGCCGCGTGTGCCTGGACATGCTGCGCTCGCGCACCGCACGGCGCGAGGAGGCGCTGCACGACCAGGACGGACAGGTCGTCCGCCTTCCCGACCCGATCGTCAGTGCCCCGGACGGCCTCGACCCCGAGCAGCAGATACTCCTGGCCGACTCCGTCGGTATCGCCCTGCTCGTCGTCCTGGACACCCTGACCCCCGCCGAGCGCCTCGCCTTCGTGCTGCACGACATGTTCGCCGTGCCCTTCGACGAGATCGCCCCCGTCCTCGGCCGCACCTCCGCCTCCACCCGGCAGCTCGCCAGTCGTGCCCGCCGCCGCGTCCAGGGCGCGGCACCCGCTCCCGGCACCGACCTGGCACGTCTGCGCACGATCGTGGACGCCTTCCTCGCGGCCTCCCGCGGCGGAGACTTCGACGCCCTCGTCACCGTCCTCGACCCGGAGGTCGTGGCACGCTCCGACGGCGGCGCACTGCGCCCCAGCCTCATCCGCCGCGGGGCGTCCGAGGTCGCCGCTCAGGCGATCACGTTCGCCCGGTACGCCGAAACCGCGCTTCCTGCGCTGGTCAACGGCGTCCCCGGCGTGGTCGCGGTGGCGGAGGGCCGGACGCTGTCGGTCATGGCGTTCACCATCCAGGACGCCAGGATCACCGCCATCGACATCCTCACCGATCCCGAGCGCCTCGCCCGGGTCGACCTGAGCGTTCTCGGCGGGTGAGCGGCGTCAGGGGCCGGCCGTCCGGCAACCGGGCGCGCGGGTTGCACCCGCGCGCCCGGCGCCAAGGCCGCAGCCACGGGGCACAATCGGCGTAACGGCCCGTCCGCGCGAGGAGGTCTCCATGCCGCAGCGTTCCGTCAGGGCGTCGAAGGATGCCGTACACCATCCCCTCTTCGCCCGTTTCTACGCGAAGTTCAGCGTGGCGGCCGAGGCTTCGGTCGGGCCGCACCGGGAGGAGCTGCTCGCCGGGCTGAGCGGCCGGGTCATCGAGATCGGGGCGGGCAACGGCCTCAACTTCGCGCGGTATCCGCAGGCGGTGTCCGAGGTCGTGGCCATCGAACCGGAACGTGTACTGAGGCAGTTGGCGATGACCGCGGCCCGGCGCGCCGACGTGCCGGTCGACGTGGTGCCCGGCGCGGCCGAGGCGCTGCCCGTCAAGAGCGAGGCGTACGACGCTGCGGTCGTGTCACTCGTGCTGTGCAGCGTGCGGGACGTGCCGCGGGCGCTCGCCGAGATCCGCAGAGTGCTGCGGCCCGGGGGTGAGCTGAGGTTCTTCGAGCACGGGCGGGGCGGCGGCCCGGCGATGGCGGCGGTCCAGCGAGCCCTCGACGGCACCGTGTGGCCGGTGCTGTTCGGCGGCTGCCATGTGGGGAGGGATCCCATCGGCTCACTGCGGGCGGCCGGGTTCGAACTCGGGCCGTACCGCCGAGTGCTGGTGCCGGCTAAAGGTCCGCGGCTGCCCAGTTCGTACTGCTTCCTGGGCAGCGCACACCGCCCGCTCGTCAACGACGAGGAGTAGGCGGCGCGTTCGACGACAGGTGCCTAGGCCGTGCGTGCCAGGCGCCGCGAGGCAGGCGGGAATTTGACGACAGGGCCTAGAGGCTCCACTGGCGCAGTTCGGCCTCGATGTCGTGCAGGGTCGCGTCGCCGCTCTTCACCAGCTTGGCCAGGTCGCGGACCTGCTCGGGCGATGTGACGACCTTGAGGCCGCTCGCGACGAGATAGGCGTACGCGACGGCCGACGCGAACAGCGCGTTGGAGCGTTCGAGCGCCGGGACGTGCAGCAGGAGCTGGAGGAGCGAGGCGGCCCGTGCGTGCGGGTTGTCGTAGACGGGCATGCCGAAGATCTCCGCCTCGTGCCGGCTGACGGCGGCGACGAGGGCGCCCCAGTCGGTGACCTGGGGGTCTCCGGGAGTCTTCTGTTCGGCGATCATGAGGAGCCAGGCAAGATCGATCTTCACGTTCAACGGCTCAGCGACGACCTTCACGCTCCGGGCCGAACTCCTCCGCGAAGACAGATTCGTACTGCTTCATGAAGTCGGCGGCGGCCTCCACGAAGGTGTGTCCGACCTCGCCGGTGTCCTGTCTGACCAGTTCTTCGATGTAGCGGTTCACGCTCATCCCGCGCGCGAGTGCGCGTTCACGTGCGGCCCGTGCGGTGCCCTCGTCCACGCGTACGTTCAACTGGGTCTTGGCCATGCCTCGAAGCTAGCGCGCCTTTGCTAGCACCGGCAAGGGCAGATAACCGGCAAGGGCAGATAACAGTGCCCCTTACATGCACCTCCGGGAGACCGACCTCGGAGGGATACCGCGTCTTCACCGCATCACACTACGCTCTGTGGACCTATGAGAAACGGACGGCCACGACAGGAGGCGGCCTTGTCCACACCGGCTGCAGACACGGCTCCAGACCGCGCGGACGCCGACGGGGTCGCCGCCCGCGCCCGAGCTCTGACCAAGGCGTACGGATCCGGCGAGACGACGGTGCTCGCCCTCGACTCGGTCGACGTCGACATCGCACGCGGACGCTTCACGGCGGTCATGGGCCCCTCCGGCTCCGGAAAGTCGACGCTGATGCACTGCCTGGCGGGGCTCGACACGGTCTCCGCGGGCCAGGTGTGGCTCGGCGACACCGAGATCACCGGCCTCAAGGACCGCGATCTGACGCGGCTGCGCAGGGACCGGATCGGCTTCGTCTTCCAGTCGTTCAACCTCATCCCGACCCTCAACGCAGCCGAGAACATCACGCTGCCGATGGACATCGCGGGCCGCACCCCCGACCGCGCCTGGCTCGACCAGGTCATCGACACCTTGGGGCTGCGCGACCGCCTGGGGCACCGGCCCGCGCAGCTGTCCGGCGGACAGCAGCAGCGCGTGGCATGCGCGCGGGCGCTCGCCTCGCGGCCCGAACTGATCTTCGCGGACGAACCCACGGGCAACCTCGACTCACGCGCGGGCCTGGAGGTACTGGGCTTTCTGCGCGAGGCGGTGGACCAGCTCGGTCAGACCGTCGTGATGGTGACCCACGATCCCGGCGCTGCGGCCCACTCCGATCTGGTGCTGTTCCTCGCGGACGGCCGGATCGTCGACGAGATGCCGGAGCCCACGGCGGAGGCCGTACTGGAACGCCTGCGTCTCTTCTCCGGCGGAGGCGCGCAGCCAGGCGGCCTCGACACCACTCCGTCGCCGGGCCGCCCCGGCGACGAACTCGATCCCCTGCGCAAGGACTGAGGCGGGCATCCGTGCTGAAGGCGACGCTCAGGAGTTTCCTCGCGCACAAGGGGCGGCTGGTGCTCTCGGCGCTGGCCATCGTGCTGTCGGTGGCGTTCGTGTCGGGCAGCCTGATCTTCTCGGACACGGTGTCGCGCACGTTCGACCGGCTCTTCGCGTCCACCGCCGCCGATGTGAAGGTGGGCCCGAAGGAGGACCTAGACGAGGCCGTGCCCTCGGGAAGCACTCCGACCGTGCCGGCGGACCTCGTGGACCGGGTGGCGAAGGTCGACGGAGTCGCCTCGGCCCATGTCGACGCCGAGGTCGAGAACATCACGGTCGTCGACGACAGGAACGAACCCGTGGGCCCGACCACGGGCGCCCCCACCATCGCCACCAACTGGTACGTGACGGAGCGCAGCCCGGTCGAACTGACCTCGGGTCATGCGCCGCGAGGCCCTGGCGAGGCGCTGCTCGACGCGGACACCGCCGACAAGAAGCACGTGCGCATCGGTGACACGCTCACCGTGCTGGCCGCGCCCGGCTCCTTCAAGGTCGAGGTCGTCGGCATCGCCACGTTCACCACCACCAACCCGGGCGCCGCGCTGGTCTTCCTCGACACCCCGACCGCGCAGACCAAGCTGCTGGGCAGCAAGGACGCGGCCACGAGCATCTCCGTGGACGCGGCCCCCGGCGTGAGTGACAAGGAGCTCAAGGCGCGCATCGCGGGCGTGCTGGGATCGGCGTACGAGCTGAAGACCGCGGGCGAGGAGGCCGAGTCCTCCGCGGCCCAGCTGGGCGGATTCCTCGACGTCATCAAGTACGTCATGCTCGGCTTCGCCGGCATCGCCGTGCTCGTGGGTGTCTTCCTGATCGTCAACACCTTCTCGATGCTGATCGCCCAGCGCACGCGCGAGCTGGGGCTGCTGCGTGCGCTGGGCGCCGACCGGCGGCAGGTGCGCCGGTCCGTGCTCACCGAGGCCCTGCTGCTGGGGCTGGTCAGTTCGACAGTGGGCCTGGCCGTCGGCATCGGGCTCGCCTTCGGGCTGATCGCGCTGATGAGTCAGATCGGCATGAACCTGAAGTCCACCGAGATGGTAATCGGCTGGGGCACACCCGTCGCCGCATACGTCGTCGGGGTCGGCGTCACGTTCGTCGCGGCGTACCTTCCGGCCCGCAGGGCCGCGCGGGTGTCGCCGATGGCGGCCCTGGCCGACGCCGAGATCGCCGATGTGGGGCGGCCTCTCAGGCTGCGGGCGGTGCTGGGTTCGGTGTTCGCCGCGGCCGGCGCCGCCGCCCTCGTGGGATGCGCGGCGGCCGGGAAGACCGGGCAGGCCGCACCGCTGCTCGGGCTCGGTGTCGTGCTCACCCTGATCGCCACCGTGATCGCCGGCCCGCTGCTCGTACGTCCGCTGATCCGCGTGCTCGGCGGCGCCTTCCCCGCGCTCTTCGGGCCGGTCGGCCGGATGAGCCAGCGCAACGCGCTGCGCAACCCGCGCCGCACCGGCGCCACGGCGGCGGCGCTGATGGTGGGGCTCGCCCTGGTGGGCGGCATGTCGGTGGCGAGCGCGTCGATGACCAAGTCCTTCGACCAGCAGATCGACAAGACGCTGGGCGCCGACTTCATCGTGCAGAACACCAATTTCACGCCGTTCCCGAAGGAGATCACCGACAAGGTGCGCGCCACCGAGGGGGCGGGCCTGGTCGTGCGCCAGCGTTTCGCGCCGCTCGCGGTGCGGCTGCCGGACGGCAAGCGGGTCGAGTCCACGGCCTCGGGTTACGACGCGCAACTCGACGACGTCGCCCACATCACGTACGCCGAAGGGGACACCGCCGCCGCCCTCGCGCCCGGAAGCATCGCGATGGACGGGGACTTCGCCAAGGAGCACGGCGTGCGCGTCGGCGCCACACTCCCGGTGCGGTTCCCGGCCGGCCGGACGGCCGATCTGACGGTGGCGGCGCTCACCGATCAGAGCGGCTCGGACAGCTTCGGCATGCAGGGCGGGCTCTTCATGGGCCTCGGCACGCTGGAGAAGTACGTCCCCGGCGGTCAGGAGTCCGCGCTCTACGTGAACGCAGCCGCGGGCACGGACCCCGGCACCCTGCGCGCCCGGCTCGACACGGCACTCGACCCGTATCCGCAGGTCCAGGTGCGTGACCAGGCCGACTACAAGGACCTGGTCCACGACCAGATCGCGGTGATGCTCTATCTCGTGTACGCGCTGCTCGGGCTGGCGATCATCATCGCGGTGCTCGGGGTCGTCAACACCCTTGCGCTGTCGGTCGTCGAGCGCACCCGTGAGATCGGGCTGCTGCGCGCCATCGGCCTCGGCCGCCGCCAGCTGCGCCGGATGATCCGGCTGGAGTCGGTGGTGATCGCGGTGTTCGGCGCGGTGCTGGGACTGGGTCTGGGGCTGGTGTGGGGCGTCGCCATTCAGCAGGTGCTGGCGCTCGAGGGCATGACGGCGTTCGCGATCCCCTGGGGCACGGTCGTCGCCGTCGTGGTGGGCTCGGCGGTCGTCGGCATCGTGGCGGCCCTCCTGCCCGCGCTGCGCGCCTCGCGCATGAATGTGCTGGCGGCCATCGCGCACGAGTGATGTACTCGATCGCCCCCCATCGACCAGTACGCCCGATCAGCCCTCAAGTCACCTATGAGTCGTCAAGTGACCTGTGAGTGAGGAGAGTTCATGGCGCGGCCGTTCCGTTTCGGTGTCAACCTGCTCAGTTCCCCCTCCGGGGACGAATGGCGCAAGAAATGCCGCAGGGCCGAAGAGCTCGGATACGACGTGATCCTGATCCCCGACCATCTGGGCCTTCCGGCGCCGTTCCCCGCGCTGGTCGCCGCCGCCGAGGCCACCGAGCGGCCGCGGGTCGGCACGTTCGTGCTGAACGCGGGCTTCTGGAATCCCACCCTGCTGGCCCGGGAGGTGGCCACGACTGACGCCCTGACCGGCGGTCGGCTCGAACTGGGGCTCGGTACCGGCTACGTCCCGGCGGAGCACGACACCGCGAGACTGCCGTTCGGGTCGCCGGGCGAGCGCGTCGACCATCTGCGGCGCACCGTCGAGGAGCTGGACCGACTGCTGAGCTCCGCAGAGTTCCAGCCGCAGCCGGTGCAGAAGCCGCGGGTGCCGATCCTGATCGGCGCCAACGGCGACCGGATGCTGAAGCTCGCCGCCGAACACGCGGACATGGCGGCGTTCACCGGGGCGCGCTCGGTACCGGGCAGCACCGCCGGGACGCTCGCCGCGATCACCGCCGAGGAGCTCGACGACCGCGTGGCGACGTACCGGCGCCTCGCCGCCGGACGGTCCGAGCCCGCCGAGCTGAACCTGCTCCTTCAAGTCGTCGCCGTCACGGAAGACCGGCGAGCCGCAGTGCAGGACGTTCTGCCGCACATGCCTCATCTCACCGAGGAACAGGTGCTCGCTCTGCCGATCGTGACGGTCGGCACCCCGGAGCAGATCACCGCCCAGCTGCGGGCACAGCGCGAGCGGTACGGCTTTACCTACCTGACCGTTCTGGAGCCGAACATGGAGGCGTTCGGGGCGGTGATCGAGCGGTTGCGTGAGGAGTGATCGCGGTCGCCGGTCCGCATGACGGAAATGCTTCGACGCCGGAGCGGGCGCGGTGATGGGATGTCGATCATGAGTGATCTTCATATCCGGGCCGCTGCGCCCGAGGACCTCGACGCGGTGCTGGCCTTCTGGAAGATGGCGGCCGAGGGCACGAGCATCAGCGACGACCGCGACGGAGTCGAGAGGCTCGTCGCCCGCGATCCCGATGCCCTGATCATCGCCGAGCAGGACGGGGCACTGGTGGGCACGGTGATCGCCGGGTTCGACGGCTGGCGATGCCATCTGTACCGGCTGGCCGTGCACCCGGAGAAGCGCCGCCGGGGCGTGGGCTCGGCGCTGCTGGCCGCCGCGGAGGAGCGGTTCGTACGCCTCGGAGGCCGCCGCGGCGACGCGATGGTGCTGCAGCGGAACGAGACGGCGCACCATGCCTGGCGGGCGGCGGGGTACGCACCCGAGGAGCGGTGGCGGCGCTGGGTCAAGCCACTCGCCGGCTGAGGCGGCGCCGCGCGCCCGACGCTCACTGGAGCCTCGTCCGGGCTCGCCCTCAGGAGGCCCGCCCATGAGGATCGCCAAGATCACACGCCCGCCACTTTGCCGATCCTTTACCATGGGTGGAACATTCGCCTCCTCGGAAAGGTGTGAGCGTCCGCCCATGGGCGAGCCTCCCAGTACCACACATCGCGCACTGCCCCCGGCCCTGGCTGACCATGGGACGGAGGTGACCCGATGACCGAAGTGCTCCTGCTCGCCGTGGCCGTGCTGCTCTCCTTGGCCTGCGGCGCGTTCGTCGCAGCGGAGTTCTCGCTCACCACTGTGGAGCGCAGCGAACTCGAACGCGCCGTGGAGCGGGGTGAGCGCGGCGCCGCCGGTGCCCTGAAGGCCGTGCGGAACCTCACCTTCCAGCTGTCCGGCGCCCAGCTCGGCATCACCGTCACCAACCTGGTCGTCGGTATGCTCGCCAAGCCGTCCATCGCCAAGCTGATCACAGGCCCGCTCCAGGCCCTCGGCATCTCCCGGAGCGTCGCCTCCTCCGCGGCCCTGGTCCTCGGCACGGCCCTGTCGACGATCTTCCTGATGGTCGTCGGCGAGCTGGTGCCCAAGAACTGGGCGATCTCCTCGCCGCTCACGGTCGCCAAAGCCGTGGGCAATCCGCAGCGCTGGTTCAGCGCCGCGTTCCGCCCGTTCATCGCGCATCTGAACAACACCGCGAACCACGCGGTGCGCCGCCTCGGCATCGAGCCCGCGGAGGAGCTCGCCTCCGCCCGCGGGCCCCAGGAGCTGGTCGCCCTGGCCCGGCACTCCGCCAAGGAGGGAGCGCTGGAGGCCGACACCGCCGAGCTCTTCGTACGGACGCTCAACCTCGCCGATCTCACCGCGGAGAACGTGATGACGCCGCGCGTGCAGGTCATCGCGCTCGAGGCCCAGGCGACCTGCGAGGACGTCGCCAACGCGACCCGCGCGACCGGCCTGTCCCGCTTCCCGGTCTACCGCGGCAGCCTCGACTCGGTCATCGGAATCGTCCACATCAAGGACGTGCTGGCCGTGGCGGCCGAGAGCCGTGCGCGCACGCACGTCACCGAAGTGATGCGAGAGCCCCTGTTCGTACCCGAGTCGCTGACCGTGGACCGGCTCCTCGACCGGCTCTCGGGCAAGCGCACCATGGCCGTGGTCATCGACGAGTACGGCGGCACGGCCGGCGTCGCCACGCTGGAGGACATCGTCGAGGAGGTCGTCGGCGAGGTCCGCGACGAGCACGACCCGCACGAGACGCCCGACCTGGCCCCCGCCGGGACGGACGAGGACGGTCGCGAGCTGTACTCGGCCGACGGCGCCACCCGTACCGACCAGCTCGAACGCGTCGGGCTGCGGGCGCCCGAGGGCCCGTACGAGACGCTCGCCGGGCTGGTCGCCGCCGAGCTCGGCCGGATCCCGAAGGTCGGCGACCGGGTCGAGGTCGACGGGTGGCGGCTCGACGTGGTCGACGCCTCGGGCCGACGGGCCGCCCGCGTGCTGCTGCACGCGCCGGCGCACACCGATGACACGGAGGAGGGACGATGACCGCCGTCCAGCTGCTGATCGCCCTGGCGACGCTGGTCGTCAACGCCTTCTTCGTGGGCGCCGAGTTCGCGCTGATCTCGGTCCGGCGCAGCCAGATCGAGGAGTACGCGGAGCGGAGTGCGCGCCGTGAACAGCACAGCCTGCGCGCACGCAGCGTGCTGTGGGGACTGGAGCATGTGTCGGCGCTGATGGCGGCCGCGCAGTTCGGCATCACGCTGTGCACCCTGGTGCTGGGTGTGGTCGCGGAGCCCGCGATCGCGCATCTGCTCGAGCCGGTGTTCGACGCGGTCGGCGTTCCCCACGGTCTGATCCACCCGATCTCGTTCGTGATCGCACTGGTCGCCGCGACGTACCTGCACATGCTGCTCGGCGAGATGATCCCGAAGAACGTCGCGCTGGCCGAACCCGTACGCACCGCGCTGCTGCTCGGTCCGCCGCTCGTGACGCTGGCCCGGGCTCTGCGCCCGGTGATCTTCACGGTCAACGCCTTCGCGAACGCCCTGCTGAAGCTGTTGCGCGTGGAGCCCAAGGGCGAGGTGGCGGCGACGTTCTCGGACGACGAGCTCGCCCGGCTGGTCAAGGACTCCGGTGAGGCGGGGCTCATCGACGAGCGTGCCCGGGAACGGCTGCACGACGCCCTTGAGCTGGGGCGCCGCCCCGTACGCGACGTGGTGCTCCCCCTGGAGCGGCTCGTCTATGCGCGCGTGGGCGTCACCCCCGAGCAGCTCGAGCGGCTCGCGGCGGAGTCCGGGTTCTCCCGGTTCCCCGTCGTCGACGCAGGCCGCCGGATCGCCGGCTACCTGCACGTGAAGGACGCCCTCGATGTGACGCCGCGCGATCTGCCCTTCCAGATCAGCGACATGCGGGCCATCGCCCGCGTTCGCGAGACCACGCCGCTGGACGACGTCCTGACCGCGATGCGCGGCAGCCGCACCCACCTCGCGGCGGTCCTCGGCTCCGACGGCCGCCTCGCGGGCCTGGTGACCATGGAGGACGTACTGCGCGAACTGTTCGGCCAGCCGGTCTGACGATCGGGGGCGCGCCTTTACCGTTGTGGGCAATCGTTCCGCTGGGGCGGAACGGGTGGGCACAACACCACGACGTACAGCACCCTCACGTAGTACCTGGGCACAGGTTCGAGCAGGCCGCGCGGAGCGCGATAGCATCGCTCCCGCCATGGAGATCAACACAAAACACACAAGCCTCGTCGCGATAGGCGACAGCTTCACCGAGGGCATGTCGGACCTACTCCCGGACGGCTCGTACCGCGGCTGGGCCGATCTCCTGGCGGCACGGATGGCGGCCCATACGCCCGGCTTCCGCTACGCCAACCTCGCCGTGCGCGGCAAGCTCATCGGCCAGATCGTCGAGGAGCAGGTGGACGCGGCCGCCGCGATGCAGGCGGACGTCGTCACCCTGGTGGGCGGCCTCAACGACACGCTCCGCCCCAAGTGCGACATGGGCCGTGTCCGCGGGCTGCTGGAAGAGGCCGTGGAGCGCCTCGCCCCGAACTGCGAACAGCTCGTGCTGATGCGCAGCCCGGGCCGCACCGGCCCCGTACTGGAGCGGTTCCGCCCCCGCATGGAAGAGCTGTTCGACTGCATCGACACACTCGCGGCGCGACACGGCGCGCTCGTGGTCGACCTGTACGGCGTACCCGCCCTGTCCGATCAGCGGATGTGGGACGTGGACCGGCTGCACCTGACGCCCGAAGGACACCGCCGGGTGGCCGAGGCGGTGTGGCAGACCCTCGGGTACGAGCCCGAGGACGACTGGCGGGCTCCGCTGCCGGCCCCCGTGCCGCCGAACTGGGCGACGCGGCGGATCGCCGACGTGAGGTTCGCCCGGCAGCACCTCCTGCCGTGGATCGGCCGCCGTCTCACGGGCCGCTCCTCCGGCGACGGCCTCCCGCCGAAGCGGCCCGAGCTGCTGCCGTACGAGGGTCCGATCGCCTAGGCCGTCGATGGGCCGGGGCCCGGATCGGGCCCCGCAAAGACGGCCCCGTACGTCTTCGTAGTTTCCGACGAATCGGGGCCGTGCGCTGGCCTGCACGAATCGCCAGTAGAATTCGTCCACGTGACTGCGTCTGCCAAGCCCCGCATCCCGAACGTCCTCGCCGGCCGCTATGCCTCGGCCGAGCTCGCCACTCTGTGGTCCCCCGAGCAGAAGGTGAAGCTGGAGCGTCAGCTCTGGCTCGCCGTGCTGCGTGCGCAGAAGGACCTCGGGATCGAGGTGCCGGACGGCGTGATCGCCGACTACGAGCTGGTCGTCGACCAGGTCGACCTCGGCTCGATCGCGGAGCGTGAGAAGGTCACGCGGCACGACGTCAAGGCGCGGATCGAGGAGTTCAACGCCCTCGCGGGACACGAGCACGTCCACAAGGGCATGACCTCGCGCGACCTGACGGAGAACGTCGAGCAGCTGCAGATCCGGCTCTCCCTTGAGCTCATGCGCGACCGCACGGTCTCCGTCCTCGCGCGGCTCGGCAAGCTCGCCGGCGAGTACGGCGAGCTGGTCATGGCCGGCCGCTCGCACAACGTCGCCGCGCAGGCGACCACCCTCGGCAAGCGCTTCGCGACGGCCGCCGACGAGCTGCTGGTGGCGTACGGCCGCGTCGAGGAGCTGCTGACCCGCTACCCGCTGCGCGGCATCAAGGGCCCGGTGGGCACCGCCCAGGACATGCTCGACCTGCTGGGCGGCGACGCCGGGAAGCTCGCGGACCTGGAGCAGCGCATCGCGCAGCACCTCGGCTTCTCGCAGGCCTTCACCTCGGTCGGCCAGGTCTACCCGCGCTCCCTCGACTACGAGGTCGTCACGGCGCTGGTGCAGCTGGCGGCCGCTCCCTCCTCGCTCGCCAAGACCATCCGGCTGATGGCCGGCCACGAGCTGGTGACCGAGGGCTTCAAGCCGGGCCAGGTCGGCTCGTCGGCGATGCCGCACAAGATGAACACTCGTTCGTGCGAGCGCGTCAACGGCCTCATGGTGATCCTCCGCGGCTACGCCTCGATGACCGGCGAGCTCGCGGGCGACCAGTGGAACGAGGGCGACGTCTCCTGCTCGGTGGTACGCCGGGTCGCCCTGCCGGACGCGTTCTTCGCGCTCGACGGTCTCCTGGAGACGTTCCTGACGGTGCTCGACGAGTTCGGCGCGTTCCCGGCGGTCGTCTCACGTGAGCTGGACCGCTATCTGCCCTTCCTCGCCACGACGAAGGTGCTGATGGGCGCGGTGCGCGCGGGCGTGGGCCGCGAGCTCGCGCACGAGGCCATCAAGGAGAACGCGGTGGCCTCGGCGCTCGCGATGCGTGAGCAGGGCGCCGAGCGCAACGAACTTCTGGACAAGCTCGCCGCGGACGAGCGCATCCCGCTGGACCGGGCGCAGCTCGACGCGCTGATGGCCGACAAGCTGTCCTTCACCGGCGCCGCGGCCGACCAGGTGGCGACTGTGGTCGCGCGGATCGAGGAGATCGTGAAGGAGCGTCCGGAGGCGGCCGGCTACGCGCCGGGCGCGATCCTCTGACGCGGACGACCAAGGGGATGCCGCGGCTCACCGCCGCCGACCTCGAGGCCGCCCGTGACCGCATCGTGCCCGATGTGGTCGCGGACGGCCTCCGCGTCCTCTTCTGCGGCATCAACCCCGGCCTGATGACGGCCGCGACCGGCCATCACTTCGCCCGCCCGGGCAACCGTTTCTGGCCGGTGCTGCATCTGTCGGGGTTCACGCCCCGGCTGCTGATGCCCGCGGAGCAGGACGAGTTGCTCACATACGGCCTCGGCATCACGAACGTGGTGGCCCGCGCCACCGCCCGGGCCGACGAGCTGACCGCGGACGAGTACCGCGAGGGCGGCCGCATCCTGGCCGGCAAGGTGGAACGGCTGCGGCCGCGGTGGCTCGCCGTGGTGGGCGTGACCGCCTATCGCGCGGCGTTCGGTGAGCGCCGGGCCGGGATCGGACCGCAGGAGCGGACGGTCGGCGGCAGCCGGGTGTGGGTGCTGCCCAACCCCAGCGGGCTCAACGCGCACTGGACGGCGGCGACGATGGCCGAGGAGTTCGGCCGGCTGCGCGCCGCCGCCGAGAGCGACGACCGCCACGCTTCCCCGGGAAATCAGGGCTTCCGCGCGACCACCCCGAACTGAGCGACCACCGGCGTCTCCTCGGCAGCGGCGTCCAGGCGCCAGCGAGCGCACGAGACGATGCCCGGCTCCAGGATCTCCAGACCCTCGAGGAAGCTCTCGACCTCAGCCCTGCTGCGGGCGGTGATCGGCGGCGTGGCGTTCTCGTTCCAGAACTTCATCGCCTCCGCGTTGCCCTCGCCGCCCAGCTCCAGGGTGGGGTGGGTGATCGCGAGATAGCTTCCCGAGGGCACAGCGTCCATGAGGCGCCGGACGATGGCGCGGGCCTCGTCGGTGTCCAGGACGAAGTTCAGGATGCCCAGCATCATGACGGCGACGGGCCGGTCGAGATCGAGGGTCGCGGCTGCGGCCCGCAGGATCGCGTCGGGTTCGCGCGCGTCCGCGTCGACGTAGGCGGTGGCTCCCTCGGGCGAGCTGGTGAGCAGCGCGCGGGCGTGCGTCAGCACGATGGGGTCGTTGTCGACGTAGACGATGCGGGCGTCGGGGGCGATGCGCTGGGCCACCTCGTGCGTGTTCTCCACGGTGGGCAGCCCGGTGCCGATGTCGAGGAACTGGCGGACCTCGGCCTCCCCGGCCAGAAGGCCGACCACCCGGCCGAGGAACGCCCGGTCGGCGCGCGCCACCTCGCCGATGCTGGGGTACATCGACGTCACCTGGTCGCCGACCTGCTGGTCCACCGGATAGTGGTCCTTGCCGCTCAGCCAGTAGTTCCACACACGGGCGTTGTGTGCGATGTGACGTGCGATCCGCTCCTCCGGAGCCTGCCCGGTGCTGTCGCTCACGTTTGCTGCTCCTCCGTACGAACCCTGCACGGCTGCTCGTTGCTTCAAGAACCCATGGTGGCACGGGAGTTGCTCCGCGACCGCATACGTCACGGCGGGTCGACCTCGGTCACGGTGGCGAGGAGCTGATAGGGCGACCCCTCGCCCCATGGCGAGCCGCCGAGCACGACCCAGCGCTCGTCGGTGCGCCACAGCTGCGCGTCCTGCACGCGTGCGCTGAGCATGCGCCACGGCTCGGGTATGTCCTCGCCGTCGAGCATGGAGCGGTGCAGGAGGCTGTACAGGCTGACCGGTTCGGGTGGTCCCCAGCGCTCCGTCAGCCGCTCGGACAGTGCGGCGCACTCGGCCTCGTACTGCTCCCGCGCCTCGAGCACCTCGGAGCAGTCGCCGTCCCGGAGTCCGTCGAACACAGCCAACTCGGCTGTGTGGTACCCGGGACCGCAGAAACCACCGTCCCACCTGCCGTGCTCGGCCGGGAACTCCCGGGAGCACAGCAGGAGGACGGTGTCCAGGTGCTGTGCGGTGCTCATGCCGTCCAGTAAACCGGCACGCACTGACAACCGGCTTCCGGGGCCTGCCGGCTCGGTTCGGCCGCCGGTCCGACGTCAGGCGTCCCTCCGGCGTACGGCCCACCAGCCCGCCAGCACCGCGGCCGCCGCCCAGACCGCCGTGACGGCGAGGCCGCTCCACGGGCCGAGGCTGCCCACCGGGTCCTGGTGGAGCACCTGTTGGCCCGCCCGGTCCGGCAGATACTCGGCGACGCCGTTCGCCACGTCACCGACCACGAACGAGACGATCAGGATGAACGGGATGAGAATGCTCAGTACGGCGACGGCGCTGCGCAGCAGGGTGGTCAGCCCGGCGGCGAGGAGTGCCATGAGCGCGAGATAGATGCCGCCCCCGATGCAGGCGCGCAAAGCCCCCGGGTAGCTCAGCCCGATGGTGTACTTCCCCATGAACGCCTGGCCCGTGAGGAACGTCGCAAAGCTGGTCAGGAGGCCGGCGACAAGCGCCGTGGCGGCCACGATCGCCGTCTTGGCGGCGTAGAACAGGCCTCGGTTCGGCACAGCGGACAGCGAGATGCGCAGCGCGCCGTTCAGGAACTCGGACGAGACCGCGGTCGCGCCGAAGCTGATGGCGGCGATCTGGGCGAAGTTCAGCGCGTAGAAGGCGCCGAAGAGGGGCTCTGCGTCCGCGTTGTCCGCCTCCGCCTGGCCCACGGTGGGGTAAACAAGCAAGGTGATGGCGAGGGTGACCGCGAAAATCGCGATGAGCGAGCCGAAACTGGCGCGCACCGACCGGATCTTGATCCATTCCGAGTGGAGAACGGCCGTGGTCGACATGGCGTCAGACCTCCTGAGGAGTCGTCGGGGACACGGCCGTGAACTCCGTGTCGTCAGCGGTGAGGGCGAGATAGGCCTGCTCCAATGAGGCCTGTTCATCGGCGAGTTCCACGACAGGGATGCCTTCGAGGGCGGCAAGCGCTCCGATCTCTGCGGCCTTGGCGCCGTCGACGATCCACCGGCCGTCGTCGCTCTCCGCGACCTCGTATCCCTTGCGTACGAGCGTGGCGCGCAGCCGTACCGGATCAATCGTACGCACCCGCACGCGCGCGTGGCTGTGTGCGTCGAGGAAGTCCTGCATCGGAGTGTCCGCGAGCAGCCTGCCCCGGCCGAGGACGACGAGGTGGTCGGCGAAGGTCGCGGTCTCGTTCATCAGGTGGCTCGAGACGAGCACCGTACGGCCTTCGCGGGCGAGGCGGCGCAGCAACTCGCGGACCCAGATGATGCCTTCGGGGTCGAGGCCGTTGGAGGGCTCGTCCAGCAGGACCACCTGCGGATCGCCGAGGAGGGCGGCGGCGATGCCGAGGCGCTGGCGCATGCCGAGCGAGAAGGTCTTGATGCGGCGGCCGGCCACGGAGGCGAGTCCGGCCTCCTCCAGGACCTCGTCGACGCGGCGAGCGGGGAGTCGGTTGCTGACGGCGAGGGCGCGCAGATGGTTCCGGGCGGTGCGGGAGCCGTGCGCCGCCTGGGCATCGAGCAGTGCGCCCACCCGGCGCAGCGGTTCCTCGATGGCGGCGTAGGGCCGTCCGCCAATGGTGGCCGTGCCGGACGTGGGGCGGTCGAGGCCGAGGGCGAGACGCATGGTGGTGGACTTGCCGGCGCCGTTGGGGCCGAGGAATCCGGTGACCCGGCCCGGTTCGACGGTGAAGGTGAGCCCGTCCACGGCCCGGGTGGTTCCGTACTCCTTGGTCAGGTTGTTGATGTCGATGCTCGTCATGGCATCAACACTCGCGGCCCGGGCGGGGGCCGGGCCTCCCCCACGGGTGGCTTCCTCCTCCCCCGCGCGGGGGAGCCGTCGCGCGAAGTCCCCTGGCACGATGACGGCATGCCCCGCCTGCCCCGCTTCCTGCGACCGCTGACCCGTGCGGTCACCTACACCCGCTGGCTGCACATGCTGGTCGGCGCGTTCATCGCGTTCGTCTGCGGCCTGGTCTATCCGGGGTTCGTCGGTCTGTCGTTGGCGGAGTGGGCGCTGGTTCCCCTCGTTCCCGTCCCACTGCTCGTGGCGGCGGCCATGGTGCCCTCGATGCGGCTGGCCGAGGGGCTGCAGGCCCGGCTGATGCTGTTTCCCGGGCCGCACGCGCGCGTGAAGGACGGCAGCGAGGACCCCGGCATCTCGGCGGCACCGTCCGCCTCGTGGAGCGACCGCGGCAGGACCGCCGTGTGGATGGTGCTCCGGCTGGAGGCCGGCTGTGCCATCGCCTTTGCGACCGGCCAGCTCATGGCGCTCTCGCTGGCGCTCGTCGGGGCGGCTACCGGGTCCAACGACGGCGCGGATCCCCTGATTCCGGTCACCGGACACCACTGGTCCTACGCACTGCTCGTCCCCGTACCCCCGCTGGTCCTGCTGCTGGTGGTGGCCGCGGTCGGGCCCATGATGGCCGCGGCCGCCCGCCGCCTGCTCGGGCCGTCTCCCAAGGAGCGGCTGGCCGCGCTGGAGGAGCGCACTGAGCAGCTCCTCGAACGCAACAGGATCGCCCGGGAGTTGCACGACTCCATCGGGCATGCCCTGACCGTCGCCGTCGTACAGGCGGGAGCCGCGCGCGCCGCCGCCGACCCGGAGTTCACCGGGCGTGCGCTGGACGCCATCGAGGAGACCGGACGGACCGCTCTGGAGGACCTGGAGCGTGTCCTGCTCGTGCTGCGCGAGGCGGAGCAGCCCGTCAGCAGCCGGCCTGGACTCGGCGAAGCTGACCGCCTGTTCGACTCGGCGCGCGCCTCCGGTGCGAAGGTCGACGCCGAGGTCACCGGCCCCCTGGACCAGGTGCCGGGGCCCGTGTCCCGAGAGGGCTACCGGATGCTGCAGGAGGCCCTCACCAATGTGCTGCGGCATGCGGGAGCGGTTCCGGTCCGCATCCGCATCACCGTCGAGCGCACATGTCTTCTGATGGACATGCACAATCCACTGCCCGCCGCATCGGTGCGTACGGTCACGGGCGGTGGCAGCGGGAGCGGGCTGCGCGGGATGCGTGAACGGGCCGCGCTGCTCGGCGGCCACGCCCGCGCCGGACAGCAGGAGGGAGAGTGGCAGGTGCACGTCGAGCTGCCGCTGGGCTGATCTAGGCTGACCACGTGCCGCTCACCGTGCTGCTGGTCGACGACGAACCGCTCGTACGCGCGGGCCTGCGCGCCGTCCTCGAGGCGCAACCGGACATCGAGGTCGTCGGTGAGGCCGCCGACGGGGCCGCCGTCATCCCCCTGGTGCGCCGGCTGCGGCCGGACGTCGTCGCCATGGACGTGCGGATGCCGCTGATGGACGGGATCGAGGCCACGCGCGCGGTGCTGCGCTCCGTGCCGGAGCCGCCGAAGATCCTCGTGGTGACCACGTTCGAGAACGACGAGTACGTGTACGGGGCGCTGCGGGCGGGCGCGGACGGGTTTCTGCTGAAGCGCGCGCGGCCCGCCGAGATCGTGCACGCCGTGCGGCTGGTCGCGGAGGGCGACTCGCTGCTGTTCCCCGCGGCGGTGCGGCGGCTCGCCGCCGAGTACGGCAGGGACAGCGGCAACGCGGCGGCGCGCGCTGCGATGGAGCGCGCCGCGCTGACCGACCGCGAGGCGGACGTGCTCCGCCTGATGGCACGCGGACTGGCCAACGCGGAGATCGCCGAGCGCCTCCTGATCGGCACGGAGACGGTCAAGTCCCATGTCAGCGCCGTACTGGCGAAACTGGGGGCACGGGACCGCACGCAGGCCGTCATCGCGGCGTACGAGTCGGGGTTCGTCTCACCGGGGTGAGCGAGCGGGCGGCCGCCGAAGCGAACTGCCCTGCACGGCACAACCGGGGCAACCCTCCCGTCTCGCCCCTGTTCCATACGGCGGGTACCATCCGCCCCACACGCGCACGAGCTGGGAGGACGGACGTTGGGGCTGCTGACCGGCGGGGATCCCTCTCTGCTGCGGCGGATCAATTCCGCCGTGGTGCTGCATGCGCTGCGCGCCGCGGATCCTGCGACGCTCACCGAGATCACCAGGGTGACCGGGCTGTCCCGGCCGACCGTCGAGGGTGTCGTCGAGGGCCTCGTCGAAGCCGGGCTCGTGGTCGAGACGGCGGCCGAGGAGGGCGCGACCAGGAAGCAGGGGCGGCCCGCCCGCCGGTTCCGGTTCCGGGCAGAGGCCGGTCATCTGCTCGGCCTTGAGATCGGGCCGCACCGGGTGGCCGCCGTCCTCGCCGATCTGGAAGGCCGGATACTCGGCACGGCGTCGAAGGACGTCGACGAGACCGCGCAGGCCGACGAACGGCTCGAGCGGTTGCGTACGGCGGTCGCCGACCTGCTGCGCAAGGCCGGCGTCGCGCGCAGCTCCCTTCGGGCCGTCGGCGTGGGCACGCCCGGCATCGTGGAGGCCGACGGCACCATACGTCTGGGCACGGCCCTGCCCGAGTGGACGGGGCTGCAGCTGGGCGAGCGGCTCCGGCGGTCCTTCAAATGCCCGGTGCTCGTGGAGAACGACGCCAACGCGGCCGCCGTCGCCGAGCACTGGAAGGGCGCGGCGGCCGAGTCCGACGACATCGTGTTCGTGATGGCGGGCCTGAGTCCCGGCGCCGGCTCGCTCATCGGCGGGCGGCTGCACCGCGGGTACGGCGGGGCGGCCGGGGAGATAGGCGCGCTGCACCTGCTGGGCCGTGAGGCCACCCCGGAAGCGCTCCTGTCGACGACGGACGAGCCGCTGCATCCGCTGGACGAGCAGGCGGTCGCGAAGGTGTTCGCGCAGGCCCGCGGTGGCGACGAGCGGGCCCTGGCGGCCGTCGAACGCTTCATCCAGCGACTCGTGCACGATGTCGCGGCGCTGGTGCTGGCGCTCGACCCCGAAGTCCTCGTGGTCGGTGGCTGGGCGGCCGGCCTGGACGGCGTACTGGAACCGCTGCGCCGCGAGCTTTCCCGCTACTGCCTGCGGCCCCCGCGGGTCGCCCTGTCGATACTCGGCGAGGCGGCCGTGGCGACAGGCGCGTTGCGGCTTGCCCTCGACCATGTCGAGGAGCAGCTGTTCGCGGTGGAGGGCACGGTCACGGCGCGCAGGTGAGGCGCAGCCGCCGACCGCGCGAGGTCGTGGTCTGCGGCGGACACAGCCGTGCCCCTTGCGGGTCCGCAAGGGGCACGGCGGGAGCCTGAGGTGTCGCTCTGCTGCTGGTCAGGAGGCGCGGCGCTCCGCATCGTGGTGGATCTCGACGCCGCCGGAGTCACCGAAGGTGAGACGGCAGGTGTCGGCGCGGTACGTGGCCACGGAGACCGCGGCCGTACGGCCCTCGGCGAGGAATCGCGTCGTGACGACGAGCACCGGCGCGCCGGGGAGCCGGTCGAGCACCTTGGCGTCGTCCGCGCGGGCCGAGCCGAGTTCGACGGCGCTGTCCTGGCCTTCGAGCCCGAGGCGCTGCAGCTCGCGCAGGACGGCACGCGCGCGTGCCGGACCGGAGGGCGCCTCGATCGCGGAGAGTTCGGGCACCGAGGAGGCGGGGATGTAGAGCAGTTCGGCGGCGACCGGCTGGCCGTGTGTCATACGCATCCGGCGCACCGTGTGCACCGTGTCGTCAGCGCCGGTCTCCAGGACGCGGGCCACGGCCGCGGGCGGCACCGACTGGGTGCAGTCCGCCGCCTTCCAGGCGTCGCCGACGGCGCCCGGCCACACGTGCTCGGCGGCCCCCACGGCCACGCCCATACGCGGCGGCGCGACGGTGGTACCGACCCCACGGCGGCGCTGCAGGCGTCCTTCGAGCTCGAGCTGCTCGAGTGCCTGCCGGAGCGTGGCCCGGGCCACTCCGAAGCGGGCGGCCAGATCGCGCTCGTTGGGGAGGATCTCGCCGACCGAGAACTCGGCGTCGAGTGCCTCACTGAGCACGGTCTTGAGGTGCCAGTACTTCGGCTCCGGCACCGTTTCCAGCTGAGTGGTCCCCACCCTGTCCTCCGCAATCGCCGTGTCCCCGGCGGCGTTTCAGCGCCTTGTTTATTAAAGGTTCCTGCACTATCCCTGCGACCATAAGGCCGGCCCCACCCTTGGTCAAGACCAATCCTCGATCCGGTGCAGCGGGGGCACGCCGGCTCCACGCGAGTGTTCACGGACTGTTCGTGATCGGCACGCGCGCGTGACGACGGGGCGCGGGCGGGTCATTGGCGCTCGCCAGGGGGGTGCCGGCGACCAGGCAGCACGTGGCGGGCGCCCCGCACGACGGCCCCGGAAGAGGCCTGTGAGGCGTGGTGGACCGATCAGTACGAGTCGATGGCGGGCTGATCAGTACGAGTTGGCGATGGACCGATCAGCGCGAGCCGAGAGATACCAGTTTGTCCGGGTTGCGTACCAAATAGATGCGCTGGATCCGCCCGTCGGCGACCTCCAGCTGGAAGACCGTGTCGGGCTTGCCGCCCGAGAGGACGAGCGCCGCCAGGCCGCCGTTGAGCTCCAGGAGGCGGACCTCCAGCGCCGGGACCCCCTCGCGGCCCACCGCGACGAGGAAGCGGCCCACCTTGTCGGCCGACTCGATGACGCGCAGCGGCGCCTTGGACTTGCCTCCGCTGTCGCTGACCAGCTGCACATCGGGGGCCAGCAGGGACATCAGCCCCTCGATGTCGCCACCCGCCGCCGCGGCCAGGAACCTCTCGGTCACGTCGCGCCGCTCGGCGGGGTCCACCGCAAAGCGCGACCTGCGCGCGTCGACGTGCTTGCGCGCCCGCGCCGCCAACTGGCGCACCGCGGGCTCGCTGCGGTCGAGCGTGGCGGCGATCTCGGCGAACGGGAATCCGAAGGCCTCCCGCAGCACGAACACCGCTCGCTCCAGGGGCGACAGCGACTCCAGGACGACCAGGACGGCGAACGAGACGGAATCGGCGAGTACGGCCTGTTCCTCGGTGTCGGAAACGGTGCGGCCGAAGTCCGTGACCAGCGGCTCGGGCAGCCAGGGCCCTACGTAGGTCTCGCGCCGCGACTGCACCTGGCGGAGCCGGTCGAGGGCCAGGCGCGTGGTGATCCGCACCAGATAGCCGCGCGGCTCCCGCACGTCCGCCCGGTCGCCGGACGACCAGCGCAGCCATGCCTCCTGGACGACGTCCTCCGCGTCGGCCACGCGGCCGAGCATGCGGTAGGCGACTCCCATCAGCACGGGCCGGTGTTCTTCGAAGGCATCTGTCGCGGTGTCGGTGGCCACACCCCCATCCCAGCGGAGCGGTTCGGTCCTTGTCCAGGGGAAATCGGGCTCCGCGACCGGACGGACGGACGACGGGCCGGGAACGCCTTCTGTTCTGTGACCCCGGCCACGAATCCTCGCACTGAGGACTACCCGCCAGTAGCCTTTGCTGACAAGCTGTCTACACACCCGATCCTTCGAGTGGTGCCGACGGGCCAACTGAGCCTGGGCTCACGCGATCCGGGTGCGTCACCAGACGAGGAGTCAGCAGCATGGCCGAAACGGTCTCCTTCCCGGTCGAATCCCCGCACGGCCCCCGGACGGTGTCCCTCGCCTACACGCGGGTGGGTGCGGGCGAACCGCTCCTCCTCCTGCACGGCATCGGCCACCACCGCCAGGCGTGGGACCCGGTGATCGACATCCTGGCGACCGAGCGCGACGTCATCGCGGTCGACCTGCCCGGCTTCGGCGAGTCCCCCGCGCTGCCCGACGGCCTGACCTACGACCTCGCCACCGTCGTTCCCGCACTCGGCTCGCTCTGTGCGGCGCTGGAGATCGAGCGCCCGCATGTCGCGGGGAACTCGCTGGGCGGGCTCCTCGCCCTCGAACTGGGCCGCGAGAAGCTCGTACGGTCCGTCACGGCCCTGGCCCCCGCCGGGTTCTGGACCGAGGCCGAGCGCCGGTACGCCTTCAGCACGCTGCACGCGATGCGGCAGGGGGCGCGGCTGCTGCCGGTGCCGCTGATCGAGCGGCTCTCACGCACGGCGGCCGGGCGTGCCGCGCTGACCAGCACCATCTACGCGCACCCGGGCCGCCGTTCGGCCGAGGCCGTGGTCGCCGAGACACTGGCGCTGCGCAATGCGACCGGGTTCGCCCAGACGCTCACCGCGGGCCGGCAGGTGATCTTCAAGGACGACGTTCCGGGGCTCCCGGTCACTGTCGCCTGGGGCACGCGCGACCGCCTGCTGCTGCACCGCCAGGGGGTCCGCGCCAAGCGCGTCATCCCCGGTGCGCGGCTGGTGCGGCTGCCCGGGTGCGGACACGTCCCGATGAACGACGACCCGGCGCTCGTCGCCCGGGTCGTCCTCGACACCAGCAGCTGAACCCTTCGGGTTCGGCGTCGAACTCCCCCAGCCGACCCGGGGAGTGTCCCCGGACGGGCTGGGTTTCCCAGCCCGTCCGGCGTTTACGCAGTGGCGCGCGCCGATCGCCGCGCGCCGTGTTCCGCCGTGTCCACGGCCGGTTGTTCACTTGGGGTTTGCGTGTGCGCTGCGGCGCACGAGTAGTTGTGGCATCGCACCTTGGTCAGAACCGTCACTGGAGGCCATCCATGTCCCACAACCCGTACCCCGGCCGGCGCTCCGTGCTGCGCGGCTCCCTCGCCGCGTCCGCCGCGCTGGCCCTGCCCGGCGCGGGCGCACTGGCGGCCGCGGCCCCCGCCCAGGCGCTGTCGGGCCGGCCGAGTGCCGCCTGGGGAGTTCAGGCGGGCGATGTGACCAGCTCCTCGGGTCTGGTGTGGGTGCGCTCCGATCAGCCGGCCCGGATGATCGTGGAGACCGCCGCCACCGAGTCCTTCCGCAACCCGCGCAGATGGCAGGGCCCGCTCCTCGGCCCGGACACGGACTTCACGGGTACGACTCCGCTGCGCGGCCTGCCGCCCGGCGAGCAGATCCACTACCGCGTGACGCTGGCGGACCCCGAGGACTACCGCCGCACCAGCGAGCCGGTCACCGGCACCTTCCGCACGGTTCCCGCCGGGCGCCGACGCGGGGTGAAGTTCCTGTGGTCCGGCGACCTGGCGGGTCAGGGCTGGGGCATCAACCCCGACTTCGGCGGCTACACGATCTACGATGCGATGGCGAAGCTCGACCCGGACTTCTTCCTCTGCAGCGGCGACAACATCTACGCCGACGGGCCGATCTCGGCGACCCAGGCCCTGCCCGACGGCAGCACCTGGCGGAACATCACCACCGAGGAGAAGTCCAAGGTCGCCGAGACCCTCGCCGAGTACCGCGGCAACTTCCGCTACAACCTGCTGGACGAGAACCTCAAGCGGTTCAACGCCCAGGTGCCGTCGATCATCCAGTGGGACGACCACGAGGTGCGCAACAACTGGTACCCGGGCGAGGTGATCGCCTCCACCGACACCCGCTACACCGAGAAGAGCATCGACGTGCTCGCCGCCCGGGCCCGCCGCGCCTTCAGCGAGTACTTCCCGATCTCGACGCTGCAGCCGGGCGACACAGACGGCCGGGTGTACCGGGTCATGCGGCACGGTCCCCTGCTGGACGTGTTCGTCCTCGACATGCGCACGTACCGCAACGCCAACTCGCCCGACAACCAGACCGTCGATCCGCAGGGCATCCTGGGCGCCGAGCAGCTGGAGTGGCTGAAGCGGGACCTGTCACGGTCGCGCGCGGTGTGGAAGGTGATCGCCGCGGACATGCCGCTCGGCCTGGTCGTACCGGACCCGATGGAGAGCAAGCCCAACTTCGAGGCCGTGGCGCAGGGCGACCCCGGCGCGCCGCTCGGGCGGGAGCTGCAGATCGCGGAGCTGCTGCGGTTCATCAAGCACAGCAGGATCACGGGCACGCTGTGGCTGACGGCCGACGTGCACCACACCTCGGCCCAGCACTACCAGCCCTCGCGGGCCGCGTTCACCGACTTCGAGCCGTTCTGGGAGTTCGTCTCGGGCCCGCTGAACGCCGGGGCCTTCCCCGCGAGCGCCCTCGACAACACCTTCGGTCCCGAGCGGGTGTTCGTGAAGGCGCCGACCGCGTCCAACGTCTCGCCCGCCGGCGGCTACCAGTTCTTCGGCGAGGTCGACATCGACGGCGACAGTGGCGAGCTGACGGTGCGGCTCCGCGAACAGGACGGCACCGTGCTGTTCACGCAGGTGCTGCAGCCGGGGCGGGTGGGCCAGTAGCCGGTCGGCGGCGACGAGGTTCGCGATCGTCTGAACCGGCATGTGCGGCGGGACGTCCGCTCAGGGCGCCCGCCGCCACTGCTCCATCCGGCTGACAGGTCCCGCGTCCCCGCTGACTGCGCCATGCCATGCCCGAGCTGCCCCGCACTGTCCTGGCCTGCGGCTTTATCGCAAACGCCATCGACTGTGAAAACACTGCAAAAGGGACAGTTCGCGCTTTACCCCTCGGTCACAATCCGTTCGTGATCACGCAACACCTCTCCTTCACAGTGGATGCATGAAGCGAGAGATGTCTGACGTAACCCGTGCCAAGCACGGCCGTCCCGTCCACCACTGGCGGCGGGACATAGTCGAACTGGCGGCGCTGTTCACCGCCGTCGCGGTGGCCGACGGCGTGGCGAACCTGATCGGGCACGGACCTGACGGCCCCGCCCTGCTGGTGGTCTCGGCCGCGGCGCTGATCGCCACGGCGGCGTTCCACACATGGTGGTCACGCCGCCACGGCCACGCTCCCCCGACAGGCGATACCGGCGCCCGGCCGCTCTCCGCCGAGCAGGCCGGGCCTTCAGCAGCCGGAGCGGCTGACGCGACCGGACCGGCCGCTCCCGCGGCACCGTCCGCCGACACGACGACGCTGTGGCGGATGCGGACCACCGTCCGGGACGAGCCCGGTTCGCTGGCCGCCCTGTGCACCGCGCTCGCACACCACCGGGTCGACATCCTGAGCCTGCAGACGCACCCGCTGGCGCAGGGCACCGTCGACGAGTTCCTGCTGCGTGCCCCCTCCGAACTGGCCGCCGGCGAGGTCACCCGCGCGATCTCCCAGGCGGGCGGCACCGACATCTGGATCGAACGGGCCGACGCCCACGACCTGGTGGACGCCCCGACGCGCGTCCTCAGCCTGGCCACGCGTACCGCTCTGGACGGCGCAGAACTGCCACTCGCGCTGCGCCAGTTGCTCGGCAGGTGCACGATCCGCTCACTGCCCGCCGCCTCGGCCGACGACGGCACGGGCGAGAGCGCCGCTCCCGTCGAGGGCGCGCTCGAGGACACGGTGATGCGGCTGCGCGCACCCGAAGGCGGCGTGATCACCGTCGAGCGGCCGTATCTGCCCTTCACCCCGACCGAGTTCGCGCGCGCCCGTGCCCTCGTCGAACTGGACACCCGGCTCGGCCCGCGCGTGCCGCGCAGCAAGGATGTGCTGAGGCTGACGCAGGGCAGCGCCATAACGGTACGCAGGGCCGACACCGCGGACCTGGACGCCGCGAAGGCCATGCACGAGCGGTGCTCCAGGCGCACCCTGAACATGCGGTACCACGGCCCTGTGGGCGACGCCGACCGCTATCTCAGCCACCTGCTCAGCCCCCGCTTCGGCCGCACCCTCGCCGTGCAGACGGACACCGGCCGCATCGTCGCCCTCGGCCATCTGCTGTGGGACGGCGACGAGACGGAGGTCGCGCTGCTCGTCGAGGACGAGTGGCAGCACCGCGGCATCGGCAGTGAACTCCTCGGCCGCCTGGTCACCATGGCCGTCGAGGCGGGCGCCGAGAGCGTCTACGCGGTCACGCAGGCCTCCAACACGGGGATGGTCGCCGCCATGCGCGGCCTCGGCCTGCCCCTCGACTACCAGATCGAGGAGGGCACGCTGGTGATCACGGCCCGCCTCGACGCGACACCGGTGCGTTCGCGGCTGCCGTACGACCACGCGAACGGCATCGGCCTGGACCCCCAGTTCGCACGGGACCGGCGTTACTGACGCGACCGGCGCTCGCGAGGCGCTGACACTACGACCCACCACTGGAACGGCTGGGCGGGGCGGCCAGAACCAGGCCGCCCCGCCCAGCCGTTCACGCACCTCGGCCCGTGCCCAGCGCACGATCCAGATCGCGCCACAGGTCGTCGACGTCCTCAAGGCCCACCGAAGGGCGCAGCAGCCGGTCGCCAGCGCCGCACGTCCGGCGGTCGTCGGCGGCCACGATCCATGGCTGATGGACGCCGGGTGCTGGATGAGCGTGTCGACGCAGCCGAGGCTGACAGCAGGGGTTTGGAACTGCCGAGGCGCGGGTAGCGGACCCGGGCGACGCGTGGGTCGGCGGCCAGCCTGCGCGCCAGTTCCGCCGCCGTCGCCGATGCCGCACGCACGCGTACTGGCAGGGTCGCGAGCCCCCTCAGCAGCAGACAGCCGGCCATCGGATGCAGTACGCCGACGGTGGCGAACCGAACCTGTCGCAGGCGGCGTGCGAACTCCTCGTCGCAGGCCACGACTCCGCCCAGTACGTCGCGTGCCCTCCCAGCTGCCTCCGCAACCCGCGTGACCCCGAACCGCCGTGCCGCCCGATTCCCCATGACGCGGCCCGAATCCCCATGACGTGCCCCGGTGCCCCGTACGAGGATGGCCGTATGTCACAGACCACGAGCCAGAGCCAGAGCCCGCTGCCCCGTGAGGTCGCCGACGCGTACGTCGACGAGCTCATCGCCCTCGACCCGGTGACCGGTACGTATCTCGGTGTGAAGGAGAGTTCCAGCAAGCTGCCCGACTACTCCCCCGCGGGCCAGGAGGCGCTCGCGGAGCTCGCCCGGCGCACCCTCGCCCGGCTCGACGAGGCGGAGCGCCGGCCCGGTGCCGACAGCGGCATCGAGCGCCGCTGCGGGAAGCTGCTGCGCGAGCGGCTCACCGCCGAGCTGGCCGTGCACGATGCCGACGAGGGGCTGCGTGCCGTCAGCAACCTTTCCTCGCCCGCGCATTCGGTACGCACGGTGTTCACCGTGACGCCCGCGCAGACGGAGGAGGACTGGGCCGCTATCGCCGAGCGGCTGCGTGCCGTACCGGCCGCCCTGGAGGGCTACCGCGAGTCGCTCTCCCTCGGTCTGGAACGGAAGTTGTACGCGGGTCCGCGCCCCACCGCGACCTTCGTCGAGCAGCTGTCCGAATGGGCGGACACCGGCTCCGGTCGCGGCTGGTTCGAGGACTTCGCCTCCGCAGGGCCCGAGGCTCTTCGCGCGGAGCTGGACGAGGCCGCCGGCAAGGCCACCGCGGCCGTCGCCGCCCTGCGCGACTGGATGCGCGACGTGTACGCGCCGACGATCGAGGGCGCGCAGAACACGGTGGGCCGGGAGCGGTACGCCCGCTGGTCCCGCTACTACAACGGCACGGACCTCGACCTCGACGAGGCGTACGCGTACGGCTGGTCCGAGTACCACCGGCTCCTCGGCGAGATGAAGGCCGAGGCCGAGAAGATCCTGCCCGGCGCGGCCACGCCCTGGGTGGCGCTGGCCCATCTCGACGAGCACGGCACGCACATCGAGGGCGTCGACGAGGTGCAGCGGTGGCTCCAGGGCCTCATGGACGAGGCGATCGAGACGCTGGACGGCACGCACTTCGACCTCGCCGAGCGGGTGCGGAGGGTCGAGTCCCGTATCGCCCCGCCGGGAAGCGCCGCGGCTCCCTACTACACACCCCCGTCGGAGGACTTCTCGCGCCCCGGCTGCACCTGGCTGCCGACCATGGGGCAGACGCGCTTCCCGGTCTACGACCTGGTGTCGACCTGGTACCACGAGGGCGTCCCGGGCCACCACCTCCAGCTGGCGCAGTGGACGCACGTCCGCGAGGACCTGTCCCGCTACCAGGCGAGCGTCGGCGGCGTGAGCGCCAACGTCGAGGGCTGGGCGCTGTACGCGGAGCGGCTCATGGACGAGCTCGGCTTCCTCACCGACGCGGAGCGGCGGCTCGGCTACCTCGACGCGCAGATGATGCGCGCCGCGCGCGTCATCGTCGACATCGGCATGCACCTGGAGCTGGAGATTCCGGCGGACTCGCCGTTCCACCCCGGTGAGCGGTGGACCCCGGAGCTCGCGCAGGAGTTCTTCGCCGCGCACAGCAGCCGTCCCGCGGACTTCGTCGAGAGCGAACTGACCCGGTACCTGTCCATCCCGGGCCAGGCCATCGGCTACAAACTCGGCGAGCGCGCCTGGCTGCTCGGCCGCGAGAACGCGCGCGAGCGGCACGGCGACGCCTTCGACGCGAAGGCATGGCACATGGCGGCCCTGTCACAGGGTTCCCTGGGGCTCGACGACCTCGTGGACGAGCTGTCGAACCTCTGAGCCGAACCGTGCCTTGCGGAGACCCGGGCGCTTCCGTCAGACGGACGCGCCCGGGTCTCCGCGTGTACGGGCCCGCCCCTCAGCACCCGCAGTCGTCCCCCTCCACCGGCGCCGTCAGCGGGTCGGCGGGGCGCTGGGCGGGGCCCTGCCAGGTCTCGTAGGCGAAGCCCTCTCGGACCCAGTACTCGAAGCCGCCGAGCATCTCCTTGACCTGGAAGCCGAGTTCGGCGAGGGCCAGTGCGGCGCGCGTCGCGCCGTTGCAGCCGGGGCCCCAGCAGTAGGTGACGACGGGCACGGACCTGTCGAGCAGCTGCTCGGCCTGCTGCGGTACGAGTGCGGTCGGCAGGTGGACCGCGCCGGGCACATGGCCCTGGTCCCAGGCCTCGGTGGACCGGGAGTCGACGACGACGAAGCCGGGGTCGCCGTCTCCGGAGAGCGCGTCGGCCACGTCGGACACGTCGGCATGGAAGGCGAGGCTCGCGCCGAAGTACGCGGCGGCAGCGGCGGGCGACGCCGGGGGCACCCGCAGAACGGGGTTGGCGGCGATGCCTACGCCGGAGGTGGGGCGGGTCGCGGTCATATCGGTCTCCGAAAGGTCTGGGTTCGGGGGCGAGAGGCCTCGTGTCCAGAGAATCTACGGTTCATGATCGTCAGGCTGAAGGCACGATCCCCGGCATCCGCCTTGATCAGCCGGGGATTTCCCTGGTATCTCTCGGCCATGACCGGTTATTCCCCGGACGCCACCGACTGGCGCATCCTCGAGGCCCTGCAACGCGACGGCCGGGCCAGCTACGCGGAGCTCGCACGCGCCGTCTCCATGTCCGCGAGCGCCGTCACCGAGCGGGTGCGCAGACTGGAGGAGGCGGGTGTCATCCAGGGGTACTCGGCCGTGGTCGACCCGGAGCGGCTCGGCCTGCCCATCCTCGCCTTCGTCCGGCTGCGCTATCCGAACGGCAACTACAAGCCGTTCCACGACCTGGTCGACGCCACGCCCGAGATCCTCGAGGCACACCACGTCACGGGCGAGGACTGCTTCATGATCAAGGTCACGGCACGCTCGATGAGGCATCTCGAGGAGGTCTCGGGCAAGATCGGAGCCCTGGGGTCCGTCACCACGAGCGTCGTCTACTCCTCTCCTCTGCCCCGCCGCGCCCTCTCCGGCTGACCCGGTCAGCCATCCACCGCGCGCTGCCGCAGCACCGACCCGGACCGGCCCTTGACGACCTCAAGCTGCGCGTGGACACGGCGGCGCAGGTCCGCGACATGGCTCACGATGCCGACGCTGCGGTCGCGCTCCCGGAGGGAGTCGAGGACGTCCAGTACCTCGTCGAGCGTCTGGTCGTCGAGGCTGCCGAAGCCCTCGTCGATGAAGAGCGTGTCCAGACGGACCCCGCCCGCCTCGTCGGTCACGACGTCGGCGAGGCCCAGCGCGAGCGCGAGCGACGCGAAGAAGGTCTCGCCGCCGGAGAGCGTGGCGGTGTCCCGCTCGCGGCCCGTCCAGGCGTCGACGACGTGCAGGCCGAGGCCCGAACGGCCGCGTCCCGTACGGCCGTCGGAGTGCACCAGGGTGTACCGCCCGGACGACATGCGCTGCAGCCGGGCGGTCGCGGCGGCCGCGACCTGTTCGAGGCGGGCGGCGAGCACGTAGGACTCCAGGCGCATCTTGCGCTCGTTGTCCGCTGAGGTGCCCGCCGCGAGCCCGGCGAGGCGGGCCACACGGTCGTACTCGTCGCGCAGCGGCGCCAGCCGCCGGACCGATGTCGCGCATCTCGTGGACAGCCTGCCCAGTTCGGCGCACCGCCGCTCGGCCGCGTCCCGTGCGGACGTCGCGTCGCGCACCCGCCGGTCGGCGGCGTCGGCGGCCTGCTCGGCGGCCAGGACGTCCGCGTGCGGCCGCTGTGCTGCCGCGGCCGTGTCGGGTTCCGCGAGGACGGACCGTACGGCCGCCTCCTCGTGCTGCCAGGCGTCGATGCGGTGCTGCAGGTCGCGGTGCTGTGCGTCGTCGAGCAGGGCGGCAGCGGCGGCCTCCGGCGTGTCGAACCCGGCGCGGAAGGCCGCGTCGGCGAGTCGCGCGTCGGCGTCCTTGCGCCGCTTCGCTGTCTCCTCGGCGATCCTGACGGCATCGGCGGCCTCGGTCAGCAGGGCCGCCTGCCGTTCCAGCTGGGCGGCCCTGGCCGCGACGCTGCCCGCAGCACCTCGCGCCTGCGCCAACTCCTCCTCCAGCGAGCCCCTTTCCCGATCGAGGAGGTCACGCCGGGAAGCGCGCGACGCGGCCCGCTGCCCGGCCTCCTGCCGGGCGGCGAGCCTGCGCTCGTGCTCACGCTCGGCCCGGTCCAGTGCCTCACGGGCCGGGTGCAGCCCGGATGCGAGGCCGCGCGCCTCGGCGTGCCGCCGCTGCACGTCCTCGTACTCTTCGCCGAGTCGGCCGGTGGTGGCATCGCCCGCGGCATCCGTGGCGGCGTCGAGCTGTGCGCGTACGACACCCAGCCGCTGCTCGGCGTCGGAGCGTGCCTCGTCGGCGCGGCGGTGTGCGGCCAGTGCGGCGTCCTCGGCCTGCTGGTCGACGTGGCCTGCCGCCTTCGGGGCGGGCGCGGGGTGTTCGGTGGCGCCACAGACGGCACAGGGCTCGCCGCCGATGAGGTTCGCGGCGAGCTCGGCGGCGATGTTCTGCAGGCGCTGTTCCTTGAGCGTCAGCCAGTGCTCGCGGGCCGCAGTGGCATGCTCGCGGGCGGTCATGGACCGCTCGTGCGCCTGGGCGGCGTCGGCCGTCAGCTGATCACGGCGGCGGGCGGCGGCCAGCCTGTCGCGAGCCGGCTCGAGCCGCCCGGCGAAGTGCTCGGCGCGCGTGGCTGCTTCCTGGGCTGCGTCGATGCGTCCCTGCAGGGCGGCGCGTGTCTCGTCCCATGCGTCGAGCCAGCTCGCCGCGTCCTGGCGGATGTCGTCGTCGGCACGCTCCTGGCGGTCCAGTTCGGCGCGCTCGGTGGCCAGTTCGGCCAGCCGCTGCTCGGCTCGGCGGGCCGATTCGAGGCCGCCGAGCTCCTCGGCGGCCTTGCGGGCGGCGGCCGCGAGCCCGGACGCGCCGGCGTCCGCGAACCGCTCGGGCAGTACGGCACGCACGCGTGCCTCTTCCGCAGCGGCCCGGCGGTGCTCGTGCTCGGCGGCCACACGCAGGTCCAGCGCGGGAGCCACCGCCTCGGCCTTGCGGCCGCGCTCCATACGGTCCCGGTACCTGCGGTGGTCCTCGGCACGCGCCTCGAGCCGCTCGGCCCGCTCTCGCGCCTCGGCGAACCGGCGCTGCAGCCGGGCCAGTTCGCGGGCGTCGCTGAGCTGCGCCTGCGCCGCGGTCCCCGCCGACTCGGCGGCGGACAGGGCGGCATGCGCGATGGTGAGCCGCTCACGGGCGCCGGCGCGTGCGACGGCCGCCCAGGCCAGTACGGCCTCGGCGAGACCCGGGTCACCGGGCGCCAGTTCCGGCAAGGGCAGCTCCACGGCGTCCCCTGCGGCCTGCTGCATACGGTGCGCGTCGGCGAGCAACTGCGTGTCCCCGTCGCGCACTTCGGTCTCGGCGCCGCGCCGCCGCTCGGCCAAGCGCTGCTCGACGGCGGCGAACCTGACGGTGTCGAAGAGCCGCCCGAGCAGCTTGCCGCGCGCCTCCGCGTCGGCCCTCAGGAAGCGTGCGAAGTCGCCCTGGGGCAACAGCACGACCTGGCAGAACTGCTCCTTGCTCATGCCGAGGAGCTGGCCGATCTCCTCACCGATCTCCTGGTGGGAGCGGCTGAGGTCCTTCCAGGAGCCGGCCGCGGTGTCGTACTCGCGCAGCCAGCTCTGCGCCTTCTCCGTCGTGGTGCCCGTGCCGCGCTTCTTCGGGCGCTCCCACGGGGGCTGCCGGGTGACCTCGAGGCGACGCCCGGCGACGGTGAGTTCGAGGCACACCTCGGTGCGGGCGGCGGGTGCCGCATGGTCGCTGCGCAGGTTCGTGCCCTGGCCTGCGGCGGCCTGCCGAGCGCCCGGTACCGAGCCGTACAGCCCGTAGCACACGGCGTCCAGAACGGACGTCTTACCGGCGCCGGTCGGGCCGTGCAGCAGGAACAGCCCGGCCGCCGACAGGTCGTCGAAGTCGACCTCCTGGGTGGTGCCGAAGGGCCCGAAGGCCGTCATGCGCAGCCGATGCAGCCTCACCGAGCCACCTCGCGCGAGCCCGCGCCCGCACGCAGGTCCGTGCCCCCGCGCCGGCCCTCCTGCAGGACCGCGTCGTCGGCGCGCACGGCGTCGAACGCGTCCCGCAGCACCTCGCGCTCCCGCTCGTCCGGTCCCGCGCCGCGCACATGGGCCACGAAGTCCTCCGCGATCTGCTGGTCGCTGCGCCCCTTGAGGCGCTGCCCGTACGACACGTCCGGGTCCTCGGGTGCCCGGTCTGGCTCGAAGACCAGGCTGAGGGTGTGGGGAAAACGTTCGGTGAGCCGCGCCATGGGCTCGGCGGGGCGCACCGGGTCGGTGAGGGTGGCCTCGACCCACGCGTCCGCGTGGCGCGCGAGCCGCGGATCGTCGAGCAGCTCGTCGAGCCGCCCCCTGATCCGGGCCAGCGCCCGCGGCACCGGGCAGTCGACGCGCTCGGCCCCCAGCTCGCCGCCCGGTCCGAGATCGACGAGCCACATGCTCTTGCGGTGGTCGGCCTCCGAGAAGGAGTACGGCAGGGGGGACCCCGAGTAGCGGACGCGCTCGGTGATGGTCTGGCTGCCGTGCAGATGCCCGAGCGCCACATAGTCGACGCCGTCGAAGACCCCGGACGGCACGGAGGCGACACCGCCGACGGTGATGTCGCGTTCGCTGTCGCTGGCTTCGCCGCCGGTGACGAAGGCGTGCGCGAGGACGACGGACCGGGTGGAGTCCGCACGCGTGGCGAGGTCGGCGCGCACCCGGTCCATGGCCGCCGCCAGCACCGCCTCGTGGCCGGGCTTCTCCACCCCGAACTCGTCTTTGACCAGGGCCGGTTCGAGGTACGGCAGTCCGTAGAACGCCACGTCCCCGTGGTCGTCGGCGAGGACGACGGGAGTTCCGGCGGCGGACGGTTCAGTACGCAGATGGATGCCGGCGCGGCCGATGAGTCCGGCACCGACACCGAGGCGGCGCGCGGAGTCGTGGTTGCCCGAGATCATCACGGTGGGCACGCCGAGCTCCGCGAGCCGGTGCAGTGCGTCGTCGAACAGCTCGACGGCGGCAAGCGGCGGCACCGCCCGGTCGTACACGTCTCCCGAGACGACGACGGCGTCCACGTCGCGCTCACGGACGGTGTCGACGAGGTGACTGATGAACCCGGCCTGGGCATCGAGCATGCTGACGCGGTGGAACGCCCGGCCGAGATGCCAGTCGGAGGTGTGCAGGATCCTCACAGCACCACTCCGACCTGCATGTTTTCCGTTCCTCCGCCCCCAGAACCCTACGAGTCCGGCATGGGCACCACTGTCAGCAGCGGCCACACCGGCATCGCCCGGCACCGCGTCCATCACCGACCTTAGTTTGCCACCGAGCCCCGAGTGACCACGGGCGGATGGCTCAGCCCGGTGGCAGTCGTGATGGATGCCACGCAGCCGGGCGGGCTCAGGCGTCCCCGTACGCCTCCCCGCCCAGCTCGAACCCGGCCGTGCCCGCCGTCACATCGGCGAGCCAGGCGCGGAAGGCCTCGACGTCGGCGTCCGGGAGCCCGATCTCGATGGTGACCGCTTCGCCGTAGCGGACGTCGCGGACCTCGCGTCCCGTCGACCGCAGATCGTTCTGGACCTTTCCGGCGCGCTGGTGGTCGACGGTGACGGTGGCGAGCCGGAACCGCCTGCGGGTGACGGTGCCGAGCGTGTCGAGCGCCTCGCCGACCGCTCCGCCGTACGCCCGGATGAGTCCGCCCGCGCCGAGCTTGACCCCGCCGTAGTAGCGGGTGACGACGGCGACGACGTAGCGCATGTCGCGGCGCATCAGCATCTGGAGCATGGGGACGCCCGCGGTGCCGCCGGGCTCGCCGTCGTCGCTCGCCTTCTGCACGGCCGCTTCGGCGCCGATGACGTACGCGTAGCAGTTGTGGGTGGCGTCCGCGTGGTCCTTGCGGACGCGGGCGATGAACTCCTGGGCCTCCTGCTCGGTGGCCGCGGGAGCGAGCGCGCACAGGAAGCGCGAGCGGTTGATCTCGATCTCGTGCACGCCCTCGCGGGCCACCGTGCGGTACTCGTCCTGCATCGGGCCAGCGTATGCGGTGTACGACCACCGCTGATCCAGCGGTACGGAGCGTGACGGCACGCGCGCGTGACGGAGGGGGCCGCCACGCGCGCGTGCCTCGTCCTGCCCCTGCCCGGCAGGTCAGAGCAAGGGCCGTGGCGTCACTTCGCGTACGCCAGCGTGCCGAAGCCGGTCTGGTCGAAGCCGCCGCTGGTCGAACCGTAGTCCCCGCCGCCGCCCTCGGGGCGGACCTTCGCCGCCATGGCGGAGATGTACGGGACGGACAGGCCGCGGCGCCTCGTGTAGTGGAAGTGGAGGATCTCCCACACCGGCCGGAGCTGCCCGCGGCTCGCGGAGGAGATCACGGTGTGCTCGTTGTACGCGCAGTTCTGGCCGCTGCCCCAGGTGTACTTGGTGAACGGCACGTCTTCGCCGAGGTTGTACTTGGCGACGTACTGGGCCGCCTTCATGAAGCGGTTGCTGTCGTAGCCGTACAGGTCCTCGCCCTGGTTCCAGGCCATCTCGCAGAACGCGCCCATCTGCCCGATACCCATGACGGTGTGGCCCTGATCGCGGCCCGACTCCTGCCACTGGGCGAGCCCCTCGCTGTCGTAGACGAAGGGGATGGCCTTCTTGACGGCGCCGTTGCCCGCGCCGTTCTTGAAGTAGTTGACGGCCTGGTCGTACTTGGCGCCGTCGTCGCACAGGATCCCGATCGCCAGGACCGAGTTCATGTTGCACAGGTCCCAGTTCGCCCAGTAGTTGGTGATACAGGCGTCGTTGTGCCCGGTGAGGAACTGGTTGTTGAGCGGATAGAAGACGTTGAGCATCATCCGCTTGAAGCGATCCAGGTCGAACCCGGAGTAGCCGCGCATCAGCTCGGCCACGTTGGCGAACTGGTAACCGTAGATCCCGGCGGCGAGGAACCGGTCGGCATTCCCGGTGACCGTGGTCAGCGTGGCCGACCAGGCGTTGAGGATGTTCCGGGCACAGTCGCCGTGCGCGGTGGATCCGGTGACCCACCAACGTAACGCGTTCTGGTAGGCCGCGTGGATGTCGTTGTAGAGGATCCCGTAGTTCTCGCCGGTGCCGCCGCGGATGACGGTGGCCTGCGGCCTGGGCGTCCAGGTCGACTGGGAATGGGAGTTGGCGGTCAGCCGGTTCCAGCCGGAGAGCCAGGGATCGGTCCCTGCGGCCACCCGTACCTTCGCCCGGTTGAGGTCGCCCCAGATGTGCAGCATGCCGGGGTGGGTGAAGGTGGCCGGGGCGGCGCCCGCGGTGCCGCCGGTGAGGGCGGTGGCAGTGGCGCCCGCCGCTCCGGCGAGCGCGAGCCCGCCGGCGGCCTTCAGCACCCCGCGGCGGCTGATACCGCTGTCTGACTGCGCTTTGTGCGTGTTCGTGCGGCTCACGTGTCTCTCCTGTCTGGTGGGGGTCGGACGTTCGGAGACGGGCGTGCCGTGGGGGCCACCCCGGCGTGACTGCGCAAAGTCACACGGGGGCGGCCCGGTCCTTGCCGCGCGTTGCGGCCGCGGGCGATCAGGTCATGTGCGCCACGTGGCGGAGTCCGCCGAGCAGATGCGCGCGGAAGTCCGGATCGTCGTAGGCCTCGGCGGTGTGGCCGAGCGCGGTGTAGAACACCCGGGCGCCGCCGTACTCGTGACACCAGACGAGCGGATGGTCGTCACCCATCCCCCCGCCCTCGTACGAGGACTCGTCGGCGGAGGCCAGGACGCGCACGGCACCGCGCGGACTGGCCCTGAAGTCGTACCACTCGTCCGTGAACGCCCAGGTGGCGTCCAGGTGGCGAGTGGCCGGGTGCTCCTTGTCCTCGATGGTGAGGACGCCTGGCTGCAGCTCGGGGTGGCGGGCGAAGCGTGCGCCGAGCAGCTCGCCGTAGAACGGCCAGTCGTACTCGGTGCAGGCGGCCGCGTGCACACCCATGAAGCCGCCGCCGGAGGCGCAGTATCCCTTCAGCTCCTCCCTCCCCCGCGGTGTGAGGACGTCACCGCTGGTGGAGAGGAACACCACAGCCGCGTACCGGTCGAGTCCGCCGTCGAACGCCTCCGGCTCCTCCGTCGCCCGGACGTCGAAACCGTTCTCTGTTCCGAGCTCCTGGAAGGCACGGATGCCGTCAGGGATGGAGTCGTGCCGGTAGGCGGTGGTGCGGGTGTAGACGAGGACTTCGGGCCGGCGGTGCGGCATGGTGATGCTCCAGAGATCCAAGCGTGGGGGGAAACCGGTGTCCATCATGGGGGCACCTCAGGCAACAGGCACCACTCTGTGGCGCACCGAAAATTTCGCCGCCGCCGTCGGCAGCGGCGAAATCACCGGAGCCGCACGGCCGGAGGGGGCCGTCGCGCCGGGCCGCTTCACTTCCCGCGGCGCCGGGTCGATCCTCTGACGACGATGTGGGTGCCCAGCACCTGGTGCTGGCTCGCGGGCAGTTCGTCGCGGTGCAGTGCGAGGCGCACGGCGGTACGGCCCAGCTCCTCGTGCGGCACGTTCACCGTGGTGAGTTGCGGATACATGTCGAGCGCCACCGGGATGTCGTCGTATCCGGCCACCGAGACGTCGTCGGGCACCCGCACACCGGCCTCGCGCAGCGCCTGCAGCACGCCCGCGGCGATCATGTCCGTGGCGGCGAAGATCGCGCTGAAGTCCGCCTTGGAGGCGAGGAGTTCCCGGGTGGCCTGGTAGCCGTAGCTGCGTGAGAAGACGCCGTCCTTGATCAGCCGGGGGTCGGGGCTGAGGCCCAGCATCTCGTGGGCACTGGCGAATCCCTGCAGGCGCTCCCTGCTGGTGGACAGGAGGGGCACCCGGCCCAGATAGGCGATCCGCCGGTGGCCCTGGCTCAGCAGATGCGTGGTCATGGCGAAGGCGCCGCCCTCGTTGTCGTACTCGACGACCGTCGCGGGGACCCCGTCGCCCAGCGGGGGACGGCCCACCAGCCCGAGCCGCGAGCCCGCCCGGTCCAGGGCGTGCGCGAAATGAGTCATCCGGTCCTGGTAGGCCTTGTCCTCCCAGGCGCCGCCGACGACGATCACACAGTCGGCCCGCTGCTCGCGCATCAACTCCACGACGGCGAGGACGCGTTGGGGGTCGCCGTGCGTGGTGCAGAGCATGCACAGCCGGCCCTCGGCGGAGGCCTGCTCCTCCACGCCGCGCGCGATGTGGGCGTAGAAGGGGCCGGTCACGTCGTCGACGACGAAGGCGACCGTCTTGTTCGTGGAGCCGCCCAGGGCACGGGCATGGGCGTTGACCACGTAGTCCAGCTCGCGCATGGCCTTGAGGACCTTGGCGCGGGTCGCCGTGGCCACCGGGTACGTACCGCCCAGGACCCGGGACACCGTCGACGGCGACACACCGGCGCGCTTGGCGACATCCCTCACAGTCGAGGCCTCACCGCCGGACATACCCCCCGTTTTCCCGGCTGTCCTCTCCACGTGCCTCTCCTCGCCCCTGAGGTCCGCCCCCGTCGGACGCTCACGATAGTGCAGCTCGGGCGTGGTGCAGCCGGGGAGGTACCGACGAGTACGGTCACCAAACAAAGGGGCGGGCAGCACGCGCGCTGCCCGCCCCTTCGGCAGGGAACCCAACCGGCCCGCGGCTATCCCAGCAGCTCGTCCAGCTGGGCGATTTCGTCTTCCTCGAAGGGCGGTACGTCCAGCACGCCCAGGTTCTGGTCCAGCTGCGCGACGCTGCTCGCCCCGATGAGCACGGACGTGACGCGCGGATCACGCAGCACCCAGGCCAGCGCCAGCTGCGCGAGCGTCTGCCCGCGCTCGCCCGCGAACTTGTTGAGCCCGTGCAGCAGCGCGAGCTTCTCCTCGGTGAGGGCGTCGCGCTTGAGGAAGTGGCCGATGGCCATCCGCGAGTCCGCGGGTACACCCTCGAGATAGCGGTCGGTCAGCTGGCCCTGGGCGAGCGGCGAGAAGGCGATGACGCCGGCGCCGGCCTCGGCGGAGGCGGCGATCAGGCCGTTCCGCTCGATTCCGCGGTCCAGCATGCTGTACGGGTGCTGGTTGATCAGCAGCGGCGTACCCAGCTCCTTCAGCAGCGCCGCGGCCCGCACCATCTGCTCCGGGCTGTAGTTCGACAGGCCCGCGTAGAGCGCCTTGCCCTGGCGCACCGCGGCGTCGAGGGCGCCCACGGTCTCCTCGATGGGGGTGTCGGGGTCCGGGCGGTGCGAGTAGAAGACGTCGACGTAGTCGAGGCCCATGCGCCCCAGCGACTGGTCGAGGCTCGCGAGCAGGTACTTGCGCGAACCCCACTCCCCGTAAGGACCGGGCCACATGTCGTAGCCCGCCTTGGTGGCGATGAACAGCTCGTCGCGGTACGGGCGGAAGTCCTGCGCGAAGATCGTACCGAAGTTGGCCTCCGCGCTGCCGTACGGCGGGCCGTAGTTGTTGGCGAGGTCGAAGTGGGTGACGCCGCGGTCGAAGGCGCGCCGCAGCACGGCGCGCTGGGTCTCCAGCGGCGTGGTGTCACCGAAGTTGTGCCAGAGGCCGAGCGAGAGCTTGGGCAGCAGCACCCCGCTGCGGCCGCAGCGCTGGAACTGCATGCCGGAGTAGCGGTCGTCCGCGGCAAGGTAGGGAGCGGGTTTCACGGAGGAACTCTCCTGTCATGCTCCGAGCGGCGCCCGGGGCGGGTGTGCGGGGGGGCCGAGTGACCGGGCCGCACGTGCGGTCCGGGCGGTCGGCCCGAGAGTGCGGTCCATATCCTGCGCGAAAGGACGGGCGAAGGAAACCGGTTTCGCCCTCTGAGACACCGATCGCAACAAAAGGGAAAGCCGGAGGCCCCAGGACGCGGCGTGACCGACCCGGAGCATGCGCGCACCCCTCCCCATCTGACGAACCGTCAATTATGGTGCGCTCCCATGAGGTCCCAAGGGTCCAAGGCCGGTACCGTCGCGGAGCTCGTCCAGGCCTGCTGGGGGGACGCCCGTCCCGGCCTGTGGTTCGAGGACGAGGTGCTCAGCCACCACCAGGTGGCCGCGGGCGCGGCTGCGCGGGCCGCGCTGCTCGCCGACCTGCTGCCGCGCCCGGCGGAGCCCCACGTCGGCGTACTCCTCGACAACATCCCCGAGTATCCGCTGTGGCTGAGCGCCGCGGCGCTGGCGGGCGCCGCGGTGGCGGGCATCAACCCGACCCGGCGCGGCCCCGAGCTGGCCCGCGACATCCTGCACACGGACTGCCGGGTGCTGATCACCGAGCGTGTCCACCTGCCACTGCTGGACGGCCTCGATCTGCCCGGCATACGGATCCTGGTGACCGACACGGAGGCGTACGGGGAGCTGCTCGCGGCCTACGAGGGGGCGAAGCCGGGCGAGGTGCGGGTTCGCGATGTGGAGCCGGGGCCGGACGCGCGGATGCTGCTGTACTTCACCTCGGGCTCCACGGGCGCGCCGAAGGCGGCGATCTGCTCTCAGGGACGACTGGCGGCGGCCGGGCAGTCGCTGGCGGACCACTTCGCCCTCCGGCCGCAGGACGTGCACTACGTCTGCATGCCGATGTTCCACGGCAACGCGGTCATCGCGGACTGGGCTCCCGCGCTCGCGGCCCGCGCGGGGGTCGCGCTGCGGCGGCGCTTCTCGGCGTCCGGGTTCCTGGCGGACGTCCGGCGCTACGGTGCCACGTACTTCACGTACGTGGGCCGGGCGGTGCAGTACATCCTGGCGACGCCGCCGTCCCCCGACGACCGCGCCAACCCGCTGCGTCTGGGCTTCGGCACGGAGGCGGGTGCGGTGGACGCGGCACGCTTCGAGGAGCGGTTCGGCGTGCGGCTCGTGGAGGGGTACGGCTCGTCGGAGGGCGGCGCCGCGATTCAGCGGACACCGGGGACGCCGCCGGGCGCGATCGGGCGGGCGGCGCCCGGCGGCGACCTCGCCGTGGTCGACCCGGAGACAGGTGAGGAGTGTCCGCCGGCCGAGTTCGACGAGCGGGGGCGGCTGCTCAACGGGGGCCTGGCGATAGGGGAGCTGGTGAACCGCGGCCGCAGCCCGTTCGAGGGCTACTGGCGCAACGCGGCGGCGGACGCCGAGCGGTTGCGGGCGGGCTGGTACTGGACGGGCGACCTCTTCTACCGCGACGCCGACGGCTTCCTCTACTTCGCCGGCCGGACCGACGACCGGCTGCGCGTCGACAGCGAGAACCTGGCGGCGGCGATGATCGAGAACATCCTCGCCCGGTACGCGGACGCCACCGCCGTGGCCGTGTACGCGGTGCCGGATCCGGTGGCCGGGGACCAGGTGATGGCCGCGCTGTCACTGCGCGAGGGAGCCGCCTTCGATCCCGCGGGGTTCGCGGCGTTCCTGCAGGCGCAGGACGACCTGGGCACGAAGATGGCTCCCCGCTTCGTGCGGGTGGTGCGGCAGTTGCCGGTCACCGCGACGAACAAGATCCACCGCGTGGGACTGCGGCGCGCCGCCTTCCTCCCCCAGGCTGTCGGCCTCGCTCGGGCAGAGGGGACCCCCGGCCCGGATCCGGTGTGGTGGCGGCCACCGGGGCAGAGCGCGTACCAGCGGCTGACGCCGACAGACGTGGAGGGCCTGTTGGTGCAGTACACCGTTCAGGGGCGGGACGATCTGCTGGGCCGCTGATACGCCGTCGGCTCCGGAGCACGGGCTACTCGGCAGCCATGGCCTCCCGCATCGCCTTTGCGGTGGTAGTCGCGTCGTAGCCCTCGGGAACGCCCTCGACCAGGATGATGTCGCCCTCGATGTGCCGCGACCGCAGCGGTGCGATCTCCTGATACGCGGGTGACTCCCACCACGCCCGCGCCTCGGCGATCCCGGGGAAGCCGATCACCACGACGTGCCCGGGCCAGCTGCCCTCCCTCACCTCGTGCTGCGTGGCGTGTACGAGGAACCGGCCTCCGAACGGCTCGAAGGTGGCGGTGATGCGCTCGATGTACTCGGCGATCTCCGGGTGCGGAGCGGACTCCTGCAGGTGAGCTATGGCGTAGGCGGTCATGGCGTCCTTCCTGTCGGTCGGTTCCGTACCCCGCCGATCGTGGCATGCCGGCACGACCGGATCGATGACCTGGCCGGTAATTGACCCCCGGCGTCCTGATGCCTGCGCCCGAGAGCTCGTTGGTGCAGGGTGCGACTTCCTCAGGGGGCGTGGCGCGGGAGGGAATCACCCACGGCATCGACACGTTCTGCTCAAACGAGAGTCGGACCCACGGAAGGCTGAGCATGTACGGCGACACGGAGACCGTTCGCAGGATCCTCACCGAGCACGGCGACACCTGGGCCGTCGTCGGCCTGTCCTCGAATCAGCGGCGCGCCGCGTACGGGGTCGCAGCGGTCCTTCAGCGCTACGGCAAGCGGATCGTCCCCGTGCACCCGAAGGCCGAGACGGTCCACGGAGAGAAGGGTTATCCGTCTCTCGATGCCATTCCGTTCCCCGTCGACGTCGTGGACGTCTTCGTGAACAGCGAGCTCGCCGGCGCCGTCGCCGATCAAGCCGTGGCGAAGGGCGCGAAGGCGGTCTGGTTCCAGCTCGACGTGATCGACGAGGCGGCGTACGAGCGGACCCGCGCGGCGGGCCTCGACATGGTCATGGACCGCTGCCCGGCCATCGAATATCAGTCCCTGACTTAGACCGACCGGCAAATGCGGGGTGGGAGAAGGAGCGGGGCTGGGTGCGTGCAGCTGCAAGGCGGAGGATTGAGGCATGGCGGAGCCATGGTGATTGAAGACAACGCGGCAGATGTGCGTGCCCAGCCCCGCGACGCCGCCCCCCATTTGCCGGTCGGTCTTAAAGCGGGCACGGCGGTAGAGCGGTAGGCCTCGACAAGGAGGGCACCTGCACGGAGTGGTTCTCACTGCCGGGCGGGCCGACCGGTCATGTCCGGGTGAAGGTGGTCAGGCCCGCCGAAAGCGTCGGCGAGATCCCCGTCGTGCTGTTCCTGCACGGACTGGGCTGGGTCCTGGGCGACGCCGGCGCCCATGAGCGCCTGGTACGCGCGTTCGCCCTCGGTACGGACGCGGCCGCGGTCTTCGTCGAGTACGAGCGTGCCCCCGAGGCGCGGTACCCGGTCGCCGTCGAGCAGTGCTACGCAGTCGCGAAGTGGCTTTGCGAGCAAGGTAATGAGATCGGTCTGGACGGCAGCCGGATGGCCGCCGTGGGCGACTCGGCCGGTGGCAACCTGGTGGCGGCGCTGACCCTGCTCGCCAAGGAGCGAGTAGGGGTGCGGCTGCTGCAGCAGGTGCTGCTCTGCCCGGTCACCGACGCCGACTTCGGCACCCCCTCGTATCGGGATTTCGCCCAGGGTTACTTCCTCGGCCGCGAGACCATGCGCTGGTTCTGGGACCAGTACCTCCCCGACGTACGGCAGCGCAGCAAGGTCACCGCATCACCGCTGCAGGCCTCCCTCGAGCAGCTCACGGACTGCCCCCGGCGCTGGTGGTCACCAGCGAGGCCGACGTGGTACGCGACGAGGGCGAGGCCTACGCGGCCAAGCTCCGTGCGGCCGGCGTCGGGTGGTCTCCATGCGTTACCACGGGACGATCCATGGCTTCATGGTGCTCGATCCGCTGCGCGACACGGACGCCGCCCGCGCCGCCCTCATCCAGGCCCTCGACACCGTGCACGTCGCCCTGCACTGGCACGGCGGCTGATTCCTCCGCTCCGGGGCAGGTGCCCGAAGGTCGCGCCCGGGAGACATCCTCCGTGCGCGAGCGGGCCGACGTGTCGGCCCCCTCGAAGCCGGACCGTCACTCGCTGCCCGCCATGAGTTCGGTCACGACGCGATCCAGGTCGATGTGCCGTCCCTCCGCGCCCGGTGGCACGAGCGTGTGGGTCCGCTCCAGGAAGGCGGTGACCGCTGAAGCGACGATGTCCAGCACGGCGGCCCCGGCCGGGGACCTGAAAACGATCCCTACCGAGTGCCGATGGCTGTCGTGCCGGGGTATCACCAGGACGTCTCCGACACCCACCGGTCGGCTCATTCCCTCCGACAGGAGGCTGCGCGCGAACACCCAGTCGACCGTGCCGGTCGATGTCGTCCCGATGGAGAGGCACACGGCATAGGGGTCCGACCTGTCGTAGCGCAACTCGGCGGGCAGTGACACCGGCGGTTCGTCCGCGACGGCGATGTGCGCAACCACCTCATGGGTGACCGAGGTTTCGGCGGCGCTGGGAAACGGCTGAGTCATGTCTTTCCCCGTTCGGCAAGTTGTTAGGGGGCAACGTCTGTGCGCATCACGCTAGAACCGCCGGTGAGCAGAGCTTGCCGAGGAACGTACGAAGCGTTGCCCGCGAAAGCACCACGTTCGGATGTCGGCTGCTCGACAAGCCTCAGCAGGGGCGCGGCGCACGGTCCCACCCATCACCTGATGTGCTGCAGCAGCGCGGCGACCGCGGGCGAGGGGTCTCCCGGCGGGCGTGCCACCATGATCCGCCAGTTCGGTTTGTGCTGGTCGAATCGGTACTGGACCAGGTCGGGGAAGCGGTCGGCGATCGATCGGGGCATGATGCAGACCCCCAGGTCGCCCCGGACCAGTTCGGCCGCCGCGACGATGTCGTTCACCTCGAAGGTCGTGGTGCGCTCGACGCCCGCTGCCCGGAAGGCCCGGTCGACCGCGTAGCGGATGGCCCAGCCGGGGGTGAAGTCCACGCAGGGCAACCGGGCCACGTCCGTGAGTGCCACCGGTCCGGTCGTGGCGGCCTCGGAGACGACCCGAGCAGGCGCCGCCACCAGCACCATCTCCTCGCGGGACAGCAGCCGGGTGGTGAGGCCGCGTTGCTGCTGCCGGTCGAACGCCACAACGGCGAGATCCACAGTGCCGTCGCGCAGCGCCTGGCGGATGTCGGCCACCGCAGCCTGCCGCAGGTGCACCACCACGCCCGGATGCCGCGTCCGCAGCCCGGCCAGGGCGTGGTGGAGTCCCGCCCAGACCCCCTGCATGATGCCCACCGTCACCCGGCCGCGCAGCTCGCCTTTCACCGCGTCGACCGCTTCCCGCGCGGCATCCGCCGCCTGGATCGCCGCACGGGCGGCGGGCACGAACGCCTCGCCGGCCGGGGTCAGGGTGACGCGGTGAGTCGTGCGGGCGAACAGCGGGGTGCCCAGTTCCCGTTCCAGGGCACGAACCGTGCTGGACACAGCGGACTGGACCACATGCAGCCGTCTTGCCGCCGCGGTGAAACCGCCCGCGTCGGCCACCGCCACCACGACCTCCATCTGCCGCAGATCCATCATTCGCTCCTGGTCGTTCGTTGTCCCCGGGCGAGTGGTCCGGGGACCACGGATTCCGCTGTGACCTCACGTGACTTGCCGGGGAGGACCTCGCGTTACCGGCCTGCCTTGCCCGACTCACCCTGGTGGCGGCGGTGTTCCGAAGTCCAGTAGACGAGCGCCAGCAGAGGAAGGGCCGCGCCCAGGACGGTGAGGCCGGTCCAGCCGGCGGTGTGGAAGACGAGGGATCCGAGCTGCGATCCCGCCGCGCCGCCGACGAAGAACATAGCGATGAAGGCACTGTTCAGCCGGGCACGGGCGGTGGCGTCGAGCTGGTAGACGGTGTGCTGGCCGAGGATGAGCGTTGTCTGTACGGCCATGTCGATCAGGATGGCGGCCAGGGCGATCAGCACGATGCTGTGCCGGCCCAGACCCGCGAGCGCGAAGGCCAGGGCAGCGACCACGAAGGCGGCCGCCGTCATGGGACGGACGAGTCCGCGGTCGGCCCAGTGGCCCGCGAACGGCGCGACGGCCGCTCCCGCCGCACCGACGAGGGCGAAGACGCCGATCCCGACCGTGGAGTAGTGGAAGCCGGGGCCGGTCAGAAGGAACGAGACCGTGGTCCAGAAGGCACTGAAGGCGCCGAACATGGCGGCTTGGTACAGGCCGCGGCGCAGCAGCGCGGGGTGCGTGCGCACCAGCCCGACGGTGGAGCGCAGGACGTGGTGGTACGGAATGGACGTGGTCGGAGCGTGCTTGGGCAGGGCAGCGCGCAGTGCCACCGCGAGTATGGCCATCAGTGCGGCCGAGCCGAGGAAGACGGCACGCCAGCCGGCGAGGTCGGAGACCAGACTGCTCAGGGTGCGGGACAGCAGGATCCCGGTCAGCAGTCCGCTCATCACCCGGCCGACGATGCGGCCGCGGGCGTGGTCGGGGGCGAGGCTCGCGGCGAAGGGCACCAGGATCTGCGCGACGACCGAGGTGGCGCCGCTGATCAGCGAGGCGGTCAGCAGCATGGGGAAGCTGGTGGCCAGTCCGGCCGCGACAAGGGCGAGCGTGGTGACCGTGAGCAGGGCGGTGATCAGATTGCGCTTCTCCAGCCGGTCGCCGAGCGGGACCAGGAAGAGCATGCCGATCACGTAGCCGATCTGGGTCAGGGTGATCAGGGCTCCGGCGGTGGTTGTGCTGGTCTGGAACACGTCGCTCAGCGAGGACAGCAGGGGTTGTGCGTAGTAGAGATTGGCGACCGTCATGCCGGAGGCGACAGCCATGAGCGCGACCAGCCGGCCTGGCACGCCCGGGGCGGCCGTGGAGGTGGCGGGCGCAGACAGCGGGAGTTCGGGTGTGGCGGACACGAGCACCTTCTTTCGTCGAAGGCAAAAGCACCGATCCACTCCGGGGACTTCCTTGTCGACGGCGATGGATCGGGATGTCAGTCATCTCCATCTGAGATGAGCGAGCCCACCCGGCATGCGCGGAGAGCGCACCGGTCGTGTCCTGACAGCGCATCGTCGCCTTCCATGGCCACACATCTCTCGTCACCGCGGTTAGTTTCGATGCAGCTTGTCGATCGCGGCGGAATTCCTCGCCCTGCGCAACGGCCTTGGCGCGCAAGTGCTTTCGGTGAACGACAGGCCATGCGCGCCCGGCGGCCGGGACCGGCGCCGGCGGTCGGTGACCGATGACCGGTGCTCGGTCGGGCTCCCCTCCGTGCGCTGACGAACCATGCCGCAGCTCGATACCCCGACCAGTCCTTCCACCAAGGAGCACCATGGCCAAGCAGACAGTTGCCGAGCAGTACGTCGGCCTCCTGGCCCGCGCCGGTGTACGGCGGATGTACGGCGTGGTCGGCGACAACCTCAACCCGGTTGTCGACGCCGTCAGACGACACCACGCGCTGGAGTGGGTCCAGGTCCGCCACGAGGAGGTCGCGGCCTTCGCCGCCGCACTCCGGACGAGTTCGACAACCCCGACGACCTGGAGCTGACCTGCGCCATCAACGGTGAGGAGGTGCAGCGCTGCCGCACCCGGCACCTCATCTTCTCCGTCCCGACCCTCATCGCCCGGCTGTCCGAGGCGCTCCCGCTGCTGCCAGGAGACGTCATCTTCACCGGCACTCCGGCCGGTGTCGGCCTCGGCCGCTCACCGCAGCGCTGGCTCGCCCCCGGCGACGAACTGGTCAGTGCCATAGCCGGCATCGGCGAACTGCGGCAGCGATTCGTCGGCTGACCACGCAGGACCGCGGCGAAACACAGGATCCCGCGGAGATGCCAAGAAGAACCGAGAGAGGAAGAAGCAATGGCAGGAACCATGAAGGGCAAGCGGACCGGCCTCCTGGCCGCGGTCGTGGCGGCGGCCCTCGCCACGACCGCCGCGGGCCCGGCGGCCGCCACCACCGCCCCTGTGTCGGACGTGCGCTTCGTGTCGCATCTGAACATGGCCGACGGGCAGCGGCCCGAGAACATCACCCTGGAACCCGACGGCAGCGCCGATGTCACCTTCGCCTTCAGCCGCCAGGTCGCCCGCATCACTCCCGACGGTCGGGTGCACGTCCTCGCGGCCCTGCCGCCGCCCCCGGCCGACGCCAGCACCCCTGCCCTGGCCTCGCCGTTCCTAGGCGGCATCGTCCGGGCCCAGGACGGGACGCTGTACTTCCTGTACGCCACCGGCAGCAGTGACCTGACCGGCCTGTGGCGCCTGCGCCCCGGTGGCACGGCGGAGCGCATCGCAGCGCTCCCGGCCGACAGCCTGCCCAACGGCCTGGCCCTCGACAGTCGGAGCGGCCTGCTGTACGTGGCCGACTCGGTCCTGGGCACGGTCTGGCGGGTGCCCACCAGCGGCGGCACGCCCAGCAAGTGGGCCACCGCACCCGAGCTGGAAGCCGCCGGGTTCCTGGGAGCCAACGGCATCAAGATCCACAACGGTGCGACCTGGGTGTCCAACCTGGACAAGGGCACTGTGCTGCGCATCCCGATCACCCGTCAGGGCGCCGCCGGTCCCGTCGAGACCCGGGCCACCGGCCTCGTGAACATCGACGACTTCGCCTTCACCGGTGCCGGCGACACCCTGCTGGCCGCAATCAACGCGGACAACGAGGTCGCCCTGGTGAGGCCGGACGGCACCCACAGCACGGTAGTGACGGCTGCCGATGGGCTGGAGAACCCGACCTCTCTGGCCGTGCGGGGCACCACGGCGTACATCGCGAACGGCGCCTACTTCACCAACGAGGACCCCAACCTCCTCGCCGCCCGGATCACTTCCGGTGGCCCGTCCACGGCCTTCGACTCCACCAGCGAGAACTCATGACAGAACTGCCAGGTATCAGCCACCACACCGCCGAACTGAACGGGATCAGGCAACACTGGGTCAGCGCCGGCGAAGGGCCGCCGGTCTACATGCTGCACGGCTTCCCCGAGACCTGGTACGGGTGGCGGAAGCAGATACCCGTACTGGCCGAGCGGTTCACCGTGATCGCGCCGGATCTTCGCGGCTACGGTGACACGGACAAGCCCGCCTCCGGCTACGACAAGCGGACCATGGCCAACGATGTGATCGCGTTGATGGACCATCTCGGCCATGAACGCATCGCCTTGATCGGCCACGACCGCGGGGCCCGCGTCGGCACCCGGTTCGCCAAGGACCACCGTGGCCGGATCGACAGGTTCGTGGCCATGGACAACATTCCGACCCGGGTCATCGCCGACACCTACAACGTGAACCTTGCCCGGCAGGGCTACTGGTTCTTCACCTTTCTGGGCGTGCCCGACCTTCCTGAGGCGCTGATAGCCGGCCGTGAGGAGATCTGACTCACGCACTTCTACCGGAGCTGGTCGTACAACCCCGACATGCTCACCCCTGAGGAGATCGCCGTCTACGTACGCGCCTACCAACAGCCGGGTGCGGTGCGGGGATCGTGCATGGACTACCGTGCGGCGCCCCAGGACGTCGCCCAGGACCGCGAGGACGCCGACCAGCTCATCGACTGCCCGGTGCTGACCGTGTGGGGCGAGGACTTCAGCACCGTCGGACAGGCCTACGACGTCCTGGGCGTCTGGAAGGGGCTGGCGCGGAACGTCCGAGGTGTACCGATTCCCCAGTGCGGACACCTCTGCCAGGAGGAACGCCCCGATGTCGTCAACACCGAACTCCTGGACTTCCTCACGGGCTGGAACGGCTGACCCGACCCGCCCATCTCGGGTGACGCGGCGGCACCAAAAGCAACCGGGCCTGTGTCAACCGTGGTGCGGCGAGACGTCTCCACCTCGCCGCACCACCTGCACGACCGCTCCGCGAAAACCTCGTGCCGGGGCGGGCTGGCGACACCGCTGGAATGAAGTTGAAAAATAAACAGTTTGCGGCTGGCGTGACGATCTTCCAGCAAAGGCCCCGGACACTGCCGCGACTCCCTCGGAGGTCACCGTATCCGCCACGGAACGGCACCGCCCCAGAGGCCCCAAGCACAGTGAGACCTGATAAGACATCAGCAACGCCCAGTCCCCGCTCGATCCCCGGCCGCAGCCGCATCTCCCTGCCCCATGCCGCCGCTTTCTGGCTGCTCGGGACCATCCAGCTGGTCCTGCTGGCCGCCGCGAGCGCCCCCTCCCCGCTGTACCCCGTCTACCAGGCCCGCTGGGGTTTCTCGGCGACCGCCGTCACCGTGGTGTTCTCCCTCTACGCCATCGGCCTGCTGCTCGCCCTGACGGTGGTCGGCGCACTCTCCGACCACATCGGCCGCCGCCCGGTACTCGCCGTGTCGCTGCTCCTGGAAGCGGGCGCCATGGCGATCTTCGTCACCGCCGGCGGAGTCGGATCGCTGCTGCTCGCTCGCGCCCTGCAGGGTCTGGCCACCGGTGCCGCAACCGGCGCCATCAGCGCGGGCCTGGTCGACCTCCAGCCCAAGCACCGCCCCCACTTGGGGGCGTTGGTCAACAGCGTCTCCTCGCTCCTGGGCCTGGCCTCGGGAGCACTGGGGTCGAGGCTGCTGGTCCAGTACGCCCCGGCTCCGACCACACTTATCTTCGTGCTGCTGGGGGCGGTCTTCGCGGCCTCCATCGTCGGTGTCGCCCTGATGCCCGAGACCGCGGCACGCCGCTCGGGCGCGCTCGCCTCGCTGCGCCCGCGGGTGTCGGTACCCCGCCGGGTCCGACCGCACTTCGTGGCCATCGCGCCCAGCCTGGTGGCGCTCTGGGCGCTCGGAGGTTTCTCGCTGTCCCTCGGCCCGTCACCGACCGCCGACGTCCTGCACGTCCACGACCATGTCATCGCCGGAGTGGTGATCGGACTGCTCACCGGAATGGGAGCCGTCGGCTCGCTCGCCCTCCAGCCACGGGGGCCGCAGCGGGCGCTGACCATCGGATCGCTGGCGCTCGCCACCGGCATGACACTGACCCTGATCGGCGTCTCGGCCGATATCCCGGCCGCCTACCTCCTCGGCACCGCGATCGCCGGCTTCGGCTGGGGTGCCGCGCTGCTGGGCTCGTTCCGCACGGTCGTCCCGCTGGCCGACGCTGAGGAGCGGGCCGGCGTGTTCTCCACCCTGTACGTCGTCGGCTATCTGGCCTTCAGCCTGCCGGCGATCGCGGCCGGAGTGATCTCCACCCGGTTCGGCCTGCACAGGACCGCCGACGGATACGCGACGGTACTGATCCTTCTGTCGGTGACAGCCATCGCGCTCATGTTCCGTCAGCGGCGGCACCCCAAGCCGTAGCCGGGGCGCGCCCAGCCGGCATCGGCGCACATCTGACCGCCCCGGCACCGCTTCAGCGCGGCGGCCGGTCCGCTCTGCGCAGGAAAGCACCGCTTCCCGGACGGCCGCCCGCGTCGGCGTACAGTCGCGTAAGGCCGTGAGTGACACGAAGTCATGGACCGGTCCGGGAAACAGGCCGCGACCCAGCGCAGCTGTTCGATACTGCTCTCCCTCGTCCCACGTCACGTCGGCCTCCGCCGTGATCAGCAGGGCCGGCGGCAGCCCCGCCGGCTCCCGAACCCAGGGCACATCACAGTGGCGGGTGTTGCTCACTCGGCGGGGAGCGAGTCCAGGAGCTTTTGTGCGGTCTTCAGGTCTTTGCTGTCGGCCGCGTCGCCGAAGGCGAGGGCCTGACGGAGGCAGGAGCGGGCTTCCTTGGTTTCTCCCAGTTCGATCAGGGCCTCTCCCAGATGCAAAAGCGTGCTGCCCTCTATGTGGGGAATGCCGATGCGGTTGGACTGGACAACAGCGTTGCGATAGTAGTCGGCGGCCTCGCGCCACCGCCGCAGGACGGCGTGGTCGCGACCAAGTGCGCGGGTCGTGTTGGCTCGGTAGATGTCGGCGAGGTGCCCGCTCACCGGGCAGTCGGGGGCATCGAGGAAGGCGATGATGCGCTTGTGCTGGATCAGGGCTTCCTCGGCACGGCCGCGCAGGCGCAGGGAGGATCCATAGGTGAACATGGCACCCAGCCAGCCCTCGCGGTCGTCGGCCTCTTCGTATAGGTCGATGGAGGCGAGCGACTTGTCGGCGGCCTCCTGGACCTCGCCAAGCTCCGTGTGGCCCCATGCCGCATGCGCCAGTGCCGAGGCTTGCTGGGAAGCGTTCTGGGCGCGGCGGGCGTATTCCAGCGCTTCGTCGGCCCGTTCGATGGCCTCCCGGTGGCGGCGCTCGCAGGCGTTCAGGGTCCAGGAGTACATGTTGAGGTTGAAGGCCTGCAGGTACGGATCGTCCAGTGCGGCAGCGGCCTCGCTGGACAAGCGGAAGACCTCGGGCCAGTGCCCCCAGAAGACCCACAGGTCGCAGAACCATTCCATGGCATCGGCGGTCTCCACGACCCGGGTGTGCTCACCCCTGTGGGCGGCGCTGCGCAGCGCGGCGAGCCAGGCGGGAGCTTCGCTCTCCAGCCATGCCCGGGCCTGTTCGGCACTCTCCAACGGGACCGGACCCTGCCAGGAGGACGGCGGCGCCCCGTACCTGGGCTTGTACCAGCGGCCGGCGACCACAGCCGTCTCCAGCAGCCACGTGCGCAACCGGTCCTCGGCCGCTTCCCGCTCGCCGGCCTCCTCCTCGCGGGACAGCCGGGCACGGGCGAACAGCCGCAGCAGGTCGTGCAGCTGGTGCCGGCCGGTGAAGGTGGCCTGGAGCAGGCCGGCCTCGACCAGCTCCTCCATCACGTCCTCGGCATCGAAGACGCCGGTCGCGGTCAAAGCGGCGCCGTAGGCGGCGGTCATGTCCGGCCCCGGAACCAGGCTCAGCAGCCGCAGCATCCGCGCGGCCTGGCCGGTCAGCTGCCGGTAGGACAGCTCGAACGCCGCCTCCACCCGCACATCACCGGCAGCAAGCGCGCCCAGACGGCGCTCCTCGTCGGCCAGGCGACGCACCAGGTGGTCAACGCTCCATCCAGAACGGACCGTCAGCCAGTTCCCCGCCACCCGCAAAGCCAACGGCAGACGCCCGCACAGCTCCGCCACCCGCGCCACTGCCTCAGCTTCCGCATCCGCCCGCTCAGCACCCAGGATCCGGCGCAGCAGCTCCACCGCCTCGGCCTGCGCCATCTCCGACAGCGCCAGCCGGTCGACATCCTCCAGCCCGGTCAACGGCCGCCGACTGGTGACCAGCACCAGACTCCGCCCGCCCGCAGGCAGCAACGGACGCACCTGCCCCTCGTCGCGGGCATTGTCCAGGACCACCAGGCACCGGCGCTCACCCAGCAGCGCCCGCAGCAGCCCCGCACGACCCTGCGAATCCTCCTGCGACAGCCGCCGGTCCGACACCCCAAGGGCCTTCAGCAACTTCAGCAGCGCCTCGTCGGTGTCCACGGGGCCTTCCACCCCTTGCAGGTCCACCACGAAGCACCCGTCGGGGAACTCCTCCGCCAGATCCGCTGCCGCCTTCAGCGCCAGCGTCGTCTTCCCGCACCCCGGAGGACCCGAGACAACCGACACCGACACGTCGGCACGTGCCCGCTTCGCCGCCTCCCTCAGCCACGCCAACTCCGCGCCACGCCCCGTGAAGTCCCCCACCGATCGCGGCGGCACAATCGTCCCCGCCACCGCCACCGCACGCGCCGGACGCGCCGCCCGCGCCGCCCGCGCCGCCCGCGCCGCAGCCAGCAACGCCTCCAGCTCCGCATCCGCAAGCCCCAGCCCCTCCGCCAGCGCCATCACCGTACGCCGCTGCGGAACCCGACTACGCCCCCGCTCCATATCGCCGATCGCCCGGACACTCACACCCGAGGACTCAGCCAACTCCTCCATCGTCAAAAGGCCCCGCTGCCGCAGACCACGCAGAACAACCCCGAACGACTTCTCCCCGCCCACAATCCCCCCCTGTCCTCCCCCAACAGACGGAAGAATACGGCGCGTTTCTCCAGGCCACAGCCTCAGGGCGGCAGCAGCAACTGCCCTGGAACGCCTGGCCGACCCGACACATCCGCTGAAACGCCGACATTGCTCAACCGACCACACCCCGCCCGCCACCCCGCGCGGTGACCACAGCCGCCAGCAGCGCCAGCAGGATCCTGGTGGCCAGGGCCCGCGCCGGGGAGAGGGCGGCCAGGAGGATCAGGACGGCCGTAAGGAGGAAGGGCACCCCTGTGCGGTTCGCCGGTGGTGGGGTCGCAGGTGCAGCAGCCACACGGTGGCCAGGAAGACGGCCGCCGATATGGCGACCATGGCGCCCGCGGCTTGCGGGGTGATGTCGGCGCGGTGGGAGACCCGGTCGGCGTTGACGGCCAGGCCCGCCCAGACGGCGGCCGTGGCGGAGGCGACGGACTCGCCGAGCTCGATCAGTGTGAACAGCTCGTACCGCTCGACGATGTGGTGCGGATGCCAGGGCGTCATTCCGGCGGACTGCGCCCACACCGGGACGCAGACCTCCGCCGATGCTGCCCTCGCCCAGCACGGTCAACGATGTGGGCAGCTCCTTCGCCTCCATGGTCTCCCGGTTGGTCCAGTACGGGGTGCCGTCCAGTCCCGGGACCTGGGAGATCCGCGGTCGGCCGCCGGTGGCCAGGACCGCACCTCGCCGGACCTGGACGGTGCGGCCGTCGACGGTCACCCGGCGCGGCCCGGTAAGCCGCCCGACGCCGCGGACCAGCCGCCCTCCCTTGCCGGTCAGCCGGTCGGCAGCCACCTGGTCGTTTCAGTCGTCGGTGGCCTCCTCCCGGATCCGCCCGGCGACCCGCCCCCAGTACGGGTGCTCGCCCCCGACGAGTCCCGCTTCCACCGCGACCACGTCCAGCCCGGCCTCGACCAACGTGCCCGCGAGGTACTCCCCGCCCGGCCCCAGGCCGACCACGACCACGTCCGTCTGCTCGCTCATGCCCGTACTTCTCCTCCGGTGTCGGCTCGCATGTCCGATACGGGAGCGGCCGCGCGCCGACCGTAGGCCGGTGCCGCCGCGCCACCGCGTCCGTCAGCACACGAGGCCTTGCCCCGGAACACACCGTCGTACGAGGTCACTTCTCCAGGAAGGCGAGGAGCGCCGCGTTGACCTCCTCCGCGTGTGTCCACAGCAGGCCGTGCGGGGCACCCTGGACCTCCACGTAGTCGGCGGACGGGAGCGCCTTGTGGAACGGTCGCGCGGTTCCCTCGGCGGGCAGGATGCGGTCGGCCGTGCCGTGCAGGATCAGGGCCGGCACGTCGATGGCCGGGATGTCGGACCGGAAGTCGGTGTACCAGGTCGACGGCGCGGCGGCGGCGGCGAAGAAGCCGCCGCCCGCTGCGACGTTCCAGCTGTTGCGGACCGCCTCCTCGCTGATCCTGGTACCGAGGTTCTCGTCGAGGTTGTAGAAGTCCTTGAAGAAGTCGGTGTAGTACGCGTAGCGGTCCGCCTTGACGGCCGCGACCACGCCGTCGAAGAACTCCTTCGGTGCGACCCCGTCCGGGTTGTCGTCGGTCTTGAGCAGGCAGGGCTCCAGCGAGGCCAGGAAAGCGACCTTGGAGACCCGGGCGGAGCCGTAGGTGGACACGTACCGGGCGACCTCACCGGTGCCCATCGAGAACCCGACCAGGACGGCGTCCTGCAGGTCGAGAGTCTCCATCACGGAGTTCAGGTCCGCCGCGAAAGTGTCGTAGTCGTAGCCGGTCGTCGGCTGGCTTGACTGCCCGAAGCCGCGGCGGTCGTAGGTGATCACGCGGTAGCCCGCGTCGAGCAGCACGGCGCTCTGCCGCTCCCAGGAGTGGCCGTCGAGCGGGAAGCCATGAATGAGGACGACCGGCTGCCCGGTTCCGTGATCCTCGTAATAGAGGTCGATGGTGGTGGAGTTCTCCTGACCCACGGTGATGTACGACAAAAGCTCATTCCTTCGTCCGAAGTGACGGCGCGCGCAGGGCCACACTCCGCCTCGGTGAGAGGAGGACGCCGAACGGACGGCGCCGGCCCATCGGCAGACGAGGTCCGGGCCTTCGCGGCATGCGCGGCACGAGATGTCATCACGCTAGGGCGAACGACCCACCGCCTGTTGTCCTCGAGCGCACCGCATATTGCCTGGAAGTGCCGGGAAACGGGACGTGTCTCGGCACGCTGCTACGACAAGGCCGTCGAAGCCGTCCGTCGTCCTCGGAGGCGTGGACAGGGCACCGGTGGTGCACCGACAGGCAAGGTGCCTTCACCCGCCGCCTCTCATGTGCTGTGCATGCCTGCGGCGCATCGCGCGGCTCGGAAACTGCTCGCGCCAGTCCTAGTTCAGAGAGGTGACCAAGCCGAATGAGACGGCGCCTGACCAGACAGGGCAGGGCATGGCGATTTCCGTGGTGCGCCGGGTGGTCCGCACTGTAGGGTCTCAGATTTCGCTTCACAATCTCAGAGCTGACTTAACGTCAGCAGCACTGAGACTCGCTGTTCAAGGTACTCACTCTTTCGGGTGGCGGCTGCCGAGACTTGCCCACCCTCCGCTCCAGGAGCGGGCACCTGTGGCGGTACGGGCCATCTCCCGGGTTGGGGGTACGTCATGGACGGTTCCGTCGTGACGGTCAGTGTTCGCCAAAACGATGCCGAAGTGGTCAAGGAGCGACCGTGGTCCCCGGCCCCGGTCGACCTGCTGTGCTCGGCTGCTTCATGGCGGACGTTCCGCTGGTACAAGGGGCAGAAACACTATTCCGGCACGTACTGGTCGGCGACGACGCAGGATCATGTGATCTACGAGGCGCGGCTGGAGCTCGCACGGGTGCTGTTCGCCGAGCCCGGACGACGCCGAAGGGCCACTGTCCCTTACGTGCACACCAATTGCTTTAATGATCATTCTGGAGCTGGTGCGTTCACGGCGTTCTGCAGCAGCGGGTCGGGGTGTGGCCTGGGCGGGGTGGGGGATGGACAAGGGGTTGTTCGGTCGACTGTTGCGTGAGGCGCGGCAGCATTCGCTGTTGACACTGGAGAGCCTTGCCGAGGCTTCCGGGGTGAGTGTCCGGGCCATCAGCGACATGGAGCGGGGGCGCAGCCTTCCGCGTCAGGCGACACTGAGCGAGCTGATGGACGCCCTGGAACTGGACGAGGACAAGCGGCGGCGGTTCGTCGAGGCGTCGACGCGGCGCGCGAGGCAGGTTCCACAGCAGCTGCCGCCCGACCTTGCGACGTTCCGCGGCCGCGAGGAGGCGTTGGCGGCCGTCCATGGGCTTACACGTGGGGTGGCCGCACAGGGAGGGCATGTCGTCATCTCCGCAATCGGGGGTATGGCGGGTGTGGGCAAGACGACGCTGGCGGTGCACTGGGCGCATCAGGTGGCGGAGCGTTTCCCGGATGGGCAGCTGTATGTGAACCTCCGCGGGTTCGACGACTCGGGGCATCCACTGGATTCGGGGGAGGCCCTCGGGGGGTTTCTCGGCGCGCTCGGGGTGTCCAGCAGGGACATACCACGCGGAGTGGAGAAGCGCAGTGCGCTGTTTCGGGAGCAGACGGCGTCGAAGCAGCTGATCGTCGTGCTGGACAACGCGCGGGACGCGGAACAGGTCAGACCGCTGCTGCCGGCCTCTACCGGGTGCCTGACCATCATCACCTCGCGCAGTCAGCTGTCCGGTCTGGCGGTGGCCGAGGGGGCCTCCCTGGTCAGTCTGGATGTGTGGACGCCGGAGGAGGCGCTTAACGCGCTGGCGGCACGGATCGGTGACGAGCGGTGCCGGGCGGATCCGGAGGCCGCTGCCGAGCTGGTGGAGTTGTGCGGTTACCTGCCGCTGGCGGTAGCCATCGTGGGCGCGCAGTTGAGCGCGGCACCTCAGGTTCCGTTGCGTCTTGGCGTGCGTGAGCTGCGGGAGACCCGGCCGCGGCTGGACGCCCTGTCGGCCGGTGATCGGCGGGTCGATGTCCGTGCCGTGTTCTCGTGGTCGTATCGGGCTCTCACGCCGGAGTCGGCGCGGTTCTTCCGGTATCTGGCAGTCCATCCCGGGTCGGCCGTGTCGGCCGAGGCCGCCGCTTCGCTCGCCGGTGTCAGGATGGCAGTGGCCCGGCGGTGTCTGCGGGAGCTGACCTCGGCCAGCCTGCTGTCGCGTGACGCCGACGGCCGGTATGTGCTGCACGACCTGGTGCGGGCCTACGGCACCGAACTCATCGAGCATGAGCAGGACGACCGCTTCGGCGCCGAGGCACGTCTGGTGGACTACCTGCGCCACAACGCCCACACGGCCAATCAATTTCTCGCGCGGATCACGTCCGAGCCGACCCATCCCACGGCTCCGGGAGTGGTACTTGTCGCGATTGACGGCCGCGAGGAGGCACTGGAGTGGTTCCGCCAGGAGGAGCCGGCCGTCGCGGCCGCTCTGCGCTCCATGGACGATCCACGGCTGCTGCGCTTTCGCATGAACCTCACTCACGACTGGGTGAGTTACTACTCGGTCATGGGCCTCTGGACCGAGGAGATCGAGGCCAAGCGTATCGGCCTCGACGCCGCTCTCATGCTCGACGACCCGGCCGCCATCGCGAGGAACTCCGCAAGTCTCGCCCGTGCGCTGGCCGAGACGGGTCAGGTCGACGAAGCAGATGAGCAGGTAGACCTGATGCTCCGGCAACTGCACCGGCTGGACCCGGCACAGCGAGCCGCCACCGAGCGCAGTATCGGCTGGGTGCGTGGACGCCAGAAGCGCCACACCGAGGCCCTGCATCACGCCCGGAAGTCATTGGAGATCTACCGCACGCTGGGGGACGACGCAGCCGCGGCCCGCGAGCTCAACGCCGTGGGCTGGTACCTTGCCCTGCTCGGCCGGTACCGGGAGGCGATCGCCATGTGCGAAGAGGCGATCCCGCTCTTGCAGAATTGCGGGAACCTACGTATAGAGGCAGCCGCTTGGGACAGCATCGGCTATGCCAGGCAACGCCTGGGCGATCTCGATGCCGCGATCACTGAGTACCAGAAGTCGCTGCAGCTCTACGGAGAAGCCTTCGACGGTTACAACCAGGCAGAGGTGCTCGACCACCTGGCGACAGCTCAATTGGAACAGGGAGACAGCGCACAGGCGCGGGCGAGTTGGATGCAAGCGGCCGACCTGATGGGTGCGATCGACAGCCCACGCGCGGAGGAGATACGGGCCAAAGCGGAGGCTGCGGACCCTCCGTCCCGCGAAGCCCCCTGAGAGAACCCCAATTTGCATGAGAACCGCCTGGTTCCGCAGGCACAGCTCCAGTGGGACGGGAGCAGCCAAGAGAGCGCTCCCTTGATCCGGTGGGACCGTTCGCCGCGGAACGGGGGGGTCATCGATGAACGCGCGCAGACCAGCCTCTCCCCACTCGCCGCCGGGAAGGGGAGCCGGCACACGCTGTCGCTCGTCACCCCACTTCCCGGGCCTGCCGCCGGAGAACTCGGGGCCCGTCGGCCGTGCCCCCCCGGCACCGGCAGCAGCGGGCGGACGAGGGCCTACTCCTCGTCCGTCATGTCCGACGGGTACCGACGCTCACGCATCGGCTTGTCGGCGGCGTTCCCGAACGGTTGGGTGACGCTACCGAGCTACCAAGAGGCCCTGTTCTCATGGCCGGAGCCAGCTGCTATCAGCCGATCGAGACTCCCGTTCGCCAGACACCGCTCAAGATCGGAAAGACAACAGCTTCTCAGCCCTGACCGGCAGCCTCTTTCTTTTCTCACAGTGCACCCCAATGTTCCGGTACTGCACGGCACCGGGCTGCGCCCGCCTCGCCCTTCTTTCTGCCTGTGTTCTGCCTGGAGCCCGCAACGGCCGGCTGCTTGGCTGCTCATGGAGGGGGATCCGGCCGCGCCGAGCGGCCCGGAGCCGGTAGCAGAGTGCCATTGCCCACGCGACGGGACGTCCGCGCCGTGATGAGCACTGGCCATCAGTTCCCAGGAGGTGTCGGCTGTCTGCCCCGGCCCGTGCTGTATACGGGCCCCGAGGGCTCCGCCGGCACTACACGGGTGGAGGGGAGAACCAGTTGAGTGTGGTGTTGACGACCGCTTCGGTTCCCGACCGGGACAAGGTCGCGTACTGGCGTGACGCGGTGGGAAAAGCGCTGGTGCCGATGACGGTCGCCCCGCGGGGCGACGGTCCGTTCTCCGGCCGGATCACGACCGACCGCCTCGGGTGCCTCCGGGTGTCCACTATGGAGGCCGACGCGAAACGGGTCAGCCGTACGCCGGAGCTCATCGCGCGCTCGTCCGAGGCGCTCGTTGCGGTCGGCATCCAGGTGTCGGGCACGGCGACCCTGATCCAGGACGGCCGACGAGCCGAGGTGGGCGAGGGCGACCTCGTGATGTACGACACGGCGCGGCCGTACTCCTTCGACTACCCGGAGCGGTTCTCCGCCCACGTCTTCCAACTGCCCCACCGCGTGCTGGGTGTTTCGGACGCCGACATCCTTGAGGTCTCCGGCACCGTCATCGGCCCCGCGGACGGCTTGGGAGCGGTGCTGCGACCCTTCCTGAGCACGCTGGCCACCTCGGCGCACTCGTACTCCCCCGCCGTCGGAGGCAAGCTGGCCAGCAGCGTCATCGACCTCTTCACCACCCTGGTGGCCGAGGGGGTCCGGCAGGTACCCGCGGATGCGGATACGGCCCGAAGCCACCTCGTGCTGCGCATCCGCAACCACATCGACCGGAACCTGGGTGATCCGGCTCTGTCACCGGAGGCCATCGCGAAGGCGCACCACATCTCCGTCCGCTACCTGCACCGGATCTTCGAGGGCGAGGGAATCACGGTCGGGCGGCTGATCCAGCAGCGCCGCCTTGAGGAGTGCTCACGCGAACTGGCCCGCCGCGGCAGGACGAGCCCCACCGTGTCGGCTGTTGCCCAGCGATGGGGCTTCGTCAGCCCCGCTCATTTCAGCCGGGTCTTCCGTACCGCCTACGGCCTGTCGCCTCGCGAATGGCGCAGCCTGCGCACCTCCGTCGAAGGCGCCGACGCACCGCAGCCGGACGTCCCGCCGGTGGTCGCTCTCCCCGCCACCGAACACGAGTAGCCGCCCGCGCCCGGCCCTGCTTGAACGGCTACGGCTGATCGCTGTGGCGTACCCGGCGATCACTGTGGCTGTACCCGACCGCGGGCTGACGGCGCGCTGTTCAGCGGGTAAGGTGCCCGCTCGGAACGGTCAGAGGCCGGTCATGCGCCCGAGGCAGCGGTGCCCCGGTCCAACGGCCGCGGTACCGACGGGACCGCTGACGGGCCGCGGTACGCGGTGCACCGGAAGAACCCCCACTCATCTCAGGCCGTGATGGCCTTCTCAGCAGGAGGCCGTGTGACGGACACTGTCCCGTCGTCGGATCAGCAGCCGATCCTGGACCGTCCCTCCCAGGTGTTCGTGGCCAGGCACGCCTGTCCGCCCGCAGCGGAGGACCCGAGCCCGGACCTGGAGCGGGCGCGACTGGCCCTGGCCCAACTGCAGGGCGAAGACCGCGTTCACGACGACGGGGTCACGTCGGCGGAGTGGTTCGCGCTCCCGGGCGGGCCGACCGGGCACGTACGGGTGCAGGTGGTCAAGCCCGCCGACAGCGTCGGCGAGATCCCCGTCGTGCTGTTCCTGCACGGACTCGGCTGGGTCCTGGGCGACGCGACCACGCACGAGCGCCTGGTACGCGAGTTCGCCCTCGGCACGGACGCGGCCGTGGTCTTCGTGGAGTACGAGCGTGCCCCGGAGGCGCGGTACCCGGTGGCCGTCGAGCAGTGCTACGCGGTCGCGAAGTGGATCTACGAGCGAGGCGGTGAAATCGGCCTGGACGGAAGCCGGATGGCCGCCGTGGGCGACTCGGCCGGCGGCAACCTGGTGGCGGCACTCACCCTGCTCGCCAAGGAGCGGGGAGAGGTGCAACTGGTGCAGCAGGTGCTGTTCTGCCCCGTCACCGACGCCGACTTCGACACCCCCTCCTACCGGGAGTTCGCCCAGGGCTATTTCCTCGGCCGCGAGACCATGCGCTGGTTCTGGGACCAGTACCTGCCCGAGGGGCGGCGGCGGTGCGAGGCCACCGCGTCACCGCTACGGGCCTCGCTGGAACAACTGACCGGGCTCCCCCCGGCACTGGTGGTCACCGGCGAGGCCGACGTCCTGCGCGACGAAGGCGAGGCCTACGCTGCGAAGCTCCGGGCGGCCGGGGTACCGGTGGTGTCCATGCGCTACCACGGCACGATCCACGGCTTCATGGTGCTCGATCCCCTGCGCGGCACGGACGCCGCCCGCGCCGCCCTCATCCAGGCCCTCGACACCGTGCACGTCGCCCTGCACCGGCACCGCGGCTGAGCCCTCCCTTCCGTATCGCGCGCGCACGCCAAGAATGCGCACATGGGGAGGGGCCGGATCCTCCGCAGACGACTGTTGTCCTCCGTCCGTTGCCGTCGAGGCCGCCCGCCGCGGTGGCGGCGCTGAAGCCGAGGCCCGGCTCCGAAGTCCCAGGCGCCTTGGGGCTGGTCCGCATGGCCCGCGCGGTGCGCCCCAGCGCTGTCCGTACCCGCCGAGCCTCGTCACGCTCGCGCGGCCCCGGCTCGGACGGTCAGTGCTGCTGCACGATCTCCAGCCACTGCACGATCTCGTCAGTGACCGGGTCGGTGATGTCGGCGAACTCCTCTTGCTTCTTGAGGAACTTGGCCACGTAGGGGCAGACCGGCACGATGCGCTTCCCTGAGTCGCGTACGTCGGTCAGCGCCTGCTGTACGAGTATCGAGGCCAGGCCCTGCCCGGCGAAGGCGTCGTCGACTTCGGTATGGAAGAAGACGCGCTGGTCGTCGCGGTCACGGTATGCGGTGAGGCCCGCGGTCTTTCCGTCGATCTGGATCCGGCTTTGACGCTTGCTGCCCTCGCCCGCCGAACGGAGTCCTGGCGGGCGCGAGGGTGACGTGGAGGGCACATTCGGTGCCCGATACACTTAGAGGTGCTCACAAAATGGGCGCCCGGCTCGAGACGTCTGGCACGCACGCTCGCCGCGTTGCCGAAACACCCTAGTAGCTCCGCTACGAGGGTCTTCCGGCGCCTTGCGATCGCACGCACCAGACGCCTCGAGCTGATCGGGCGCCCATTTTGTGAGCACCTCTTCAGCGTGGGAAGTCCGCACCTACCTGGACGGACACCTCGGGGATCCGGGGCTCGGCCCGGACACCGTCGCGGCTGCTCACCATATGTCCGTCCGCTCGCTCCACAAGCTCTTCGAAGGGGAAGGGATCACGGTCAGCCGCCTGATTCAGCGTCGTCGGCTGCAGGAGTGTGCCAGGGATCTCGCCCAGGGCGGCAGCAGTGAGAGGACGCTCTCCGGCGTGGCCCGGCGTTGGAGCTTCACGCATCCGGCCTCCTTCAGCCGGCTCTTCAGACACAAAGAACGCAACCGCATACCCGTCATGACGAAACACTCACAGACAGCGGGCTTGATCTGCCGCGAGGTGGCCGCGCATGGCGTGCCAGCGGAGAGCCGCGACCTGCTGGTCTTCACACACACCCGCGTGCGTTGCCACGCCGACGCAGGACTTGAGCCCCCGATCGATCTGCTGTCCGACATGCTCGCCGGCTCTTCCGGCGATGAGACCGTCCGGCAGAGGCAGACGAGGCCGAGGGGCGGAGCCACCAGTCGGCATGGGCTGAGCCCGGCTTCAGCCGACCCATGCGGACAGGACGAGTGCGGACAGGGAGGCGCGTGAGTGGCGGGAGCAGACAGATCGCTGTCCCGTAGCGGTCTGCGCGGCCGAGAGGTCGAGCTCGAAGGGCTGCAGGCACTGATCGACTCGGTGGCCCGCACCGGAAGCGGCGGGCTGGCCCTGCTCCAGGGGGAAGCGGGCATCGGCAAGACCACGCTGCTCGCCGAGGCCGTCACCCGGGCCAGGGCAGCGGCCTTCTCAGTCGGCCTCGGCAAGGCCGATGAGCTGCATCACATCGTGCCGCTCTCGTCGTTGGCGGCCTGCGTCCTGCACGGCGATCAGCCGCTGCTGTCCGGTGACGCCTTCGTCGATCTTGCGCGCAATCACGATCAGCGGATCTGGCTGGTGGAGCGCCTGGCGGAGGCGATCGAAGCCAGAGCCGGCAGTGGGCCGGTGCTGATCGCCCTGGACGATGTGCAGTGGGCCGACCCGCTGAGCCGGTTCGCCCTGAAACAGCTTCCGGCACGCTTGCGGGCTTCGCCGGTTCTGTGGTTGCTGACCGGGCGGCTGGAGCCCGCTGGTCCAGCGGAAGAAGTCGTCGCAGCCGCAACGGGCAGCCTCCCGACGGTTACTGTGCCACTGGGGCCCCTGTCCGGCGCGGCCATCGGTCAACTGGCCGGCGACACATTGGGTGCCGCCGTAGACGAGCGGGTCCGGGACTTGCTCGACGGAGCCGGCGGGAACCCGTTCCTGGCAGTCGAGATGCTCGCGGGACTGCGGCCCGGCGAGGCCTCGGACGAGCTTGTGCCCCCAGGGCTCGTGGTGGGTGTGCGCGGCAGACTCGGGTCCCTGCAACCCGGCACTCTGCGCTTCCTTCAGATGGGAGCGGTGTTTGGACGGACCTTCGGCTTCCACGACGCCGCCGTGCTCTACGGCCAACCGTCCACCACGTTGATCGCGGCGCTCGAGGAGGCGGTGCGCGCCGGACTCCTGGACGACAACGGCGACCATCTGGTCTTCCGGCATGATCTGCTGCGCCAGGCGGTCTACGTCGACATCCCGCCGTCAGCCCGGAAGGTTCTGCACCGAGAGGCTGCCAACCACCTTGTCTCCGCGGGCCACCAGCCGATAGACGCGGTGCCGCACATCCTCAAAGGAGCCCTGCCCGGAGACGAGGAAGCGGTGGCGCTGCTGCAGCGAGCCGCTGACGACGTACTGCCGGTCACACCTGGACTCGCGGCCGACCTGATGACGCGCGCCCTGGACATGGTGCCGTCCGCGCGGCCGTTGAGGTTCGCAGTGGGTGAGCAGGCGATCGTCTGCTTGACACGGGCCGGCAGGAATCGAGAGGCGCTGTCTACCGGTGACCTGCTGCTGGCCCGCCGACCACCACTGAACGTGTTCAGCCGGCTGCACGCTGCTCTCGGCGGGACGCTGTGGAACATGGATCTCGCCGACGAGTTGCGCCGCCGGGCCGAATCGGCCCTCGCAATCGGGGGCGCTGCCCCGGAGGTCGCGGCGAGGCTGGCCGCCCTGCGCGCGCTGGCCCTGTCCCGGGACCATGATCTTGTCGCGGCGCGTGAGGCAGGCGAGACCGCGCTGCGTGCCGCCACCGAGATCGGTGACCGCGAGGCGCACGTCCTGGCCTTGTCCGGGCTCGGCGAGATCGCGCTCAACGCGGGTGAGAACGCCGTCGCACTGGAGCGCTTCGCCGCGCTCAGCGCCGTCGACTCTGCTTTCCTTCCCGAAGAGATCGTGGCGCATTTGCACGTGGACGATTTCGAGTCCGGCGAACGACTGCTCCTGCAGGCGGCAGACAATGCCGGGCCGACGCGTCAGGCGATGATGCTGTGGGCACAGGGCCAGCACGATCTAGGGCTCGGCCGACTCGACGACGCCGATGCCGACTTCGTGACGATGGAGCGCCTGGAGGACGACGTACAGGTACCCGTCCAGCAGGTGAACGCTCGCGTGATCCGCTCCCGGATCGCCCTTCTGCGCGGCGACCGGGAAGCGGCAAGGCAACATCTGGCCGCAGCACAGGAAAGACTGGCTACCAAACCGAACCCGGGCAACACGGCCGCTGTGCGCTTCCTGGAAGCGGTCCACGCCGAGGCCGACGGGGACGTCGGGCTTGCCATCGACAAGATCCGGCAGGTGCAGAAGGCAGGCCGCTTCATGCGCTGGCGGCTGTTGCGCGACTGGGTCGACTCCGCGATACGCATGGCCCTGCAAGGCGCGGACCATGAACTCGCCGGGGACCTGGCCGCACAGGCCGAAGCCCACGCCGAACGCAATCCGGCCGTGCCCACCGCCACGGGCATCGCGGCGCAGGCCCTCGGGCTCGTGAACAACGATCTCGCCATGCTGGAGCGCTCCGTGGCACTGCTCAAGGCAAGCCCTCGTCCGCTGGTGCGGGCCGCCGCCTACGCCGATTTCGGACGGGCGCTCCTGTCAGCAGGCCGAAAACCTGAGGCGGTTGCCGCCCTGACTCGCGCCCAGGGCACGTTCGCCGAGTCAGGCGCCCACGCCGCAGCGGCACGCGTACAGCACGATCTGGATGGTGCGGGTGCCGGCAGCCGCAGGACGGCGGCCATGCAACGCCCCGTCCAGGGATGGGGCGCCCTCACGGCCTCGGAGAAGAAGGTCGCACGCCTCATCGCCGCGGGCCACACCAACCGGTCGGCCGCCGACCTGCTCATCGTCTCTCCACACACGGTCAACACTCACCTGACCTCCGCCTTCCGCAAACTGTCCGTCAACTCCAGGGTTCAGCTTGCGAACCTGGTCATGGCCTTGCCCGACAACTGAGCGGGCTATGGGTCGTTCGCGCCTATTGGTACGTTCACGCGATGCCCCGCCACATCCGAACGCGCTTGGCTGGGGCAACCACGAAAAGTCAGAGGTCACCGACATGCACGAACCCGCCCCCGTACCGCCGACCATCGTGCTTGTGCATGGGGCGTTCACCGATGCCTCATCCTGGGCCAGGGTCATCAGCCTTCTTCACGCCGCCGGATTGACTGTGCACGCCCCGGCGAACCCGCTACGCGGCCTGGCGCAGGACGCCGCCTACATCAGGAGCGTGGTGCGCGACATCGATGCCCCCGTCGTGCTGGTCGGCCACGGCTACGGTGGCGCGGTGATCACACATGCCGCCACCGACGCCGACAACGTCATGGCGTTGTGCTACGTCGCGGCGTTCGGCCTCGACTCCTGCGAATGCGTCCTGGACATCACAAACCGCTTTGCCCCGATGCCGTTCGCCGATGCGACCTGCACCGCCGCCCTCCCCGCCCAGTTAACCGGCGGCCCGGAAACCGAGCTGTACATCCGTAACGAACGCTTCCCGCAGGTGTACGCCGCCGACCTGCCGCCCCGCACCGGCAATGTGCTGTCCGTCTCGCAACGCCCGATCGCCCGGAGAGCGCTGACCGGTAGATCGGGCCCGCCGGCATGGGCGTCCAAGCCGTCCTGGTACGCCATCGCGACCGCCGACCAGGTGCTCAACCCCACCGCTCAGCGCTTCATGGCACAGCGCATGGCGGCCAACGAATACTTGCTGGACGGTTCTCACGCCGTCGTGCTGTCGCAGCCCGGTGCCGTGGTGGCGATGATCCGGGAAGCCGCCGAACAGCACACTGGCCGCGGCGATGGTGACCGGCTTCGGCGCACCTTCTGAGCAGATGACGGCCGGCTCTCCGAATGCTTCAACACCAGTGGCTACCAGGTCCGATTGCATCCGTTCTGAATTGGAAGACGCCGGTATGGCGGCCCCGTTGGCGCCCTCCCGAACGCCTGGCCCTTTCGCCCGCAGCCTTACCATGATCAAGTCGCCACGGAAGGTCTTGGATTCCGGCTTCACCTTCCCACACCGACGCTCCGACCACAGACGTCACTCGGCAAGGGCATCACCATGATCTCACCAGCCAGACCGCCCGCCCGGCGGATCGCCGCCCTCTTGAGGACCGGAGCCGTCGCCCTGGTACTGGCTGCCACCGGGTGCGGTGGCGAAACCGGCGCCGGACGCGCCGAAGGCAAGGTCACCTCCATCACCGCACTCGACTACTACACCGACGAACCTGAACACGCCCAGTGGGGCGAGCTGCTCACTGCTTGTGGCAAGAGCGCCGGCGTAACGGTCGAGCACAAAAGCGTTCCGGGAGCGACACTCATGCCCACGGTCCTTCGGCGAGCGTCGTCGCGGACCCTTCCCGACCTGTTGATGCTGGACAACCCCGACCTGCAACAGATCGCACAGACCGGCGCGCTGGCCCCGCTGGCCCAGCACGGCATCGACTCCAGCGGCTTCGCCAAAGGCATCCTGTCGGCGGGCACCTACACGGGGAAGGTGTACGGACTGGCACCGAACGTCAGCACGATCGCCCTCTTCTACAACAAGGACATGCTCTCCGAGGCCGGTGTCGCCGTGCCGAGGACCTGGGACGAGCTGAAGGCGGCGGCGGCCAAGCTGACCCGCCAGGGGCGCTACGGCATGGCCGTCGACGCGAACCCCACTTTTGAGGGCACCTGGCAGTTCCTGCCCTTCCTGTGGTCCAACGGCGGGAACGAGAAGCAGTTGGACACCCCGCAGGCCGCGCAGGCACTCCAGCTGTGGGTCGACCTGGTGAAGAGCGGATCCATGTCGAAGTCGGTGCTGAACTGGACGCAGGCCGACATCCACGAACAGTTCGTCGCCGGCAAGGCAGCCATGATGATCAACGGCCCCTGGCGGATCCCCGCCCTGAACAAGGACAAGAACCTGCACTGGGGGGTGGCCCCCATCCCCGTCCCCCAGACAGGGCAGACCCCTGTCACACCGCTCGGCGGCGAGGTGTGGACCGTCCCGCAGAGCGCTTCCAAGGCCCGGCAGGAAAAGGCCGCCCAGGTGCTCGCCTGCCTGAACGACTCCACCAACATGCTCACCCTGGCCAAGCAGCACTTCACCGTGCCCTCCCGCTCCACGGTGGCCTCCCAGTACGCCGAGCAGGTCCCATCGATGGCTGCCTTCGTCAAGAGCGTTGAAGCGGCCCGGGCCCGTACCAGCGAACTCGGCGTGAAGTGGCCCAAAGCGGCGACCGGGATATACACCGCGATCCAGTCCGCGCTCACGGGCGAGCAGACACCGGAGGAAGCACTCAAGCGCGCGCAGCAGATCGCGACCAACCCCTGACCTGTCCTCGGCCCGCCGGATCAGCATCAGGCAGGAAGACGGCGCGATGAGGCTTCCAGCAGTACACGACCACGACGTTCAACACCGGTGCCGAGCGGTTCGTGGGGCTGCGCAAGTACTCAGAAGTCCCTGTCGCGGGACCTGTTCTTCCAGCGCAGCTTCCCCCTCGGAGGCGTTCCGTGGTCGCTCCTGTTGTTGCCGCGGTGGCTGTGCCGCCGTTCTGGCATCCGCCCTGGCAGCAAGAACAACCGATCCCTATCTCAGACCTGCACCCCTGATCTAGCGGATTCACGCGATGTGTCGCCCGAGGCCCGCTGGCACGGTGTTCAGAAAGCACACCGACTGAAGGGCCGAGATCATGTCGCCGGATTCCTCGAGACCGGAGCCCGGACAGCTCCCGGGCACCCTCTACACCACCGAATCGTTGCCCGTCCACCACAGACGGGCGCACTGGCGCGAAGCACTGGCCCGGACGTTCGGCGCCGTGGACATGACCGTCCCCGACGAGGTGTGCTCGGGCACGATCCGTACGACACCGCTCGGCCGACTCCAGGCCGTCACCGTGGAGGGCGACTGCCTTTCCGCCCTGCGAACTCGCCGACTCGTCGCGCAGAGCAACGCAGACGAGTACGTGGTCGTCAAACAGTTGGACAGAGGAGCCGCCCTGCTGGAGCAGGACGGCCGTGAAGCGCTCCTCGGGCCGGGGGACGTCTTCATCTACGACCTGGCGCGCCCCGTCCGGCTGAACCTTTCCCAGTCGTTTCGGACGAAGGCCCTCCGCGTGCCGAGAGACGTTCTGGGCCTGAGCGAGTCCGACGTGGTCCACATCACAGCCTCCCCGCTCGGCCCCGACACGCCCCTGGGTGGGCTGCTGTCGCCCTTCCTTGCCGGGCTCGTGGACAACGCGGGAACCTACCCGCCACGCACCAGCGAGCTGATGGCCCGTAACGTCGTGGACCTGCTCGGCGCGCTGACCGACGAGCGGCTCGGCCGGACGAGTGCGGACACAACCGGCGGGAACCGGACGCTGCTGCTGCGGATCCAGGCGTTCATCGACCGTCACCTCGCGGACCCGGACCTGACCCCGCAGGCGATCGCCCGGGCCCACCACATATCCCTGCGCTATCTGCACCAGCTGTTCGAGAGCGAAGACGCCACCGTCGGCCGGTGGATCCAGCGGCGCCGCCTGGAGGAGTGCCGGCGCGAACTCGCGCGCCCGAATGGCCCCACGATCGCCGCGGTGGCACACCGATGCGGTTTCACCAGTGCCGCGCATTTCAGTCGGGTGTTCCGGGCCGCCTACGGGATGTCTCCCCGTGAATGGCGCAACACCCAAGACTTGAGGCCGTACACCCCGTCAGCAACGAAGCTCGTCGATGCCTGAAACCGGTGCCCAGTTCTTTCTCGGGCACACATTCCATGCGTTCCTCGACAAAATGCAGCGACAGCGGGGTTCTAGAGGCGTTCAAAGGAACGCTCCTGCAACCATTGTTGAGGGGTGAAATGATCCAACCTCTCCCCTGGGCCATGTGCATGGCGACAGTGCACGTCAGCGTCCCGGACGAGCTGCCGGTCCCGCTGCCCGCGGAACTGCACTACGACATGACCGACCCCTACGCCGTCCGGCTTTCCATCGGCGCACCCGGGGCCAGACCCGTGGACTGGGTGTTCGCCCGATCGCTGCTCATGGAGGGCCTGCGCCGTCCCACCGGTACCGGAGACGTGCTGGTGATCCCTCGGCACCGTTGCCATCCGGACTCTGTGCGCATCGTCCTGAGGTCCGCCGCCGGCGCGGCGCTGGTCGACATCGCGGGGTCAGCGGTCGCCGCGTTCCTGCGGCGGACGGACTCGCTCGTGCCCCCGGGAACGGAGAGCCTTCACATCGACATGGACCGTGCCCTCGCCGAGCTCACAGGCAGGCGGGACTGAGACGCACTCGACTGGGTGGAATGCCTGGCACGCCTACGGCAGGTCACCCGGCGAGTGGCAGGCCGGACGACCGCCGTAGGGGCGACCGGCGGAAGCCGGTTGACCCTGAGTGCACCGCCTGTGGCCCCTGAGCGCAGTGCACGACGGTGTTCCGGGACCAGGCCCATCAGCCGCCTGGGAGGACGTAAGCGCCCTCGTGGACCTCTCTTGCCCAGCACTGCTTTCGGTCCGGAAGTGAACTGCGGCCGCACACTGCATCCCGCACATTGCGCTGCGCGGACAAGAGTGATGCGCCCAGAGACAAGGGATGCAACCGGCCGGCCCTACGGTGGCCTCGGGAGTCGGGGATTCCGAGACCGTCCCGGAACTCGTGGCCGACGTCTCGGCCCGACGTCCTACGAGATGAGAGCGAGGCGTAGCCAACAAGCTCCGTCAAGCTCCGCCCGGCCGGCGTCCCGACCATCGCCGCACGCTACAAGCGGAAGAGCGCGGCCGTCGTCCACGCCCAAGGGGTCTCACACACCGTCGTGACGTCACAGCCGGAGGCTGTCGCGGACCTCATCCTCGAGGCCGTCAGCGATGAGAGGCCCCCGCGCGGCCAGGCCAGGGGCCCATCCACGGGCTCTTCCGCCATGGCTGCCGGACCCACCGAAATCTACCGAGAGGAGACACCGTGGCCTCGCCCGCAGTAGTGGAGATCTCTCGATGGCAGTTCGCCATCACCGCCATCTTTCATATGAGCTTTCCCGCACTGACCGTCGGACTCTCCGTCTTCTTGGCCGTGATGTACACGGTCTACCTCAGAACCGGGAATCCGCTGTACCTGCAGATATTCCGCTTCTGGAAGAAGATATTCGCGGTCGGATTCGGTCTGGGCGTGGTCGCCGGAACCGTCATGACATTCGAGTTCGGTCTCAACTGGGGAAGATACGCCCATGCAGTCGGTCCGATCCTCGGTGTCACGATCGGAATGGAGGTCATTACGGCCTTCTTCCTGGAGGCCGGGTTCATCGGCATCATGCTGTACGGCGAGGGCCGGGTGCGTCCCCGGACCATGGCGTTCGCCTGCTGGATGCTCGTCGTCGGCACCCTGCTGTCCACGACCTGGATCCTGTCCGCCAACAGCTGGATGCAGGACCCCGTGGGGTTCACCGAGGTCGACGGCCAGTTCCGGGCGAACGACTGGTGGCACGTGCTGCTCAACCCGGCGTTCTCCTACCGGTACCCGCACATCCTGCTCGCGGTGCTGATCAGCGCCAGTTGGTTCATCGGCGGGATCGCCGCCTGGTACCTGGTCAAGCAGCGTGCACTGCCCTTCGCGCGCCGCACCCTGTCCATCGCCCTGGGCGTGCTGGCCGTCCTGATGCCCGTGCAGCTGTACGTGGGGGACGCCACCGCCGTATTCATGGGTGCACACCAGCCGGCCAAGCTGCAGGCCTTCGAGGGCAACTGGAAGACCGACAACAACGGCTACAACCTGCTCGTCGTGCCCGACACGGACAAGGGTAAGAACGAGTTCCACGTCGAGATACCGCACCTGGGCGCCGTCATCGGCAAGGACCTGTCCGGAAAGGCGAACGTCCCCGGGCTGCTGCAGACGCCCGAGGACGAGCGCCCCAACATGTGGTCCGCCTTCTACGGCTTCCGGGCGATGTACTTCACCGCTCTGGTGATGTTCGGCATGGCCTTCGCCGGACTGGTGTTGCGGCTGCGCGGCAGGTTGTACACAGCCCGGAGGTTTCTCCGGCTGATGGTCTGGATGGCCCCCGCCGGTGTCGTGGCCATCAGCGGCGGCTGGATCACCGCGGAGACCGGTCGGCAGCCCTGGGTCGTCTACGGGCTGATCCGCACCAGTGACGCCGTCTCCCACCTCTCCCTCGGCGCGGCGATCACCAGCCTCACCGGGTTCGTCGCCGTCTACGCGCTGCTGCTCGGGTTGTGGATCCGCTACATCGTCCGCACGGTGCGGACCGGCCCCGAGCACCTGGTGACCGACAACGGCGCCACCGTTCACCCCCCGGAGGCCAGCCATGCTTGAGTACGCGTCATACGCTTTGGTCCTGCTCGCACTCGGTGCCTATCTGCTGCTCGACGGCTACGACCTCGGCATCGGCATCCTGAGCCTGTTCGACCGCAGCGACCAGCGGCGCAAGGAGTACAACGAGCTGATCGCAACCGCCTGGGACGCCAACGAGAGCTGGATCATCCTGGCGGGCGTGGCACTGTGGGCGGGCCTGCCCGGGGTCTACGCCACCGTGCTGCCCGGCGTCTACCTGCCGCTCATAGTCATGCTGCTCGCCATCGTGCTGCGCGGCACGGCCATCGAGCTGCAAAGCGCCGCCCCCGGCTACCGGCGCGGTTGGGGCCTCGTGTTCGGGATCTCATCACTGGTGGCCACTTTGTGCCAGGGGCTCGTGGCCGGGGGCGTCCTGTCCGGACTGGCCCACCGCGACGGGGCGTTCACCGGGGGCACCTGGGACTGGCTGACGCCCTACAGCGTGCTGTGCGCCCTGGGACTCGCGGCCGTCCACCTGCTGGCAGGTGCCGCATGGCTGCAGGACAAGACCGCGGGTACAGCCCACGACCGGGCGGGCCGACTGGGCCGACCGCTGCTCCTGGGGGTCGCGACGGCCTCCGTCGTCCTGGGATTCGGGCTCCCGCTCGCCGACCCGCAGCACCTGCGTTTCGACCCGCCGCTCCGCGCGGCCCTGTTCGGCCTCGCAGTGGCGGTGGCCGTGGTCTGCGGGGCGATTGCCTGGTACGGCTTCGGCCGCCGACCGGACTGGCGTCCATTCGCCGCCGTTGCCGGTGCGGAGGCCGCGGGCCTTCTCGCGCTCGTCGCTGCCACGGCGCCTGTCGTCGTCCCTCCCGACCTGACCGTGCACGCCGCGGCCAGCCCGCACGGGTCGCAGCTGTTCCTGCTGATCGGGGTGGGCGGGTGCATGCCGGTCGTCCTGGCCTACAACATCTACGCGTGGTGGGTGTTCCGCGGGAAGTTCGCCCAGACACCGGCCCACACCGGCGCGGCCGACCCGTCCGACACGACGGCTGCCGCCAAGCGGCCCGCGGCGGTTTCGCGGACCGCGGGTGACGGTCCGTGGGCGGCCGTTGTCACCCGGCGCGTGCTCCTGACGCTCCTGGCCCTCGCGGTAGCCGCCCTCTCGCAGGACGTCTTCGGTGGCGTGCGGGTGTGGATCGGCCCGGCTGGGGTCGCGGTGTGCTGCGTGACCGCACTCGCCGTGTGGATCCGGACCGACCGCCGTTCCGCGGCCGCCGGCGAATTCGACCTCTGGGCAGCCGAAAAGTGAACGACATCCCCGACCAGCTCGCCCGTCTCGGCCGGGACGACGAAGGGCAGCAGCGGACCGCCGGGCTCCTCACCGCATGGGCGGCGGTCGGCGAACCAGCGTTCCGGCAAGCCGGCACTCTGCGGGGACTGGCGGTCGTGGGCCATGTCCTGTGGGCCATGGGGCTGGGACGGGCGGCCCAGGCCGCACTGCGCTCCCCGTACGGAGGTGTGGCCCTGGCTCCGGTGCTCTCCGGTGCGGCTCTCGTCGCCGCCGGGCTGCTGCTGCGCGCGGTCCTGCTCGCGGCCGCCGATCGGGTCGCCGACGACGGGGCCGCCGCCGTCCAGGACCACCTGCGCGCCCGCCTGCTCCTGGCCGCACTCCCGACGCCGGGCAGGCCCTTCGAGAAGGCGTCCGATGCCGCTCTTGCCGAGGCGCTCGACAGCGAGGTGGGCCGACTGACCAAGTGGCTGACGACGTACGTCCCCGCGCGGCGGGCGATGCTGCTGGGAAGCGGCGTCGTGCTGGCCGCGGTGCTGGTGGGCAGTTGGGCCGTCGCGCTGATGCTGGTGCTGGCGACCCCGCTGCTGCCGTTCAATCTGAAGGTGATCGGCATGGGTACCCGTGCCGCAGTGCACGCCCAGCTCACCGCCACCCGGAGGCTGAGCACCCATCTGTTGGATCAGCTGCGCGGACTGCCCACGCTCGTCGGCCTCGGGGCCGGTGAGGAAGCTGTGCGCGCAACCGAGGCAGCCGACAGGGAACTTGCCGAGCGCACCCGCACCGTGCTGCGGGTGGCCTTCCTTTCGACCGCCTGGATCGAGCTCCTCATCACTGTGGCCATGGCTGTGGTCGCCACGTATTGCGGGCTCGCCCTGCTCGGCTATCTCGACCTGCCGGTGGTCCCGTCCACCATGAGTCTGGGCACCGCGCTGTTCGTGCTCGTCCTGACCCCGGTGTATTTCGCCCCCGCCCGGGAACTCGCCCGCGGCTATCACGCCCGTGCCGAGGCCGCCGCGGCGGCCGAGCTGATCTCGGAGATCATCGACACGGCTCCCGTCACACCGGCGGGCCGTCCCCGGGCGCGAATGTCCGCCATGTGCCGTGCGAGCCGGCCGAGCCCGGCCGGTGTGATCCTGGAGAAGGTGGGGGTCCAGTACCCGGGTCGCGACGACGCGGCTCTGTACGACGTCTGCATGACCGTGCGGCCAGGTTCGATCGTGGCCATCAGCGGGCCCAGTGGCGCCGGCAAGACCACCCTTCTCTCCGTGGCAGCAGGCCTGCGCGACCCGGACCGCGGGTGGTGCCTGCACACCACCGGTTCCGCGACCCGCGCCGCCTCGCCTGCCATGACGGCGTGGGGCGGCCAGCCCTCCTACCTCCTCCCGGGCACACTGCGCGACAACCTGCTGCTGGCCCGGCGCGACGCCGACGACAGGCAACTGACCGCCGCGGTCACGGCACTTGGCTTCGAGGATCTGCTGGCAGCACTCCCCCAGGGCCTGGCGACCCGGGTCGGGGAACGCGGCTGGGGGCTGTCCTCCGGGCAGACGCAGCAACTGGTACTGGTCCGGGCACTGCTCCGCGACACGCCGCTGCTGTGCCTGGACGAACCCACCGCCCATCTCGACCCCGACGGCGAGGCCCGCGTCATCGGCGCCATTCGGACACTCGCGCGCAGCCGCACCGTGCTGCTCACGACACACAGCCCGGCACTGATCGAAATCGCCGACGACGTCGTGCAGTTGATTCAAGGCCGGGTGTCCCGGATCAGGGAGAGACTGTGACTGCATTCAGGCTGCTGTGGATGGCGGCGGACCAACGGGCACGCCGCGACCTGCTGTTCGCAGCGGTGCTCGCCGCGACCGCCGAGCTCTGCGCCGCCGGTCTGCTGGGGGTGTCGGGTTGGTTCCTGACCTCCTGCGCGGTGGTCACTGCACAGGCGAACACCGCCTGGTCGTGGATGTACCCCTCGGGGACGGTCCGCGCTCTCGCCCTGGGCCGCACCGGTCTGCGCTACTGGGAGCGCCTGGTCAGCCATGGCGCCCTGCTCGGCGCGACGGTCTCGTTGCGCTCACGGCTGGTCCGCGCCGCGACCACCATGCCGGCACGCGAACTGCGGAACCAACGTGACGGCGCCCTGATGACCCGGCTCACCAGCGACGTCAGCGCCGTAGGCGGTATCGCCGGCCAGGTCGTCCCGCCGCTGGCCGGGATCGGCCTCACCGCCTCCGTCATCGTCGCTCTGCTCCTGATGGCGAGTCCGCCGGCAGGCACGGCCGAACTGCTGTTGCTCGCGATCTCGGCGGCCTCAGCGGTGGCCGCCGAGCGGCGGGCCCGCAGCCACCAGCAGGCGGCCGCAGAGGCCCGCGCCGCCGCACGCACCGCGCTGCTCAGCGCCCGCTCCGCGCTGCCCGAACTGCGCTGCCTGGACGCGGTCGACCTGGTCCGCGACCAGGTCGCGCAGGCAGTCGGCAGAGCCCGACGGGCCGAGACCGCGGCCGCGTCGGCGATGCGCCGGGCCCGGCTGCTGCTGCGGCTGCTGGCTGTGGCCGGCCAGACGGCGGTGCTGCTCCTGGCGCTGTCCGGTCCAATGTTCGCCCAGCCAGCCGCCGATGCCATCGGCGAGGTGCTGCTGATCGCGGCTGCCTACGAGCTCATAGAGACGCTTCCCCAGGTACTCCGCGACCACGGCCTGGCCGCCGACGCCGCTGGGCGGCTGACGAATCTGGCGAACCGCGCGCTCCCGGAGAGGCCGGGGACCGCATCCCCTACGACGCCGCCGCTCGCTGGGCCGAAAATGGCCCTGGTGGTCCGCCGGGTGCCCGTGGGCGTCGGCGACCACCGCGCCCGCTGGTCCGCGGTGATCGAGCCACACAGCGTCATCCTGGTCACCGGGCCCAACGGCAGCGGCAAAAGCACCCTGCTGGAGACTCTGGCGGGACGAATCACCCCCGCCGCCCCCGGGTCGGTGCTGCTCGACGGCGTACCCGTCGAGTCCCTGCCCGCCCGTGCGATCGCGGACACGCTCACCCTCGTCGAGGCGGAAGACTGGATCGCGGACGCGACCGTCGCCGAGAACCTCCGGCAGGCCGCCCCCAGCGCGGACGACGACACGCTCCGGGCCGCGCTGGCGGCCGCGGCCTTGGAGCAGGTTCCCCTCCACACCCCGACGGGCCCGCTGGGCAGTGCGCTCTCACAGGGCCAGCGACGCCGCCTGGTGATCGCGAGAGCGGTGCTCCGGGCACCCTCGGTTCTCCTGCTCGACGAACCGACGGCCGGCCTCGACGACCATACGGCGGTGCGGATGCTGACGGGTGTCCGCCGCGCCCTGCCGGACAGCGCGCTGGTGATCGCCCTGCCGGAACGGCACCACGAACTGCTTCCCTTCACCCCCACCGGCACACTGCGACTGCAGCCAAGTTCCCGGCAACCACTGAGAGCTCGGGGCTAGTAGGACTCCGTTTGGGCTCAACCCTCCGGAAACCAAACCGGAATACGCCACCGAAAAGCCTTCCAGAACACCGGGAAAGAAAAGCGTGAACATATCTGGGCCCGGCCGGGCGGAATTGCATCCCGACACCGGACACATCCGCGCCGCTCTCATTCTGCGGCGCACCGGACGGCCCCGGCAAGGGAGATCCGCAGGACATTCGTGAGGCTGCACAAGTGAGAAGCGCCGCCGCCACCAGGGACGTTGGAGGAGTCGGCGCGAAATGCAGGCTTAACAAAGGAATTATTGACACCCGATCGGGATCCGACGGCTAATGGATCGTCCACGCAAATGCGTGGACGATCCATTTTCTTTTTCGTCCGCCCGAATTGAAGGCCCGTCATGACAGGTGATGCGTGAGAATAGTCAAGCGCGCCGGGGGCACACCCCACGTTCCCCGCGCACTCAGCCGCGGCGCTGCGCTCCTGGGCCTCACGGCCCTGGTGCTCCTCGGCGTCCAGCCCGCCGCCCAGGCCGAGACCCCGGCCGGCCCCGGTCCCACCACCACGGCCACAGCCACCACCGCTCCGACGCAGCTGGACACGGAGCCCGGCACCACCGCCGAACCCGCGGCCGACGAACCGGCGGCCGACCTCGAACCCGTCTGCGGCACCCCCGCCAAGGGCCATGCCCGCTGCTACGCGATGCGCGCCACCGACGAAACGCCCGTGATGCGGCTGAGCGCGGCGCAGACACCGGACGGGCTCGGCCCGCAGGACATCCAGAGCGCCTACAGCCTGCCCTCGGACGGCGGTTCCGGGCAGACCATCGCCATCGTCGACGCCTATGACAACCCCAACGCCGAGGCGGACCTGGCCGTCTACCGCAGCCAGTACGGGCTGCCGCCGTGCACCACGGAGAACGGCTGCTTCAAGAAGGTCGACCAGCGTGGCGGCACCAACTACCCGACGACCAGCGAGGGCTGGGCGGGCGAGATAGCCCTCGACCTCGACATGGTGTCCGCCGCGGCGCCGAACGCGAAGATCCTGCTCGTGGAGACGGACAACGCCGGCCTCGAGAACCTCGGGGCAGGCGTGGACCTGGCCGTCTCGATGGGCGCCAAGTACGTCTCCAACTCCTACGGCAGAGGCGGTGACTTCGCGACCGACGCGGCCACCTGGGGCAGCCACTACGACCACCCCGGCGTCGCTGTCGTCGCGGCCAGCGGTGACTACGGCTACGGGGTGGCCTTCCCCTCCACACTCTCCACGGTGACCTCGGTGGGCGGCACGAATCTGGTCGCCGACCCGGACAGCCCCCGTGGCTGGTCCGAGACCGTGTGGCAGCGGGACTCCTACGCGCCGGGCTCCGGATGTGCCGCCCACCAGCCCAAGCCCGACTTCCAGAAGGACACCGGCTGCGCGGGACGCAGCGTGGCCGACGTCTCGGCGGTCGCCGACAACCTCGCCGTCTACCACACCTTCGGCTCGACGGGCAACGGCTGGATGCGCTACGGCGGCACCAGCGCCTCGACTCCACTGATCGCCGCCATCTACGCCCTGGCCGGCAGCCCGCGCCCCGCCACGTACCCCAACGCCTATCCCTACGGGTCCCAGGGCGCGGGCCTGAACGACATCACCACCGGTTCCAACGGCACCTGCGAGGCCGCCTATCTGTGCACCGCGGGCGCCGGTTACGACGGTCCCACCGGTCTCGGCACCCCGTCCGGTCTGGCCGCCTTCCGCAGCGGGCCCAGCGGCACCCTGTCCGGCGTCGTGACCGACGCGAAGACCGGGAAGCCCGTCGCCGGGGCCACCGTCGGATCCGGTGCCGACGTCGCGACGACCCTCGCGGACGGCACCTACTCCCTCAACCTGCCGGCCGGCACGGTCGACGGGCTCACGGTCAAGATGTTCGGCTACACGACCACCGAACCGATCACCGTGGAGATCGCCGAGGACCAGACCCTGACCCACGACTTCACCCTCCAGCCGCTCCCCCGCGTCCACGTCCGGGGGACGGTCAAGGACGGTTCGGGACACGGCTGGCCGCTCTACGCGCGGCTCTCGGTCGAGGGTTCGCCCGAGGCCCCGGCATGGACCGACCCGGCGACCGGTGAGTACGACATCCTGCTGCCGAAGAACGCGGACTACTCCCTGGACATCACCGCCGCGCTGCCCGGCTACGAGGCCGTGAACCGCGAGGTGACGGTGGGCGGCCGCGCCGTGACCGCCGACGTCTCCCTGACCGCCGACCCGGACGCCGCCACCGCCGTCGGCTACACCCAGCAGGTCACCGACCACACCGAGCCCTTCGACTCCACCACCGCCGCCCCGACGGGATGGACGGTGACGAACGCCGAGGGCACCAGCAACGGCTGGCAGTTCGACGACCCGATCCAGCGCGGCAACTACACGGGCGGCAGCGGCGCCTTCGCCGTGGTCGAGAGCGACAACGGACCCTTCGGTCCGCACCAGGACAGCTATCTGACCACCGCCGCCTACGACCTGTCGGACGCTCAGTCCGCCGAGCTCACCTTCGAGACCGCCTACCTGGCCAACATCAACAACCAGCACATGACCGTGGACGCCAGCACGGACAATGGCGACACCTGGGAGAACGTCTGGGCCGGACCGAAGGTCAGCGGAGGTGAGCAGAAGCTGACCGTGCGGGTCCCGCTGCGGAAGTACGCCGGCGAGTCCTCCGTGAAGCTGCGCTTCCACTTCGTCGCGAACTGGGGCTACTACTGGGCCATCGACGACGTGAACGTCCAGGCCCGGACGATGCTGCCGGTCCCCGGCGGACTCGCCGTCGGCACGGTGCGCGATGCGGGCACCGGCAAGGGCGTGGTGGGTGCCACCGTCGCGGACGCCTCCGCGCCGGACACCGGAGCCCTCACCGCGACCACCCCGGACGACCCGGCCGTCGGTGACGGGTTCTACACGCTCTTCCTGGCCGACCCGGGCCGGCACACCCTGACCGTCGGCGCGACCGGGTACGACACGGTCACCCGCGGAGTCGTGGCGCGGGCCGACCGGGTGATCACGGAGAACGTCAGGCTGAGAGCGGACGGCTGATCCTCTGCCCCTGATCCGCGCCCGGGCGCCGATCCCGCGCCCGGGCGCAAGGCGGCGCCGCACCCCCACAAGGGGTGCGGCGCCGTCCGTGCTCGTGCGGTGCCCTGCTGTGCTGTCAGTACCTCATCCGCTGCAACCCGTTCGCCCACGGATTGACGAGGTACACCGTGCGGGTCTCGGGGTCGAGGTGGAGCCCTCGGCGGGAGGTCGACTCGAAGTTGGTGAGGCCTCCCATGGAGTTGACGAGATTGGCGAGGGGGTGCCGGGCGAGGACCTTTCCGGTGTCGGGTTCGACGACGGTGATCTCGCTGAGGGCGTTGTTGTCGCCCGTGGTGGCCTCCTCGTAGAGATGGGCGACGACGGCCACGTTGTTGCGCGTGTCGAGCGCGGGCCAGACCACGCCGCGGGTGCCGAGGTCGGCAGCGGTGCCGGTGGCCAGGGTGTGCTGGTCGGCGGCGCGCCAGGTGCCGGTCGGGAAGGAGCCGCTGTTGTAGTCGGGCGTGGCGGAGCCGGCGGCGACATAGACCTTGTCGCCCTTGCCGTCGGGCAGCAGACCCGCGGTGCACTGCGGCATGGTGCCCATCGGGGACACCGTGCGGGCCTCGGGGTCGAAGCTGACGGCGGCATAGGGGACGCGAGCGTTGAGGCAGGGGCCCTGGGTACCGGTGGTGGCGACGAAGAAGGTGCCGGTGGACGCGTCGACCGAGACATTGCTGAAGGCGCGGCCGGGGCTCGACTGGTTGACGGGCAGGGGCTCGGAGACCTCGCCGCTCTTCATGTCGACGGTCCACAGCTGATCGATGCCGGAGACCGCGTTGTACGTGACGATCACGGCACGGTGCCGGTCGGGATCGACGGCGCCGCCCTGGTAGTAGACGGACTTGGTGCCCGCCTCCGGGTCCAGCGTGGTGGTCCTGACGTCGGCACCGGTCTCCGTGTCACGCAGATCGACCTCCGGAAGGACGCCTCCCGCGTACGGCCTGTGTGCGATGAGGGTGTTGCCGGTCGTGGGGTCGGCGCCGACCACCATGCGCATCATCGGCGTGCCGGTGCCGGTATCCGTGGCGACGGCGGAGCCGAGGCTGCCGTCGGCCAGCGAGTAGCTGGTGACGCCGCCGCCGGTGAGCTCGCTGTCCTCGGAGAAGACGTCGGTGGCGAGCAGCGCCGTGTCGCCGGTGACCTCGAAGTTCTCCAGGACGCCGGAGACGAGGTCGCCGTCGAGGTACTCCAGGAAGGAGGTCGGGGAGGCTTGGCCCACGGGCTTGCCGTCCCGGGTGGCGATGATCCGTACGGGGTACTGGAGGCCGGTCGGCAGGCCGAGGGCCTTGAGGTCGAGCGTGGTGCGGCCCTTCGCGGACGGCAGGGCGCGGAACAGGGTGGAGGCGTGGTCGACGCCGTTGTCGTCGCGTCCGCTGCCGTTCTGGTTGGTGGTGGTGTTGAGGGCGCCGTACAGGGTGGGCGCGGGGGTGAGGAACTCGATGGCGGCGCCGTCCGCGCCCCGCACCCCGCGGGCGTCCCAGGACACCGTCAGTGTGCCGTCCTTGTACGTGAGTTGAGACGAGTGCGCGGTGGCGGTGCCGTGGCCGATCAGGGGCGCCTCGGGGCGCTGGTCCGCGTCGGTGCCGACGGTGAGGGCGCGGAAGTCGCCGTACACCTGTCCGCCGTGCAGGGTGATGCCGACGCCGTAGAGGCCCGCGCCGCCCGATTCGAAGGCGGTGGCGGGGATGGTGACGGTGCCCTTGGTCTCGGTGAGCGGGGTGCGCCAGGTGGCGCGCCACTTGTCGGCGGTGGTGAACGGCGTCCAGTGCCCGACGGACGAGAGCGCCAACTCGGGGTCGGTCGTGTCGCGCAGGCCGGTCAGGTCGTAGTGGACCGTGACGGACTTGCCGAGCGGGGTGGTGCCGGGCGCGGTGGGCGCCTGAGGCTGACTGTAGGTGCCGTCTGTAGCGGTGAAGGTCAGTGTGCGGCCCGCCGAGGCGACGACGCGGCCGTGGTCGAGTGCCTCGAAGGTGACCTTGAGGCTGCGGGACTCGCTTGAGGCGAGCGGCAGCCCGGCGGCGGCGAACAGTTCTCGGGGCAGGAGGCGCAGGCTGGGGCCGGTGGCGGGGATGGTCTCGCCGCCGTCGACGCGCAGCCGGTAGGTGAGGCCCTCGCGGGAGCCGGTGAGGTCGAGGCCGAGGGTGATCGGGGAGACGGCGTTCTGGCCGATGCCGTTGCCGTCGTCGTCGCGCGGTCCGCCCAGGTCGATGGCGTCCGGGTCGGTGGCCTCCACGAAATTGGTGGTGGGTGTGACGGACATCAACTGCCGTTCCGCGACCGAGAGCCGGGCCGCGGCGGGGGTGATGTCGTGCTTCTCGGCCAGGACCCTCTCGACGGCGGCGGTGACGTCGAGCTGCGGGCCCATGGTCAGTTCCTGGTCGGTCTGCGGGGGCTGGGCGAGCGGGCGCCCGGTGTCGATGAGCAGGTCGCGGACCTGGCGCGGAGTGAGCTTCTGCCCGGTGGCCTCGGCGGCCGACAGGACGTTCGCGGCAGCTGCGGCGATCATGGGGGCGGAGGCGGAGGTGCCGCCACTGAGGACGACGCCGGTGCCGCCGGGGATGTGGATGAGCGAGGGCAGGTTGTCGCCGGGGGCGGCGAGGTCGATACGGCTGCCGAAGCCGGAGGAGTAGCCGGCCGTGCCGTTGTAGCGGGTGGTGGGGTAGGCCGAGGTACGGACGTCGCCGGAGGTCAGGGTGTCGTCGGTGGTGCTGCCACCGGCGGCTATCACGCCCGTGTCGCGGACCTTCGAGGGGACGGTGGTGGCTGCGACGTCGTCGATGCCGGTCTCGGACTTGGCGCTGGTGGTGCGCTCGGTGGCGGTGCTGCCGCCGTCGGGCCCGACGGAGACGGGCAGGCCGAGCCGGGTGCCGTCGTTGGAGGAGACGACCACGACGATGCCCGAGTCCACGATCTCGCGCAGGGTCTCGCGTATCTCCGCGTCGTCCTCCAGCCAGCGCGACGGGAAGCCGATGGAGCCGTCGGTGCCGAAGCCCAGGCTCGCGGTGATCACGTCGGGCCGGGGCTTCTGGGCGGCGGCGGCGCGCAGCGCGGCGGCGATGCCAGTGGTGGACGGCTCCTCGGGGATGACGAGGCGGTAGTCGGCGCCGGGGGCGATGCCGAGCAGGTCGGTGGCGCCGCTGCCGGTCGCCTCCGGGCGCTGCCGGTCGTGCGGCAGCGGGGCCATCATCGAGAAGTCGAGGAGGACCTCGCCGAGGTTGGGGTCCTGCCCCTCGATGGTTCCGGCCGGGTCGAGGTGGCCCTCGTTGTCGCTGGTGTAGGTGGGGATCAGCGGCAGGGACGGGTAATCGAGGTAGCGCCGGCCGTCTTTGACGACCGTGGTAGGCCCGTACTGCTTGACGTACGCGTCGCCCGCGTCGGCCATGGACTGGTCGGTGAGGTCGCCGAGGGAGACGTTGGTGACGATCTGCCCGGCGCCAGGCAGGGCGTTCAGGTAGGTCGCGGTGTCCTGGAAGGCGCCTACGGCGTTGACTCCGCCGGCGTTGAGGTACGACTGGAAGGACGTGGTCAGGCCCGCGTTGCTGGGCAGGGCGCCGGCGACGGGTGTGGTTCCGGGCGCGGTGGAGCGTTTGCCGGCCGCCGCCGGAGGGGCGAGGTCGTCGATGGCGGAGCGGATCTGCTCGGGCAGCTCGACGGCGCCGGTGTTCATGGTCTGGGGGCGGACGGCCGAGGAGGCCGAACCGACGCCCGACTCGACCTGATACGGCGTCGACTTCGCCGCGTCGGCTCTTCGTTGCAGCAGTCCGGCGGACGGAGTGAGTTGCTCGCCGAGCCCGCTGCTGCCGGTGCTGCCGGGCACGGGGAAGGGGCGGGTGGTGCCGTCCTTGGCGGTAAGTGTGCCGGTGCCGTCGTCGCTCCAACGGACGATCGAGCCGTCGGCGAGGGTGATGCTGTGGGTCGCGGACGAGGAGGCGGCGGCCTGCGAGCCGGGCTGGGCGGACTCGGCCGCGTGGGCGGCAGGGGCCGCCGTGACGGCGATGAGCAGGGCCGCGAGCACCGCGACCGGCGCTCTGAGATGGCGTGGTGACATGCGACGCCCTTCAGGGAGGTCCCTCGCGGGAGGAAGAAAGGGGGAGGTCCAGCCGCGTCTTCGGGACTGGTGGGGCGTGCGGGTGGCGTGCAGGTTGTGTGATCAATCTCGCGGGACGCGGCGGCCGGAACAAGACCGCCGGCGCGCGTGTTCACGCAATTGCCCACATGTGCTGAGTCGCCCCAACGGACCTGCCATCAGAGCCCGTTGAGCTTCAGCATCGGTTCGGACCGGCCTCGCCCCGGCCCCGCGCACAGGAGTGTCAGGCCGTATGAACGTCATCCCGGACAGCCCATGGGCGGCAGCCGGTCTGGACGCGATCAGCGGGCGGGTGTTTGAGCACCTGGTGGGCGCGCCGTCGGCGGACGCGGCCACGGTCGCGGAGGCCGCCGGGATCTCGCCGCGCGAGGCCGAGGAGGCGCTGCGGCGGCTGGAGGGCGCCCTGCTCGTGATACGGCTCGACGGGCGGCCAGTTCGCTGGGCCGCGAGTCCGCCGCGCTCGTCGCTCGGCGCGATGCTGGCCCGCCGCCGGGCCGAACTGGCCGCAGCCGAGGGGATATTGGAGCGGCTCCAGGAGGCGTACGAGGTGATGTCGGGCCCTCGAGCGGCGCACCTGATGGAGGTGCTGGAGCACGAGGAGGAGGTGTCCGCGCGCTACACCCAGCTCCTGAAGCAGAGTTCGGTGGAGGTGCTGCACCTGGCGAAGCCGCCGTACGTGACGGGCGCCGAGGTGTCCTCGGGCGAACTGGGCGTGGAGGCGGGGGTACGGCTGCGTTCGGTGTACGAGACGGACGGGTTCACCGACGCGGTCTCGCTGGAGACGGCACTGCGGGGTACGGCGGAGGGCGGGGAACTACGCCTGGCCTCCCGGCTGCCGGTGAAGCTGGTGGTCTTCGACCGGACGGCGGCGCTGCTGCCGGTGCGCAGCGACCGGCCGGAGGCGGGGTCGCTGGTGGTCCACTCCCCCGCGCTGGTGGAGGCGCTGGCGGCGCTGTTCGAGAGCGTGTGGGCGGGGGCTACGCCGGTGTCGTTGGAGAGCCGGGACGACTGGCCGGTGCCGGGCGGGGGGAACGGCCCCGGTGGCGCGGATGGTTCCGAGGGCCCGAGCGGCCCGAGTGGCCCAGACGGTCCGGACGTGCCCCGGGTCGACGAGCGGACACGTGAGATCCTCCGGCTGATGGCCACCGGCCTGAAGGACGACTCCATCGCCCGGGTACTGAAGGTGAGCCGCCGCACCGTGCAGAAGCACGTCACCGACGCGGGCAACGCGCTGGGCGCGAAGACCCGATTCCAGATCGCGCTGCGGGCGGCGGGGCGGGGGTGGCTGGGGCCGGAGCACGGGGCAGGCGGCTGAGGCCCGCGGGCTCGGTTGTCCGCAACCGCGCCTCGCTGTCGGAGGGTGCGCCTGGTAGGACTCCGTTGGGTCTGTCTTGATCTTGGTGTCGTGTGTGTTCTGCTGGGGAGGGGCTGGTGGCAGGTGGTGCAGTCGCCGGTCCAGCACCTCAAGATGTCCTGGAGCGCGTCGAGGATCTGGTAGAGGGTGAGTCCTGCCCGGGCGCTATTGGGGCCAGGCGCTGCTCGGTCAGGAAGGCGTGGGCGGCGGTCACGAGGGTGACGTGGTGGTGCCCGCCGGGCCAGGAGCGGCCAGCGAGTGGCGGGGGCACCGTCGGCCGGGGTGCGCGGCCTCGCGGACGGTGGAAGGCGTCGGCCCCTCATCCGCGATTCGGGTGAGGGGCCGACGCCGGGTTCACGACTGCGGCCTGGTCCAGACGGCGTCGGCTCCCGAGAGGCGATGGGCGACCACGGAGGTCACCGCGAGCAACACCAGCGCCAGGCCCAGGGTGAGGGCGAGTTCGGCGTGCAGCAGGAGCACGGCACCGACGAGGGCCCCGATGA
>NZ_JBSFWK010000023.1:0-125014 GCF_053594815.1 Streptomyces sp. NPDC002577 | reverse complement strand
GTCGGTGCGGGTCATGCCCGGCGCAATGGCGTTGACGGTGATGCCGTACGGGCCGAGCGCTGGGGCTACGCCCCAGGCCCCCTGCCGCGTCAGGTCCACAGCACGGCGATGAACACGTTCGCCATGGTCGCCAGACCCACCAGGCCGAACGCCCGCTTGTCCACCGTCTCCTCGTCGCGCTTCACGTATACGAGCCCGAGGATCACGATCAGCAGCGCGAGCTTCACACCGATCTTGATGTTGTTGACGGGGTGGTCGTCGGCCTGGTTGAGGCCGACCAGGATCACGCCCGTGACGAGCATGGTGAGCGCGCCGTGCAGCATCGCCGGGCTGAACCGGGCGGTGCCCTGACCCATCGCCTTCATCTGGGTGAGGAAGCCGCCCAGGAGCGAAGCGATGCCGATGATGTGCAGGCCGACGAAAAGATGGATGAGTACGTCCATGAGGCCGGAGCCTAACCGGGCCGATATCACCGCCCTACGGCCAGGGGTGCCGCTTCCGGCGCAACGGTCACAGGCATACGTCAAGGGGCGGCGGCCCGTCGAGTCCTCGGTCACATACGGGCACCGACAGTCCACTCCGGGCAGTTGCGCACATTCCGTCACCGGCCGGTGACGGAGGGGTTTAGCGTGCTTCCCCAGGTGACCGGCTCCCCACCGCCGCCCGGGTCAGGGGCGGCAGTCGGACACCACCGCCGAGAAGGTCCGGCGGCGGCGCGTTCCCCCTGTGCGGGCCGCCGCCGGGCACCCGTCCACTGCGGTTCGCTCGGCGGTCGGCACGCCCCCGGAAGGACGTGGAGCCCCGTGGCAGCGCACCGCAAGCCCCGACAGCGCTCGCTCAGCGGCCATACGGCCCGCACCGCCACCACCCTCGCGCTCGCCGGAGCGGCGACCGCGACGGCCTTCGACGGCACCGGTCACGCGGCACCGGATCTCACCCCCGCCCAGGTCAAGGCCAAGGTCGACGAGCTCTACCACGAGGCGGAGATCGCCACCGAGAAGTACAACGGCGCGAAGGAGAAGGCCGGCGAGGCCGAGAAGTCCGTCGACGAGCTGCGTGACGAGGCGGCACGCAGGATGGAGCGGCTGAACTCCGCGCGCGAAGTGCTGGGTTCGGCCGCCGCCGCGCAGTATCGTTCAGGCGCCCTCGCCCCGGGTGTGGAGCTGGCGCTCTCCTCCAACCCCGACCAGTACCTGGAGCGTGCGTCGCTGGCAGAGCGCGCGGACCACCGTCAGGCCGCGGACGTCGCAGAGGTCGCGAAGCAGCTCCGGCAGATCGAGCAGCTGCGCGAGGAGGCCGACGGCCGGCTCGACGAACTTCGGGCCCGGCAGGCGGAACTGAAGCGGCACAAGAAGACGGTGACGGCGAAGCTGGCCGAAGCGCAGCGACTCCTCAACGGCCTCCCGGCGGGCGAGCGCGGCGGTATCTCGGGCGATTCCGGTTCCGACGGCCTCGGGGCCCTCCCCGACGGATCGGCCGTCGCCCCCAACTCCCGGGCGGCCGCGGCCGTCTCCTACGCGTACCGGGCGCTGGGCAGCCCCTACGTGTGGGGCGCCACAGGGCCGAACGCCTTCGACTGCTCCGGCCTCACCCAGGCCGCGTACCGCTCGGCGGGCGTCTCCCTGCCCCGCACGACGTATGCCCAGATCGACGCCGGCCGGCGTATCCCGCGCTCCGAACTACGGCCGGGCGATCTGGTCTTCTTCTACTCGGGCGTGAGCCATGTCGGCATCTACGTGGGCGGCGGCCGGATGATCCACGCCCCGAACCCCAGCGCACCGGTACGGATCGCACCCATCGACCAGATGCCGTTCGCGGGGGCGACCCGGGTGGCGTAGCTCCGGCGGCGCCCATGGCCGGCGCCCATGGCTTACGACCACGCCGGAGACACCGTGGGCACCTCCGTGCCCCCCACACCCCGGCGCATATCGATATGAATCAGGACAAGCTCAGTTGGTTAGGCCCTCCTCTTGGGGGAAGCCGAATACGGACGATTCCAGTTGCTCACGGGGATCGCCGGAGCGGTCCTCGCCGAAAGGAGGAGGCACCTCATGAGCAGGACGATGGAGTCCGTCGACGTGGACGTCCCGCTGCACACCGCGTACAACCAGTGGACGCAGTTCGAGGAGTTCCCGAATTTCATGGAGGGCGTGGAACAGGTCAGGCAGATCGACGACCGGCACAATCACTGGGTGACGAATGTCGCCGGGGCCCGCAGGGAGTTCGACACGGAAATCGTCGACCAGCTCCCCGACGAAAGGGTCGCCTGGCGCACCGTATCCGGAGAGGTGACGCAGAAGGGCGTGGTGACGTTCCTGCGCCTGGACGACACGCACACCCGGGTCAGCCTCGCCCTGGACGTCGAGCCCCATGGTCTCGTGGAGAAGACCGCCGATATGGCGGGCGTCATCGGCCGCCGGGCCAAGGGAGACATGAAGCGCTTCAAGCACTACATCGAGGAGCGCGGCACCGAATCGGGCGCCTGGCGCGGCCGGATCACACCGGGCGGCTGACCGCTTCCTCCGGACGGAACGTGTGACCGGAGCTTGATCCGGTCGAGCCGCACAGGCCAAGCAGAGAGAAATTCCCAGGTGAGGATCATGCCAAGAGGATCCAGCCCGAAACGAGAGCGCCAGTACGAGCACATCAAGGAGAGTGCCGAACAACGCGGAGAAAACACGAAGCGTGCCAAGGAGATCGCCGCCCGCACGGTGAACAAGGAACGCGCGCAAGCCGGCGAGTCCCGCACCGCCAGCCGCAGTTCGATCCAGGACAAGCCCGCGCCGAAGCGCGGCGGCGAGCGGTCCCACTCCGGCTCCCAGGGACCGACGTACGACCAGCTGTACGCGGAGGCGAAGCGCCGCAACATCGACGGACGCTCCAACATGAACAAGGCCGAGCTGAAGAGGGCCCTCGGCAGCTGAACACGGAGGGCCGGATACGGGCCCGGCTCGGTCAGACCAGGCGGCGCGCCGTGGCCCAGCGGGTCAGCTCGTGCCGGTTGGAGAGCTGGAGCTTGCGCAGCACCGCCGACACATGCGACTCGACCGTCTTCACGGAGATGAACAGCTGCTTGGCGATCTCCTTGTACGCATAGCCGCGGGCGATGAGCCGCAGCACCTCGCGCTCGCGCTGGGTGAGCCGGTCCAGGTCCTCGTCGACCGGCGGGGCGTCGGTGGACGCGAACGCGTCGAGGACGAAGCCGGCCAGCCGCGGTGAGAAGACCGCGTCTCCCTCCTGTACCCGGAAGATCGAATCGACCAGGTCAGAGCCCGTGATGGTCTTGGTGACATAGCCCCGCGCACCGCCGCGGATGACGCCGATGACGTCCTCGGCGGCGTCCGAGACGGACAGCGCCAGGAACCGGACGGGCCGCTCGGCGCCGGCCATCAGCGAGGCACAGCGCCGCAGCACCTCGACGCCTCCGCCACCGGGCAGATGCACGTCGAGCAGCACCACCTCGGGACGGGTTGCGGTGATGACCGTGACCGCCTGGTCGACGTCGGCGGCCTCGCCGACGACCTCGACTCCGGTCTGCTCTGTCTGACCGATCTCCGCCTGTACTCCGGTGCGGAACATACGGTGGTCGTCGACCAGGACGACCCGTACGCGCCGCCCGCCCGCGCCCGGTGCAGGCTCAGCAGCATCGTTCGCCCCGGTCGGCTCGTTCGCCCCCGCCACGTCGCTCATGACGTCTTCTCCGCCCTCTCCATGGTCAGCTCGACCTCCGTGCCGCCGCCCGGCACGGCACGCAGCTGTGCCGTACCGCCGTTGCGCTGCATACGGCCGATGATCGATTCTCGTACGCCCATCCGGTCCTCGGGCACGGAATCCAGGTCGAAACCGGGCCCCCGATCCCGGACGGACACGAAGACGGTCCGGTCCTCGACCTCGGCATAGACCTGCACCGCCCCACCCTCGCCACCGTACTTGGCGGCGTTCACCATCGCTTCCCGCGCGGCCTGCATCTGTGCGCCCAGTTTCTCGTCGAGCGGGCAGTCGCCGACGACCACGACCTCGATGGGGACGCCGTATTTGTCCTCGACCTCGGCCGCGCCCAGCCGCACGGCCTCTGCGAGCGTGTCCGGCTCCTCCGCTGCGTCTTCTGCCGACTTGCCGTTGCCCTCCGGCTTGTACAGCCAGGCACGCAGGTCGCGCTCCTGCGCGCGGGCCAGGCGTCGCACCTCGCCGGGGTTGTCCGCGTTGCGCTGTATCAGCGTCAGCGTGTGCAGGACCGAGTCGTGCACGTGTGCGGCGACCTCCGCCCGCTCCTGCGCGCGGATACGCATCAGGCGCTCCTCGGACAGGTCCTGGGTCATGCGTACGAGATAGGGGCCGGCGAGCAGGGCTATGCCGACCAGGACGGCGAGCGCCGCCTGGAGCACGGAACCGAGGTGCTCGGCGGAGCCCTGCAGCACGAAGATGCCGGTCACTCCGGTGCCGACGAGCAGTACGCCCGCTGCCGAGCGCAGGAGGGTCAGGGTGCGGCGGCGCCGGCCGACCTCCATCCAGCGGGCCCGCCGCGCGTTGTCCGCCTGACGCCAGACCAGGGCGACACCGGCGCCGACGAGCAGGGTCGGCCACAGATACGCCTTGGCGGGGCCGCCCAGGTCGACGTTGCCGACGAAGACCATGGCCACGACGACCATGGCGAGCAGTGCGACGATCTGGCCCTTGTCCGGTTTTCGGGCCACGAGTCTGCGGCGGCCGTCGGGGGCCGTCTCCGTGGTGACCGCAGAGGGGCGCTCGGCGTCGACGCCGCCGACGCCGAGCGGTACGAAGAACCAGAACGCGGCGTAGAGCAGGGCGCCGAGGCCGTCCGCCATGAACAGCCCGACGAAGACCAGCCGCACCCAGCCGACGGGGAGGCCCAGGTGCCCGGCGAGGCCCCTCGCCACTCCGCCGAGCCAGCGGCCGTCGCTGCTGCGGTACAGCTTGCGGAGGGGGCGCGGGGCGGCGGTGGTGGGGGCGGCGGCATCCGGCATGCCACCGATGGTCACATGCCTTGCGGCGCGGGACATCAGGGTTGGGCCCGGAGAATTCCCTTACGGGCACCGGCCGGGCTCCCCCGGTACGACGCGGCGGCACCCGCCGGAGGCTGACCACCGACCACCCCGCACTCCGGGACGTCAGGGACCGATATCAGGGTTCGTCCAGGGTCGGCCCCGCTGCCGTCGCGCGTCATCGCCCGTCACCATGGACACATGACCGATCAGCAGCGCGCCGCCGAGGCCGCCGCCCAGGACCCCGCCGAGCCTGCGCTCCTGTCGCAGTTCCGCCGGGACCGCCGGCACAAGATGCTCGGCGGGGTCTGCGCGGGCCTCGGCCGCCAGTGCGACATGGACCCGGTGATCTTCCGGATCGGTCTCGCCGTCCTCGCGGTCACCGGCGGACTGGGTCTCCTCTTCTACGGCTTCGCCTGGCTGTTCGTACCGTTCGACGAGGAGGAGGAGAACGAGGCGCGCAGGCTGCTGTCGGGCCGCGTGGAGGGCCCGGCCCTGACGGCCGTGCTCTGCGCGCTCGTCGGCTGCGGCCTGTTCCTGTCGATGCTGAACAACGGCGGGGTCCTCACCTTCGCCGCGGTCCTGGCGCTGCTCCTCGCCGGCGCCGGCTACTGGTCGGCGCAGCGGGGCACCGCGGAAGCCGACCCGCTCGCGGCCCAGACGGTGGCCGACGCGCCGCCCGAGGCGCAGGCACCCCCGGTCGCCGGTCCCATACCGTCCTGGTGGCGCGATCCGATCGTCAAGGACGGCACACACGTGGGCGGCACGGGCTATCTGTGGGGCCCCGCGGAGCTGGAGGGCTCCGCCACCGCCCCCGGCGCCTCCGGTCGGGCCCGCCCGACCGGCACGTACGACGCGACAGCGACAGGGCGCCCACCCCGGTCGAGCGAGCGCGGGCACGGCTCCCACGGCCCGCGCTGGATCGGCGGCTGGGTGTTCCTGCTGGCCCTGGCCGCCGCGGTCCTCGGCACCGGCCTGACCTGGGACGACCACGCCCTCGCCACCAGCCTGCAGACCGGGCTCGCGGCTGCGCTGACCGTGTTCGCACTGGGCATCGCGGTCAGCGCCTTCGCCGGCCGTACAGGGGTCGGGTCGATCCTGCTCGCGATCATCACGGCGGGACTGCTGGCGACGTCGGCGGCCCTGCCGAAGGACATCACCACGCACTGGTCGCGCACCGAGTGGGCGCCCGCCACGGTCGCGAAGGTCCAGTCGGCGTACAGCCTGGACACGGGCGTCGGCACCCTCGACCTCAGCGGCGTGGACATCGGCAAGGGCAAGACGCTCACCACGCGCGCCGAGGTCGGCATAGGCCGCATCGAGGTCGTCGTCCCGCCGGACGCGACGGTGAATCTGCACGTCGAAGTGGGCATCGGCGACATCCAGCTGCCCGGCGACGACAAACAGGACGTGGACATCGCCCCGGGCAAGGAGAAGAACGTGACGCTGGAGCCTTTGGCGGGCAGCGGCGACGACGGCGGGACCGTCGACCTGCGGCTGGAAGTAGGCGTCGGACAGGCGGAGGTGGTCCGTGCTACGTCATGAGTTCCAGCCCGGGAAACTGGTCGCGGGCGCGTTCCTGCTGGCCGCGGGGGTCACGTACCTGGGAGACGCCCGCGGGGCCTGGGAGACTCCCTGGTACTCGATCATCCCGATCGTGGCGGGCGGCCTGCTCCTCGCCGCCGTCACCACGGGAGTGACCTACGCGGTACGCCGCAGCCGCCGGAACACCCCTCGCCCCCGGCCCTCGGACGGACCGCCTCAGGCACCCTGAGCCGGCCCGTCTCCCCCTTCCCGCCTACGCGTACTCCGTGCCCCGCCCGCGCCGCACCCTGATGGCCGCGTCCACCGACAGCACCGACGCGCCCGCAAGGATCAGCGGCAGCCAGGCCATCAGATACGCCAGGTCGTTGCCGTAGTAGAAGGGCTCGGTCGCCCAGCTCACCGTCAGCCAGAGGCTGAGGGAGATCAGGGCGCCGCCGAGCGCGGCGAGCCGGGTCAGAAAACCGAACAGAGCGCCGATACCGACGGCCAGTTCACCGAGGGCGATGGCGTAGCCGAAGCCGACCGGGTTCTTCAGTGCCAGGTCGACGAGCGCGGGGACGGCAGAGACGTCGCGCACTCCGTGCAGCAGCTCGCCGAGCGAGCCCGCCCCGGACGCGGACATGAAGGCGCTGTCGGTGAACTTGTCGATGCCCGCATAGATGAAGGTGAACCCGAGGAAGATCCGCAACGGAACCAGCGCGAAGCGAGTCGCGGTGTCCCGCCAGTCGCTGCGGTCCCCATTGACATAACTGATGTGACTGTCCGTCCGCATGCCGTTCACCATCGCCCTGAGCCGCCTCTCTGCCCTGTCTCTTCAGCATTCAACAGACTTAACACGTACGCCAAGAAGGCGCGGTTCACCAGGCATATGACGTATTCGTCGGCAGACCCAACAATTGCGGGGCATCTTCCAGCGATTCGGCGGTATGTCCACAACTATTCGGCGGTATCACGCACCTGCACAGGCGGCATCACCGCACCCAGGCGGTATCACCGCACCCACAGGCGGTATCGCCGCGCCCGCACAGGGGATGTCGCCGCACCTGCGCGGCGCCCCGCACCCGGACCGCCGCGCGACGCACTCCCCCGCCTTACTCCACCACGTCGATCACACACGGGTTGGTCTCCACGCCCGCCGCCGTGATGACCTGTACCTCGACCCGGCCGGGCTCGACATCGACAGGGACCGGCACCGTCAGGACGGTGTCCGTGGGGTTGGTGAAGCCGCCGGGCACCGGGACGAGCGGCACGTGGGCGTGCACGGCGCCGATCCGGACGACCATGCGGGCCAGCCGGTCGGCGGCGCCCGCGCCGGGCGGGACGAAGCCGGCGCCGCGGATCTCGATGTCGTCGCCGGTACGGATGGGCGCGTCGAGGTCGCCGGCCTCCCGGGCGCGTACGACGGAGAGGATCACCGGCCGCCCGCCCTCCGCGTACTTGCCGGTCAGATACGTCGCGGCCGACACGAGCACCAGCAGCGCCAGCCCCCACGGCAGATCGGGCAGCTGCTCGGGGCGGCGCGCGAGCCGAACCGCCGCGAAGATCACGGCGACGGCGCTGACCAGGACGTACTGCGTGTCGGCGAAGCTCCCGCGGCCCGCGTCGTCGGTGAGCAGGTCGGCGGCCCGGGGCCGGTCGGCGCGTACCTTCTGCAGCCGCTGGCCGAGTACGCGCAGCGCCACGACCCGGCGTACGAGGACGGCGACGCCGCACACCACGGCGACGACGGTCACGACCCCGGCGCCGCGGGCGAGTTCGAGCCCGGCGATCAGCTCGTCGCGCTCCCGGCGGCCCGAAGCGGCGGCGAGTTCGCCCGCGAGCACGAGCACGGCGAAGACGACGAACAGCACCCAGGATGCGGCCACGGCACGCGATGTGGACAGCCGGTTGTCCTCGCCGATCACCGGCGCGAGCACCCCGCCGCGCGCCCGGTGCGCATAACCCGCGCCGCTGAGCAGGGCGGCGGCGACGAGCGCCGCGAGCAGCCCGGCCGTCCGGGCGGCCGTCCACCCGGCGCCGATCGCCGTGAGCGCCTGCACCAGCAGCAGTACGGCGACGGCGGCCCAGACGACGACGAGGGTGCGCCGCCACAGCCGGGCCAGCCATGCCTCGCCCTCGGCGCGGCCGCGTTCGGCGACGAGGTCCGCGGACTGCGTCAGCTCGTCCGACACCCACTGCCGTGAGGCGCCGGCCGAGTGCGCGACGGCCGGGGGAAGGCCCTGCCCGGCCGCCAGCTCGTCGCGCTTCGCCAGGAACGCCGCCACCGCACGACGGTGTCCTTCGCGCGCGCCGTGCGGGCAGTCGCCGCACGCGCAGCCGCCCTCGTGCGAGCCCTGTCTCGCCTCCTGCACCGCCACGACCACTGCCGCCTTCCCGCGCCGCTTCCTGAAACCATGAAAGTTACGAACATCCTCTGGATCTCGCGGATCCCGAAGATCTCGCAGGTGCCGTTAATCGGCATAGACGCCGTTATCGGCTTTCGCTCCCGTTATGGGATTCTTGTCCGCCAAATCTGCCTGCAGTGTCAGGGAATTGTGCCGCACGGCAACCGTCGCCGTTCCCGCGGGTCAGGTCAGGACGGGTGATTACGGGGCCGCCGTGTTGACCCGGCTGCGAGAATTTCGGTATGGCCGAGATCATCCAGCGCGACGGGGCTTGGGCGTTCGACGGCTCCACCGTCCGGATCACACCCGGCCTCCACCGCTCCGTATCGCTGTTCCGCCAGACGTACGGGGAGGTGGCGGTGCCGTTGGAAGCCGTGGCCGGCGTCGCCTTCGAGCCGGAACGCAGACGCGGACGACTGCGCATCCGGCTGCGCGAGGGTGCCGACCCCCTGCTGCAGGCCACAGGCGGCCGCCTGCCCGACGCCGCCGACCCCTACCGGCTGATCGTCGGCCCGGACCGCTCGGGCGTCGCCGAGTATGTCGCGGAGGAGATCCGCCAGGCGCTGCTCCTTGAGCAGATACCGAAGGACCCCACGTCGTCGTATCTGCTGATGGGCCCTCCGGTGCCGGTATCGGTGCGGTCCAGCGACGGCACCGTCTCGTTCGACGGCACACAGGTCCGTATCGACTGGAGCGACAGCTCGGACCGGGTGAAGCGGGCGACGGGGCCGCGCATCATGGAACTCGCCGATCTCGTCGCGGTCGAGTGGCTGCCCAGTTCCGGGTACGAGGGCGGCTTCCTCCGCTTCGTCACCAGGGAGACGGTCTTCTCCAAGCTGCCGCCGGAGAAGGACCCGTACGCCGTGGACCTGTGGGGCAACGCTCGCCGGGACCTGCTGACGGCCCTCGTCGCGACCGCGGTCACGGCCCGCCTGCCGCACCCGTCCGCCCGCACCGGCGAGTACGCCGTCCGGTCCCTGCCGCTCCCGGCGGGCTCCAGCGATGATGCGCCGTCCCCCGCGCCGACCGGCCCTGTCGACCACGACGTCCTGCTGCGCCGCCTGCGCGAACTGGGCGCACTGCACCGCGAAGGCGTCCTGACCGACGAGGAGTTCGCGGCCACGAAGCGGGCGGTGCTGCGCGGCTTCTGAGCCGGACAGGTCTGGCGGGTCTGCGCCGCTCCTACGACAGCAGATCTGGTTCCGTGCTGCTGACGGCGCGCCACAGCGGCTGGTAGTTGATCCACGCCACGAGATCGCCACCGAGCTGTTCGCGGGTCGCCACCGCCTGCTTGTGGTCGATCAGCGTCGGCCGGCCCGCGGCCTTGGCGCTCAGCTGGACCTGGCAGGACCGCTCCATGGAGATGAACCACCAGGCCGCCGCGTCGACCGAGTCGCCGACCGTCAGCAGCCCGTGGTTGCGCAGGATCACCGCCTTACGCGGGCCGAGCGCCGACGCGATCCGGTGTCCCTCCTCGGCGTCCACGGAGACACCCGTGTAGTCGTCGTAGAGGGCATGGTCCTCGTAAAAGGCACACGCCTCCTGGGTGATCGGGTCGAGGAGCTCGCGCAACGTCGACAGCGCGCGCCCGTACACCGAGTGGCAGTGCGCGACGGCGACCACGTCCGGGCGAGCGGCGTGCACCTGCGCGTGCACGGTGAACGCCGCCTGGTTGATGTGGAAGCGGCCCTCGACGACCTGCCCCTGCACGTTGGCCAGGACGAGATCGCCGGCGGTGACGTGCTGGAACGGCACCCCGAAGGGGTTCACCCAGAAACAGTCCGGGTACTCGGGGTCCCGCGCGGTGATGTGCCCGGCCACCCCGTCCTCGTACCCGAGCCGCCCGAACACCCGCAGGGCCCCGGCGAGCCGTTCCTTGCGGTACTGCCGCTCGTCGGCGGCGGACTCGAGCACCGGCGGCATCGCGAACTGCAGGTGGTCGGTGGGTATGGGCACGGGCGCGTGCATGGTCTGTCCTCCGGCCGTCGGTGTGCGGACCTGGTCGTACACAGCGGTACGGAGCGGAAGTTACCGCCGGTCACCGCAAGAGGACAGAGTCTTGAACGAAAAGTCGGCGGCCGGGTCGGGTCGGCCGCAGGGTGGCGGTCAGAGCTTGTCGATCTCGGTGAGGTCGATGTCGATGTCGAAGGGGACGGAGAGCTTGAGCCGGTCGTGGTGGACCCCTGCGGAGGCGTACGCCCCGGTGGCCGGGTCGAGCTGGTACACGTACGCCTCGGGGCGTCCGTCTTCACCGCGCTCGATCCGCCAGAAGTGCGGGATGCCACCCTGTGCGTAGAGCTGCGGCTTGCGCTCGCGGTCCCGCCGCTCGGAGTCCGGGGAGACCACCTCGACGGCGAGGACCACGTCCCCGACCTTGTAGTACGTCTCCTCCCCCTCGCACACCGCATCGGCGCGCACGACCGAGATATCGGGCTCCGGTCCCTGGCGCTTGTCGATGACGACCGTCATCTCCCGCCGTACTCGCAGATGCTCGGGGACGGTGCTGCGCAGGCCCGCTTCCAACAGATACATCGCCAGAGTGTGGAAACTCTTCTGCGGGCTCACGAAGACCAGGCTCCCGTCGATCAGCTCGGTGTGCGGCGGGAGGTCGGTCAGGGTCAGCAAATGGTCCACGGTCCAGCCGCCCTCCGGCGGCACCGGCCACATCCGCCCGGCCTTCCGCGTGGGCTCGGCCTCCGGCACGGACTCGGGCAGCGGCTCGGCGGTCATGGTTCCTCCCATGGACGGGATCCTGCACCGTATGGACAGCCTACCCAGGGCGAACGACAACGCCGCCGCCCAAACGAATGGGCGACGGCGAAGTCGTTGACGCGTTCGGGAGTGCTACTCCCACTCGATCGTCCCCGGCGGCTTGCTCGTCACGTCGAGCACCACGCGGTTGACGTCACGAACCTCGTTGGTGATCCGGGTCGAGATCCTGGCCAGCACGTCGTACGGCAGGCGCGACCAGTCGGCGGTCATCGCGTCCTCGGACGAGACGGGCCGCAGCACGATCGGGTGGCCGTAGGTGCGGCCGTCGCCCTGGACGCCGACGCTGCGGACGTCCGCGAGCAGCACGACCGGGCACTGCCAGATCTCGCGGTCGAGGCCGGCCGCGGTCAGCTCCTCGCGGGCGATGGCGTCGGCCTCGCGCAGCAGGTCGAGGCGGTCCTTGGTGACCTCGCCGACGATACGGATGCCGAGGCCGGGGCCCGGGAACGGCTGGCGCTGGACGATCTCGTCCGGCAGGCCCAGCTCGGCGCCGACCATCCGGACCTCGTCCTTGAACAGCTTGCGCAGCGGCTCGATGAGCTTGAACTCGAGGTCCTCGGGCAGGCCGCCCACGTTGTGGTGGGACTTGATGTTCGCCGTGCCGGTGCCGCCGCCGGACTCGACGACGTCCGGGTAGAGCGTGCCCTGCACCAGGAACTCGACCGGCTGGTCGTCGGGGGCCTCGGCGATGATCTCGGCCTGGGCCTGCTCGAACACCCGGATGAACTCGCGACCGATGATCTTCCGCTTCTCCTCGGGGTCCGAGACACCCTTGAGCGCGTCGAGGAATCGCTCCTCCGCGTCGACGACCTTGAGCTGGACGCCCGTGGCCGCGACGAAGTCCTTCTCGACCTGCGCGGTCTCGTCCTTGCGCATCAGGCCGTGGTCGACGTACACACAGGTCAGCTGCGAGCCGATGGCCTTCTGCACGAGCGCGGCCGCGACCGCGGAGTCGACGCCGCCGGACAGACCGCAGATCGCGCGCTTGGTGCCGACCAGGGCACGGATCGCCTCGACCTGCTCATCGATGACGTTGCCGGTGGTCCACGTGGGCTTCAGGCCGGCGCCGCGGTAGAGGAAGTGCTCGAGGACCTGCTGGCCGTGCGTGGAGTGCATCACCTCGGGGTGGTACTGCACGCCGTACAGCTTCTTCTCGTCGTTCTCGAAGGCCGCGACCGGCACGACGTCCGTGGACGCGGTGACCGTGAAGCCCTCGGGCGCGGCGGAGCAGGCGTCACCGTGCGACATCCACACGGCCTGCTCGGCCGGGGTGCCCTCGAAGAGGGTCGAACCGGGGCGGGAGACGGCCAGCTGCGTACGGCCGTACTCGCGGGCGCCCGTGTTGTCGACCACGCCACCGAGCGTGGTCGCCATCAGCTGGAAGCCGTAGCACATGCCGAAGACGGGGACGCCGGCCTCGAACAGCGCGCGGTCGACGGTCGGCGCGCCCTCCTCGTACACCGACGACGGGCCGCCGGAGAGGATGATCGCCGCGGGGTTCTTGGCGAGCATCTCCTCGACCGGCATGGTGCTCGGCACGATCTCGCTGTAGACGCGGGCCTCACGGACGCGGCGGGCGATGAGCTGGGCGTACTGCGCACCGAAGTCGACGACCAGGACGGTGTCGGGGGCGGCGGGGGACGCTGATGGCACGGCGGCGGCCTTCCGGCGTTGAGCAGGCGGATCTGCGTGAGCAGAGGGGTCTGGCATCAGCCCGGTCTGCACGTGGCAGGGGGTCTGATATGTCGATTCTACCGGGGCGCGCACCCCTGCTTTCCGGCTCCGCCGGCCACCCGCTCGGCCCACGCCCTCGGTGCGCCCTCACTCAGGCCGTCGTCTCATCATCCGAACCCGCGTGGACGCTGCCCGCGACGGGGGCCATACTGATCGCATGCGCAAGCACCAGACCTTCGTCTTTACCTATGGCAACCGGCCCGCCGGCTGCCATGGTCGTGCTGCTTGAGCAACTGACAAGCGACTTCCAGGCGCCCCGGGCCGACAAGGCCCGGGGCGCTCTGTCGTTCCGGGCCCTGCCGCTCCGGGGCACCACCCCGACACAGGGGCACCGCCCCGACAAGGAGCAACCGACATGACCATCGCCCCCGCAGAGAAGACCGCCGCCGAGAAGACCGGCGCCCGCACCGACGAGGCCGCCGATCTGATCACGGGCGCCCGCGAGCGCATCGACACACTCGACGACCGGATCATCGGTCTCATCCAGGAACGGATGGCCGTCTCGGCCGTGATCCAGGACGCCCGCATCGCATCCGGCGGACGCCGCGTGAACCTCTCCCGCGAGATGGAGGTCCTCGGCCGCTACAGGGACGCGCTGGGCAAGCCCGGCACGCCGCTGGCGATGACGCTGCTGGAGCTGTGCCGGGGTCGTGTCTGACGTGTCGCCCGCGGCTGTACGCCTGCCGCCCGCACCGGCCGCAGGCGTACAGCCGAGCACACGTTCGCATCCGCTCTCACCCGTACGGCGCGTGACCCGGCTTTCCCGGGCTTCGTTGGTCCGGGTGTCCGTGCCAGCCAGGGGCGGCTCGTAGGAGAACCACGCGTGGCTCCGCTGGAGCGATGAGGCGTACGGATTCGTGCTGTGCGCCGTGGGACCTCGCTCCAGACATGTGACCGGACGGCAGGGGACAGCAGCCCGGTCAACAATGGGCCGGTCGGCTCCGGGGACGCCCGGAGCCGACCGGCCTCTCTTCTGCAATCAGACGCGTCGCGCTCAGCCGGCGGCCTTCTCCAGCTTGGCGACCTGGGCGTCGACGACCTTCGCCGGAACCTCGGTCTTCTTGGCGTCGAGCATGTTCATGGCGTAGAAGGCCGCGATGGTGGAGCCGCTGCGGACGACCGTGAAGGCCATCGGCACGGTGTCGCCGTCTATCTTCCCCGTGACCTTGTACGACACGGCTTCGTCGCCCGCGTCCGGCGCGTCCAGCGCCTGCACGCCGCTGTACTTGTAGTCGGCGTGCTCGTAGCTCGTGCACTTCTCGGTGGCCGTGCGCAGACCCGCCATGACCTTCTCGGCGTCGGCCTGCTCGTGAGCGAGGAGCGCGAAGGAAGTGACCGTGGCGTCGGTCGCGTCGACGTTGGAGAGAGTGCGGCCGGTGCGCGCCTGCGCCTTGGGCTGGGTGGTGAACATGAACATGTCCGCGAGGGGCTGGCACTCGGCCGGGTCTGCGGGCACGATGTCCGACGGCATGTCCGCGGCGGACATCTTCTCGATCTTGTAGTCCTTGATGTCGGCGCTGGTGACGACGGCCTTCTCCAGCTGCGCGGCGGTGAGCGCCTTGACCCCGGCCTCCGCGGCCGCGGTCTCCTTGTTCTGAGAGGTCTTCTTCGGCGATGCCTTGGCCTCACCATCGCCGCCGTTCCCACCGCACGCGGCGGTCAGTCCCAGAGCGGCCACCACGGACACGGCCACGAGGGCCCGCTTCGCAGCTGACTTCACGTCTTGTCTCTCCACATTCAAGTCTCACGGCCCGAAAGGCCGTCCCCACGGAAACCCCGATCCGTCCGCGGAAGCGCCATCCAAGCCGCCAACAAGCCCTTTTTGCCAGCGATTTACGTAACGATCCGAAATCACGAAAATAGTTGTACGGCCGTGATCACGACCCCACAACGAACCAACAGCCCATTCACAGCAGGAGTGGACCTCTGGACGCCCACACACGCCGCGTCATTCACAGGGCCACCGGGGACAGTCCCGGACCCGACTCGAACCAGAGGACTTTGCCACCCTGCCCGAAGAGCTCCCGGCCCAGCGGACATCCGCCCCAGGCGCGCGCGTAGCGGCGTACGAGGAACAGTCCACGTCCACCGACGGCCACGTCAGATCCCGGCACTGGCATCGGCATCGAGCCCAGGTACGTGACCAACTTGTCAGAGGGAGGCGGGATATGCGGATTCGTATCCCACACACTCACCCGCAGCCGTCCGCCGTCCAGCGACCGAAACCTCAGGGCGGCAGGCCTCTTGGCGTTCCGGAGGCATTGGTGGCCAGCTCTGACGTCAACAACTCGGCGAGATCCAACAGTTGTGCCATGCAGTGCTCGGCGGGGACAGTTGGAAGATTTGTGTTCGCTCACTCGTCACGGAGCCGGGCGGTGGCCTGCCGCGCGGGATGCCACGGGGTGCGCTTCCGCTTACAGGCTGGGGGCGTGGCCCCCGGACGGGACAGTCGACGGCCGAGTCGGCTTCGGGGCGGTAGCGGCTGTGCGCCATGAGGTCACTGGCCACCTGGTCCGCGAGGGGGTGGACACCGGTGAACAGGAGCCGGCGGACCCGCCTGAGCGCGGGAAGAACAGGACCGTCCAGGGCGTGGTGGGTGTGGCAGCGGCGGGAAAGCACCGTATCCATGGTTCGGCATCGAGCATTGCTGCCGCTCTCCGAGGAGACGACGAGGTCGGAGGGACGCCGGGCGTCAGAGGGAGTGGAGCAGGGCGAGCGTCTGCGTGAGTTCGTCCCGCAGCGCGCGTCCGGCCGCCTCGGCGTCGGACCGCACGACCGCGTCCACCAGGGCGGTGTGCCCCTCGTCGCCGTGGTTCGGGTCGTCGGAGCGCAGGTCGAGCAGTTCGACAAGATCGAATAGCCGCTGTTGCAGCACGGGGACGAACTCGGTGAACAAGCCGGTGAGCACCGGGTTGTGCGCCGCGGCGACCACGGCCTGGTGCAGGGCGATGTCGGCCTCGATGAACTCGGCGTTGCCGGCGTTCGCGGCGTCACGGCGTCTGGCCAGTGCCCCGTGGAGGGCGGCGATGTCGTCGTCGGTCCGGCGCTGCGCAGCCAACTGCGCGGCCTCGACCTCGATGAGCATGCGGACCTCGTAGACATCGATGATGGCCGCCTGGCGGAGCTGGGTGGACCAGTCCTCCTTGGGTTTGGTCGCGATGACGAAGACACCGGATCCCTGGCGCGCCTGCACCAGCCCGGCGCCGGCGAGTGCGCGCAGGGCCTCGCGGACGGTCGAGCGCCCCACACCGAGGGACTTGGCCAGGGCGGTCTCGCCGGGGAGCTTCGTCCCCACGGCCCACTCACCACCGGTGATCTGCTCGCGCAGGCGCTCGGTGGCCTGCTCGACCAGCGGGGACGGCCGGAGGGCCCCGAGGGCCTGTCCTCTCGGCAATGTGACCACCCTTTCCAGTCCTCAGGTTGTCTGAGGAGTTGTTCCGCCGCTAGTGTACCTCGCATGTCGCTGCACGAGCTTCTTCTCCTCGGCTGCCGCTGCGGGGCCTGACACGGCCGGCCCCCCGCAGCGGGGCCAGGCTGTGCCGGTCACCGGTTGACCGAATGAAGGACTCCGCACGATGGCTTTCTCCGCCGAGATGACGGCGTTTCCCGATCTGCGTGCCCCCTCCGGTGACATCCCGGAGGACGCGCCCCACCCGACGCCCTGCGCGCCGTCGGCGTCACCGTCGACATCCTCAGCTGGACCGAACACGCCACCACCAGCGGGCCGGGCAGCCCCGCCGCCTCCTACGCCGAGTGCCGCGTGGACGGCGTCACCTGCTGGGGCGCGGGCTGGGACACCTCCGTCCTGACCGCATCCGTCCACTCGGTCATGGCCGCCGTCAACCGCGCGAAGAAGGCCTGACCGTACGGGCCGGTGAGGGGCGCTGCTCGGCGCCAACGGCGCGGTGCAAGAGCACCCTGCTCAACCTGCCCGGGGCGCTCCAGCATCCCACCCGCGGCACGGTCGAGGTGCTGGGTCACCGGCTGGGACGGGTCGACATGCGAGAGCTGCGCTCGTACATCGGCCACGTCAACCCGCGGCACCGCTGCGCTCGCCCCTCACGGTCGGGGACGTCGTACTGACCGGACTGACCAACAGCATCTAGCTCGCCCCCCCCCCCGATGGCACCCGGCGCCCGAGCAGACGGCCAGGGCCGACCACCTCATCGACCTGCTCGGCCTCGACGACCGCTGCCAGGCGCAGTGGCCGGCCCTGTCCAAGGGGAACGGGGCCGTGCGCTCATCATCCGGGCGCTCATGCCCAGTCCACGGCTTCTGCTGCTCGACGAGCCCGCGACGGGTCTGGACGTCGCCGACCACAGCGGCAGACCGCTCTCACCGGAGAAGGCGTCCAGGAAGCGGGCCGAGTGGTCCAGGTGATCCGTCACCTGGTCCGCGGTCCCCAACGCCACGACCTCGCGCATCCGGAACGCCTTGAGGCGGCGCAGTCCGTCGAAGGCCTGAGTACCTGAGTGTTCTGCATCCACAACACCCTGAACAGGACAGATTTTTCCATGAAAAACCGACAACTCGGCTTCCTGGCCGGCACGCACGCGATCAACGACCTGTATCAGGGCGCGATCCCCGCGATGCTGCCGTTCCTGATGTCCGAGCGCCACTACAGCTACGCCGCGGTCTCCGGGCTGGCGTTCGCGGCCAGCGGCATCTCCAGCCTCTTCCAGCCGTTGTTCGGCGTTCTCTCCGACCGGAAACCGCGGACCTGGCTGGTCCCGGCCGGCTTCATCACCGCCGCCCTGGGCGTCGTGGCGGCCGGGCTGTCCGGGGACTACCTGGTCACATGGCTGTGTGTGGCGCTGGCAGGGATCGGCATCGCGGCCTACCACCCGCCCGCGACGAGCCAGGCCCGCGCCGCCGCGGGCTCGTCGCAGAAGGCCATGAGCATCTTCTCCGTCGGCGGGACGGTCGGCGGAGCCGTCGCGCCGCCGCTGGTCACCCTCGTGATCGGATCCGCGGGATTCGACGGGAGTTACCTGCTGGCCGCCCCCGCCCTGGTCATGGCGATCCTGTGGGTCCTCAAGGATCCGTGGATGCGGTGGCGGGGCTGCCCGGAGGCGGCTCCGCTGGTCACCGGTAGAGCAGCAGGGTCTGCGGCAGACAGCACCCGACGGACTGACGACTGGCGCGCCTTCGGCCGCCTGGTGGTCGTCATCATCGGCTGGTCAGTCCCGTTCGTCACCGTCACCTCACTGGTGTCCCTGCATGCGCAGCGCGATCTGGACCAGTCCGCGGCGGTGGGCGCAACCGTACTCACCTGCTACACCGCGGCCGGTGCCGTGGGTACGCTGCTGGGCGGCTGGGTCGGCGACCGGTACGGCCGGATGACCTCGGTGCGCGTCGGCTACCTGGCCGCACTTCCCGCCCTGCTGGGCATTTCCTGGGCTCCCACGCTCACGATCCTCGTGGTGAGTGCCGCACTGTTCGGCACTGCCATGTTCGTGCCGTTCGCCGCTCAGGTCACACTCGCACAGGACTACTTGCCCAACCGTCCCGGCACCGCCAGCGGACTGACCCTGGGGCTGGCCATGGCGGCGGGCGGCCTGTGTTCCCCCGCGTCCGGGTGGTTGGCCGATTCGAGCGGCCTGCGAGCCACCTTCTACGCGCTGCTCCTCGTATTCGTCGTCCCTGTCGCGTTGGCGATGCGGCTGCCCGACCGCGTCCTCGACTCGCCCGACACGCAGTCACCGGAGCCGGTCGAGACCGCGAGCCCTTACGCGAAGGCCACGGGCGCCCCGTAGGTTCGCATCGGTCCAGCCACAGCAGCTGTCAGCGCCCCGAGCAGAGGAGCACATCGATGACCGACGCCCCTGCTACCTGATGAGGAGCCCCCGGGAGCAGCCTCGCTCCGCATCCTGGCCAGAGCGATGATCCGGGGCTATGCCAACTCCACCGGTAGCAGACTCGCGTCGTGGCGGGCGTCCCGCGATAGTGACGTTGTAGTCGGGGTCGGACACTGCCCGGCTGGCCAGCGGGGCGCCCGGCGTTGTGAGCCAGGCCACATAAGAATTTCCTGAGAACGTGCACAACCATTCGCACGCATCACGGGTCACATGTTCGGAACCAACGGCCACATCCGCGTCCCCCCATGAGGCGGAGGCCTCCTCAACTTCGTACTGCGGTGCCGCAGTGCGCCGGACTTACCTGAGGTCTTCATGAAGCTTCGCCGTGCCATGGCCGCCGCGGCCGCGACGGCTGTCATAGCCCCGATCGCGCTGCTGTCGGCGCCCGCCGCGTTCGCGGACGACACTCCGACCACGTCTGAGAGCACCGCTGCGGCGGCGGAGGAGACGACTCCCGCCGCGGAGGACACCACCCCGGCGGCGGAGGAGACGACCCCCGCCGCGGAGGACACCACCCCGGCGGCCGACGAGTCGACCCCCGCCGCCGACGAGAGCACCCCCGCTGCCGACGAGTCGACCCCCGCCGGCGGTGACACCAGCGCCTCCTCCTCGCCGAGCTCGTCGGCGTCGGAGTCCGCCTCCCCGAGCGCCGAGCCGTCCGAGTGGCCCGAGGACTGCCCCGTCGACGACGACGGTGTGGACCCGGACTCCGCGCTGGACCTGTCGGTCTCCGGCCTGCCCGGCAAGATCACCGCGGGCAGCGGCTGGCACAACTTCACGCTGACCGCCTCCAACAAGAGCGACAAGGCGCTGGGCACCGTCCAGTGGCTCGCCGCCGTGGACAACTACTCGGACAGCGACAACGAGAAGGACTGGCTGAGCACCTACGCCCAGCTCGAGTACTTCAACCCCGAGACCAAGGCCTGGGAGTCGATCGCCGACGAGGTCGGCAACGGCTGGTACTTCGGCGAGACCTCGCTGGGCGCCAAGGACGTCGTCGCCATCAAGCTGCGCGTCAACATCAGCGCGAAGGCCCCTGCGGGCGACGGCTTCACCATCGGCCTCGGCGGCTACGTGGACGAAGAGAAGAACTGCACGCACAGCTCGTTCGCGTTCTACGAGTTCACCGTCCTCCCGGCCGGCAGCAGCAACGACGACCCGGGCGAGGCCAAGCCGGGCAAGGGCACCAAGCCGTCCGGCGGCAAGGAGCCGCAGGGCGGCGCCGACGAGATCCCGGCCACCGGCAACCTCGCCGAGACCGGTTCCTCCTCGATGCTGCCGACCATCGGCCTCATCGGCGGTGTCGCGGTCGTCGGCGGTGCCGGTGCGATCTTCGTCGTCCGGCGTCGTAAGAGCGAGGGCGCTGCCGCGTAAGGCACAGCCCACGCCACACCCCATACGGAAAAGGACCCGCGCTCGGAGGGGAGCACGGGTCCTTTTCGCATCAGGCGGAAGGGGCGTTACGGCCTCTTCGGGGGCACCGCCGGCATCCCCAGGAACGGCAGCTTCAGTGCGCCGAACGCGTCCGCCGGGACGGCCGGGGACTTCGGCGCGACGGGCGCAAGCCGCTCGTACGCCGCGTCCTGGGCCGGGCGCAGGTCCTCCTCGCCCTTGTTCGGCCAGAAGGACATGGCCCGCTCGGCCTGCGCGGTGATCGTCAGGGACGGGTTGACGCCCAGGTTCGCCGAGACCGCGGCGCCGTCGACGACCGAGATGCCGGGGTGGCCGTAGACCCGGTGGTACGGGTCGATCACGCCGGACTCGGACGAGTCCCCGATCGGGCAGCCGCCCAGGAAGTGGGCCGTCAGCGGGGTGCCCATCAGCTCGCCGACGTTGGAGCCGGCAAAGCCGTTGATCTCCTCCGCGAGGAGGGTCGCGGCCTGTGTGGCCTCGGGGATCTGCTGCGGGTTCGGGGCGCCGTGGCCCTGGCGGGCGGTCAGCAGGCCCTTGCCGATGCCCTTCGGCTTGCGGTACGTGGTCAGGGAGTTGTCCAGCGACTGCATGACCAGGCCGATGATGGTCCGCTCCGACCAGCGCCGGTTGGAGAGCTGGCGCACGGCGAGCCACGGGTGGCGGGCCAGGTTCGCGAACCAGCCCCGCACCCGCGCGTCCGGCCGGTACGGCACCTGCAGCGTCGTCAGGCTGCCCATCGCGTTCGAGCCCTTGCCGTAGCGGACCGGCTCGATGTGCGTGTTCGCGTCGGGGTGGATCGAGGACGTGATCGCCACGCCCTTGGTGAAGTCGGCCTTGGCGGCGCCGTGCTTCTTGCCGTAGCGGCGGTTGTCCGTCATCGCGCCCACCAGCGCCTCGGAGTTGGTGCGGGTCAGGGTGCCGAGCCGGCCGGAGAGGTGCGGCAGCTGTCCGCCGTCCTTCATGCGGTGCAGAAGCGTCTGCGTGCCGTACGTACCGGCCGCGATGACGACCCTGCGGGCCCGGTACGTCCGTCCCTCGCCCTTGCGCTTGTTGTCCGTGGGCAGCGTGGCGACGGCGAAGCCGCCCTGCGAGTCCTCGGTGACCGAGGCGACCGTGGTCATCGGGTGGACGACCGCGCCCGCCTTCTCGGCAAGGTAGAGGTAGTTCTCGTTGAGGGTGTTCTTCGCGCCGTGGCGGCAGCCGGTCATGCACTCGCCGCACTCCGTGCAGGCCTTGCGGGACGGGCCGGCCCCGCCGAAGTACGGGTCCGCGATCTCCTGCCCCGGTTGCGCCTTCCTCGCGTCCGAACCCCCGGCGTCCTTGCCGTCGCCGAAGAAGACCCCGACCGGCGCCATGTGGAAGGTGTCGCCGACGCCCATGGCCTCCGCGGTCGCCTTCAGATGGACGTCGGACGGCGTCATCGTCGGGTTGAGCCGCACTCCGAGCATCCGCTCGGCCTGGTCGTAGTACGGCTTCAGCTCCTCCTGCCAGTCCGTGATGTCCTTCCACTGCGGGTCGTTGAAGAACGCGGCGGGCGGTACGTAGAGGGTGTTCGCGTAGTTCAGCGAGCCGCCGCCGACGCCCGCGCCCGCCAGCACCATCACGTTGCCCAGCAGGTGGATGCGCTGGATGCCGTAGAGGCCGAGGGCCGGGGCCCACAGGTAGTTCTTCAGGTCCCAGGAGTTGCGGGGCAGGGTCTCGCGCGTGAAGCGGCGGCCCGCTTCCAGGACGCCGACCCGGTACCCCTTCTCGGTCAGCCGCAGGGCCGACACCGAGCCGCCGAAGCCCGAGCCGACGACGAGCACGTCGTAGTCGTAAGGGTCGTCGTGGCCGTCGTCGCCCGGCAATTGGGCAGAGCTCTCCTGTGACACTGGCTCTCCTCGTCGAGAACTGCTGGGAACGGGTGGTTGAGGGGGGTGGTCGAGAGGGATGCCTGCTAGCGCAGGCGCAGGGCCTTCATCAGCCGCAGGCTGCGGCTCATGAACGCCGCGTACTTCTCGTCGTCCATGCCGAACGCGGGCGCCATCGGCATGATCCGCTGGTGGGCGACGGTCTGGGCCTCCGTGTACTTGAGGATGCCCTCGGAGCCGTGACGGCGGCCGAGGCCGGAGTCCTTCATGCCGCCCATCGGCGACTGGACGCTGCCGTACGCCGACGCGTACCCCTCGTTGACGTTGGCCGTGCCGCTGCGCAGGCGGGCCGCGACGGCGCGTCCACGACGGCCGTCCTTCGTCCAGACCGACGCGTTCAGGCCGTACGGCGTGGAGTTGGCCAGCTCGATGGCCTCGTCCTCGTCCGTGAAGCGGTAGAGGGAGACGACCGGGCCGAAGGTCTCCTCGGTGCAGACCGCCATGGGGGCCTCGACGCCGTCGAGGATGGTCGGCTCGAAGAAGTACGGGCCGATGTCCGGGCGGGCCACGCCTCCGGCCAGCACCTTCGCGCCCTTCGCGACGGCCTCGTCGACGTGCCGGGTCACGGTCTCCAGTTGCCTGGGCCCGACCAGCGAGCCCATGTCCGCGCCGTACGCGAGGGACGTACCGAGCCGCATCGCCCTCGTCCGTGCCGCGAACCGCTCCACGAAGGCGTCCGCGACCGACTCGTGGACGTACAGCCGCTCGATGGAGATGCACAGCTGGCCGGCGGACGAGAAGCAGGCGCGCACCGCGCCCGCCGCCGCCTTCTCGATGTCGGCGTCGTGGAGCACCAGCATGGCGTTCTTGCCGCCGAGCTCCAGGGATACGCCGATCAGACGGTCGGCAGCGCCCCGGGCGACCTCGCGGCCGGTGCGCGTGGAGCCGGTGAACGAGACGTAGTCGGCGTGCTTGACGACCTCGGGGCCCACGACCGGGCCCTCGCCGAGCACCACCTGGAACACGCCCTCGGGCAGCCCGGCCTCGATCAGCAGATCGCGCGCCCACAGGGCGGTCAGGGCGGTCTCCGTGTCGGGCTTCATGACGACCGCGTTGCCCGCGACGAAGGCGGGCAGGGCGTCGCCGACGGACAGTTCGAGCGGGTAGTTCCAGGGCGCGATCTGGCCGATGACGCCGCGCGGGTGGCGGTGTTCGGTGACCTTGGTGAGGGTCGGGACGGCTCCGGTGTGCCCCTTGGGACGCAGGTAGGAGGGGGCCTTGCGGCCGTAGTGGCGCGCGGCCACGGCCACGGCCTGCACCTCTTCGTGCGCGTGCAGCCGGGCCTTGCCGGTCTCCAGCTGGATGAGGTCGAGCACCTCGGCCTGCCGGGCGAGTACGAGGTCGTGGAAGCGGAGCAGGACGGCGGCCCGCTGGCGCCCGGGCGTCGCGGCCCACACCGGCTGGGCCGTACGGGCCCGCGCGAAGGCCTCCGCGACGTCGTCGGGCGTGGACTCGGGCAGGTCCGCCAGCTTCTCACCGGTGAACGGCGTGTGGTTGGCCGTCCGGCCGGAGCCCACGACGCCTCGGGTGAGCTGGGCGACCAGCTCGGGCGTGACCACGTCGGCCGCCGTGCGCGCGCCTGCCGGGGCGGGGGCGAGCGGGTTCGTGCCGACCGTGGTGCCGGTCTTGTCCGGGGTTGCCCCGGGGGCGGTGGCCTGCGAGTCCGTCATGGGCCTGAGCGTAGGGGTCCGCCGGGCGTTTTGGTACCCGTCGGTAATGGCTTTCACGGAGTACGCACAACGAGCCAGCGATCGCTGGCGCACATGCCCTGAGCGGCGGTTACCCGGGGTTACGGGACGCTACCGAGCTCCCATCATGGCCGCTCCCACCTTGAGCCGCTGGCGCGCCCCCTTGAAGACCGCCATGCCTTCCTGCTCGGCCTTGGTCCCCTTGCGCATGTCCGCCCGCAGCTCGTAGAACTCGCCGTCGTCCGTGATGATCACCAGCTGTACGCAACGGAGCAGGTACGGGTCGTTCTCGTCACCCGCCTCGTAGGTGGTGTCGGCGAGCGCCGCCTGGTAGCCGTTGAAGGATGTCCTGGTGTACTGCGTCCTCGCGTCGGGGTCGTAGCCCTTCCAGGTCGCGGCCGCCTGGTGGGCCCAGGCCATGGCGTCGTCGGGGGCCCTGTCCTCCACGGTGAGCCGGATGTCCACGGCATCGTTCGCATAGACGACCAGCCGGGCGGCGATGCGCCGGTGATCGCTGTCGCTGTCCTCGCGCGCGAACTCCGTCAGGTCAGCGGGCAGGGACAACTCGGCGTTGATCTTCTTCTCGTGGTGGGTGATCCACTTGACCGCCCGGGATGCGGAGGCCGACGCCGAGCGGGTCGCGGAGGCCGACGCCGACACCGACGGGGAGCCCTGGGCGGCTCGGCCCTCGGCCCCGCCGTCCCCCAGCGGCAGCCCGAGCCATACGGCACCGCCGCCGAGCAGCAGTGCTCCGGCAAGGGTGAGGGCCATCAGGCGGGCTCTGGAACGGGCGCGGCCGGCCGATACGCCGGCGGGTGCGGTCGGGGGCTCTTCGCCGGGGACACCGGTGGCGTGCGAGGCCTCTTCGCCCTCATGGGTGGGCTCGCCCTCATCGGTGAGCTCGCCCTGATGGGTGAGCGAGGCCGCCTCGTCGTGATCGGCGGCGGGGGCACCCTCCGCTGTTCCTCCGCCAAAGGCCGCCGAGACCACACCCCCGAGCCGCATCGTCCCCGCATCGTCCCCGAACTCCAGGAGCATCGAGGCGTCCTGAGGCTCCGGCAGCTCCCCGTACTGCCCGTCGCCCCCGCCGCCGGACGCGCCCTCGCCCAAGCGCCGCCCGTCCCAGGCCCCCGCCTCCGGCCACAGCCCCTGCACCACCGCCTGCAGCGCGTTCGCGACCTCCCCCGCCCCCGGACGCAGCGCCGGATCCTTCGCCAGCAGGCGCCCGATCAACGGGCCCAGCGGTCCGGCCTGCTTCGGCTCGGGCGGCTCGGCGGACAGGATCGCCGCGAGCGTCGACTCGAGCGTCGTACGCCGGAACGGAGACCAGCCCTCCACCGCCGCGTACAGCAGCACGCCCAGCGACCACAGGTCCGAAGCCGGTCCCCCGGCACCCGGGCCCGACATCCGCTCGGGTGCGACGAACTCCAGTGAGCCGATGAACTCGCCGCTGACCGTGAGGGATTCCTCGCCCTGGACGTGCGCGATACCGAAGTCGGTGAGGACGACGCGGCCGTGCGGGCCGAGCAGCACGTTCGCGGGCTTGACGTCGCGGTGCACGATCCCCTTGGCGTGCGCGGCGGCCAGCGCGCCGACGACCGCGAGGCCGACGCGCGCCGTCTCGGCCGGCGACAGCGCACCCCGTTCCAGGACCTCGTGCAGCGACTCGCCCCGGATCAACTCCATGACGATCCACGGGAGTCCGTCCTCGGTCACCACGTCGTGGATGGCGACCGCGCAGGGGTGCTCCACCTGCGCGGCGGCCCGCGCCTCGCGCTGCAGCCGGGCGTAACCCCGCCGGTGCGCCGGATCCCGCGGATCGCCGGGCAGCCGGGGCTCCTTGACGGCGACCTCCCGCCCGACGCGCTCGTCGACCGCCCGCCATACGGTGCCCATGCCGCCCGAGCCGATGAGCTCGGCCAGCCGGTAGCGGCCTCCGACGAGCCGGCCCTCCCCGTCCCTGTCGTCCATACGGTCAGAGCTTCTCGATCTTCAGGTTCCGGATGGCCGCCTCGGCGACCTCCCGGCCGCGCTCCGTGAAGTCGCCCTTGCCCGGGTAGTCGATCCAGAACTTGTAGAGGTCACCGGACTTGGTCTTGTAGTAGAAGACCCGGGCCTCGCGCGGGCGGGGGTTGGTGGAGTCGGTCCGGTCGTCGACGTAGGTGACGGTGTTCTCCGCCGCGTTCCGCTCGTCGTACGAGGTCTGCTTGGTACTCCCCTTCGGCGCGGGCTTGTCCGCCATGAAGGAGAAGTCGCTGTCCTCGGTGTCCTGCATGGAGTCCATGTCGTCGTACGCCTCGGAGATCGCGGAGCCCGCGATCTCGCCGAGGGTGTCCTCGGACTTCTTGTAGAGGGTGAGCTGGACGGAGAGCGAGTAACTGGGATCGGTGTAGGTGACCCAGTGATCCTTGTCGTTGGTGCCGTCCGGCACAGACCTCACGTAGTCCGCGGGCACCGCGAACGTCGCACCCAGCGCCTTCTCCTTGTGCGTCTTCCAGCCCTCCTGCAGCGGGCCCGCGAACGGGTTCGCGATCACCAGATACGACGTCACGGCCGCCGCGACGACCGCGGCCCCCAGGCCCAGCCACGCCTTGCGGCCGAAGCGCAGACTCCTGCCGCCCGGCGCGCTGCCGATCTGGACGACCTGCGCCGGCTGGGGCTGGGGTGGCTGCACCGCCTGCTCCAGCAGGTGGCGGACCCGGGCGGCCCCCGGTCGGTGCGCTGCGTCCTTTTGGAGGAGGCCGTTGATCGCCTCGGCCAGCGGGCCCTGCGCGGCGGCGGGCGGCGCGGGGGTGGCATTGAGGACCGCCTGCAGTGTGGAGGGGGTGGTGTTCCGGCGGAACGGCGACACGCCCTCCGTCGCCGCGTACAGGACGACGCCCAGCGACAAGAGGTCGGAGGCCGGTCCCGGGCGCTGGCCCAGCACCCGCTCGGGGGCGATGAACTCGGGCGAGCCGACGAAGTTACCGGTGTCCGTCAGGCTGGTCTCGCCCTCGATCTGCGCGATACCGAAGTCGGTGAGGACGACCCGGCCGTGCCGCCCGAGCATGACGTTGTCGGGCTTGACGTCGCGGTGCAGGATGCCCGCCTGGTGGGCGGCCTCGAGCGCGCCCAGGACCTCGAGGCCGATACGGGCGGCCTCGCGGGCGCCGAGGGTGCCCTCGTTCAGCGCTTCGCCCAGCGACCGGCCCTGCACGAACTCCATGACGATCCACGGCCGTCCGTCCTCGACCGCCACGTCGTGCACCGTGACGACGGCCGGGTGGTCGAGCCGGGCGGCGGCTCGGGCCTCACGCCGCATGCGCTCGAAGGCGTTGGCGCGCTCCCGCTCGGGCAGATGCTCGGGAACCCGGGGCTCCTTGACGGCCACCTCGCGATCGACGGTCTCGTCCTTCGCCCGCCACACGGTGCCCATGCCACCGTGGCCGAGTTTGGACAGCAGCCGGTAGCGGCCCGCGATCAGGCGCTCGGCGCGCGGGTCCTGCTGCGCCTGCGGCTGCCGGGGCCGAGAGGGCTGCTGGTGCGGCAACTGCTGCGGCTGCGGCTGCTGTTCGGGCTCGGCCTGGGGGGAGGCGGCGTACGGAGCCGGAGCCGCGGGCGGCTGCTGAGCGTACGGGTTCTGGGGGTGCGGCGGGTTCTGCGGACCTCGCTGCGGTGGCTGCAGCCCATAGCTCGTCGGCTCGTTCGACTGTCCCCCTTGGTTCATCATGGTCATATCCTTGCGAAGTGGAACCGGGGAGACCACCTGCGGCCCGGTTCGGATGCAGCACCGTGACAAACACCGCTCGTGCCCGGCTGGTTCAAGGCTGATCAGCCCTGACGCCCCTCATCAGCCCGCATCAGCCCGCACGAACGAGTCGACCGCGGTGTCGAAATACCGTTTCGCCGCGTCGGCCCTGCCGACCGGCGCCGAGACCCACACGTCGTACATCCTGCCGCCCTCCTCCCAGCACAGGTCGTACGTGTGACGGGCGCCCTCGGCCTCGGTGAAGCCGTCCCAGGTGAACTCCCAGAGGGCCGCGTGCCGTCCGTTGTGCGTGGTGGCGATGACCGTGCCGTCGCGGTAACCGGGGTTGTTCTCCGGACCATCGGCGGCGGAGCGACGCATCACCTCGAGCGGACCGCCGTCCTCCGGATCGGCCGCTTTGATGCCGATGCGGAAGGTGCCGCCCGGCGACATGTAGAAGACGCGGGACCCTTGCAGCGTGCGCGTGAAGCCGTCCGGCACGGCGAGCGAGAAGCCCTTGGCGTCCTTGGCGACGCGATAACCGGCCGGTACGGGGGTCGCAGGAGTCGCGGTCGTGGTCTCCGTCTGCTGCCGGGTCACGGTCACCGTCGGGGTGGGACTCTCCGGGGAACCGGCGGGCGACGGCGTCGAGGTGCCGGGTGCCTTGTCCCCCTCGCCGTCCCCGCCCAGGAGCAGTGCGGCGGAGATTCCGGCTCCGGCCACGACCAGGGCCAGCACCGCGGCGGCCACGGCCGTGCGGGCCGAACGCCTGGGCTTCGGGGCCCCGTTCGCGAGCCCGGGACCCGGCTCGGAACCATCCGGTGAGTTCTGCCCGTGCGGATGCGGCACGTGCGGAAGCGACACATGAGGGCGCGGCACGTGGTGGCGGGGCACATCGCGCTGCGTGGGGACATGGTCCGACGGCAGCTGCGGGGTGCGGCCGGTGTCGACGTAGGCACGCAGCATGCGTTCCGCCTCCGGCGCGGTCAGCCGCCGGTCGGGATCGCGCTCCAGCAGTCCGACGACGACCGGCCGCAGCGGAGCGGCCGCGTCCGGGAGCCGGATCTCGTCCATGACGACGGCGTGCAGGACACCGCCCAAGGAGTCGCGGTGGAAGGGGGATTCACCGCTGAGCGCCGTGCACAGCAGCGCTCCGAGCGACCACAGGTCGGACTCGGGGCCGGTTCTGTCGCCGGACATCCGCTCGGGCGAGGTGTACTCGGGCGAGCCGACGAACGACCCGGTCTCGGTGAGCGTCGTCGCCCCGGTGACCTGCGCGATCCCGAAGTCTGTGAGGACGACGCGGCCGGTGCCGGCCTCCATCAGGACGTTGGCCGGTTTGAGGTCCCGGTGCAACACGCCTGCCTGGTGTGCCTTCTGCAGAGCTGCCAGCAGTGCGAGCCCGATACGGGCCGCCTCGGCGGCGTCCACCGGTCCGTCCCTGCCGATCCGTTCCGCGAGGGAGCCGCCGTCGATCAATTCCATCACCAGATAAGGGCGTTCGTCGTCCTCGACGACGTCGTGCACGACGACCACGTTCGGATGGCTGAGCTGAGCGACCGCCCGCGCCTCGCGCAGTGTGCGCTCGCGCTGCAGCCGGGCCTCCTCCGGGGAGAGCGTGTCGTCGAGAGGAATCTCCTTGACGGCCACCTGACGGCCGAGGAGCTGGTCGGTGGCGCGCCAGACGACGCCCATTCCGCCCCGTCCCAGGCGCGCCTGAAGCCGGTAGCGGCCGGCGATGACGCGGACGTTGTCCCCCTCGGTCCCCATGAGCCCCATCATGCCGCACGCGTGTGCACATGGAAGGTCATCCTCCGGCCGACGTGACCGGATCAGGTGTGCTGGCGGTTTCGTGCCGTTCCCGACCGTACGCAAGAGCGAACGACGCCCGGCCGGATCCGGCCCGACAGCGCCCCGCGACGACCACCGGCCACTACGACCGGCGCCGTTCAGCCCGTGACCTGATACGTCGTCGACGCCTGCTCGTACAGCCTCGTGACCTCGTCGCGCTCCGCTTCCGGACCGCGGACCTGGACGATGTGGTAGCGGCCGTCGATGATCATCGCGAGATTGCGGACGAAGATTTCCCGCCCCTTGGCATCCTGCCAGGTGAACTGCCCCTCGGCCATGGTCCGTCCGCCCACCTCGATGGTGCGCATTCCGCTGGAGGTGGCCCAGCTGGAGTCGCGGAAGGGCTGCAGTTCCGGCTCCTTCTCGCGCTGGTACGTCATGGGGTCGTCGCCGTACACCGATGTGCTGTCCCGCCCGGAGACGACGATCAGCGCGAAGTCGCCGTCCGTGTAGCGGACCTGGTCCTGGTCGTCGTCCGCATGCCGGGCCCATCCTCTGGCCACGGCGACCTGGAAGCCTTCCCTGTCCTTGCGCAGGACGAACCCCGCCGGCAGCTCGGGGCCCGTGGTCTGCGTGTGCTGTGAACCGCTGCTCGGAGAGGCGGCACTCGCCTTGGAACCGCCGCTCGGCGCGGCGGAACTCGCCTCGCCCGCGGTGCCCGTACGGTCCTGTCCCTCACTACTGTCGCCGCGGGGCTCGGCCTTCGGCATGAACAGCATCGCGTACGCCACGGCCGCGGCGAGTCCCAGCAGTATCAGCAGAAGCAGCGTCCGGCCGAGCGACCTCGGCTTTCGCTGCCGTGCCTGCCGGCCCGGCTTGGCCCGCTTGTGCCGACCGCTGTGCCCGATGGTGGCGGGCGGGGCGGCGCGGCGCTTGCGTACGATCTCGCCCCGACGGCGTACGACGGGCAGGCGGCCGGCGTCGTACGGCGGTGTCGCCACGACGTTGGCGCCCGCATCCGGCTCCGGCGCCGACCTGACGAGCGAGCGCAGCCAGCCACGCAGCTCCTCGAAGTCGATCCGCTCGGTGGGGTCCTGACGCAGCAGCGACTCGACGACCGGACGCAGCGGTCCGCACTCCTCCGCGAACGCGGGCGGCTCCGCGCACACGAGCTGCACCAGTTCGGCGGTGCTCTCCTCCGGATACGGCGCATGTCCCTGCACCGCGCGGAACAGCAACGCGCCCAGCGCCCACAGGTCCGTGGCCGGGCCGACAGGCGGCGCGAGCTGCCAGTTCTCGTGCACGGGGCCGGCCTGTTCCGGGGCCCAACGCTCGGTGACGGGTCCGACCACCACCATGCGGGCCTGCCGGGCGCGCTCGGCGGCCAGCGGTGTGGCGGGGCCCCGGTTCTCGCGACGGGGTGCCTCGAGCTCGTCCCAACGCATGCCGGGATGTGCTGCGTTGCCGCCGGACTCGGCGAGCGCTGAGGCTCCGTCGTGACGCGCAGCGGGGATCATCTCACCGCTGGACGGGGCTCCGGTTCCGGCTCCTGTTCCGGCTCCGGCTCCGGCTCCGGGTGCGAGTTCGCGTGCCTGTCCCAGTACCTGTGAGTGTCCCTGCCCGTCGGTCGGACCATGCGGTTCGTCGGTCTGCTCCGCCACCCCGCGGGCGCGCGGAACCGCCCCGTGCCAGGGCTGCTCCCGGCTCGGGCCATGGGTCTGATCGGGGCGTGACGCATACGACGGGTCGGCATGCGGTGCCTGGTCGGAACGCGGCGCGGGCAAGGACGGCGTCGCGCCGGGCCGCCGCTCCTGGGTCACCCGCGCGGCGGCCCGCGCACCGGCGCGATAGGCCGCGATGGCTCCGGCGCGCGCCGCCCTGACGTCGACGTCACCACCGGGTTCCAGGGCACGCGGCCCCAGGGCCGTGGTCGGTGATGTGCCGGACGAGGGGGGTGAAGTGGGCGAGGTCGACGAGGCGGGTGACGGGGCCGGCACCGCGGCCTTGGAGGCGGCGGGGGACGGGCCGATGGGGGCAGCGCCGACAGGTCGGGGGGCGCTTCCACCGTCAGCGGCGAAGTCATCGGGCCGAACGAACTCTTCGGCACGGGCGAAGTCGTCGGCGCGGGCGAGGCCCTCGGCCGGCCGCGGATCGTAGCCGCACAGGGCTTCCTCCGCCGCGCCGACGGCCAGACCTGTCAGCATCACACGGCCGTCGTCGCAGACCAGGACCGTACGCGTGGTGATGTTGCGGTGCACCCAGCCGTGAACGTGCAGCGCCCGCAGCGCCGTCAGAACGTCCGAGGCGACCTCAGCCGCCCGATAGGGCGTCAGCGGTCTCTCGGCGAGCAGCGCCGCCAGCGGCCGGGCCGCCACCAGTTCGCTGACGATCCACAGCGAACCGCCGTCAGCGAACACGTCGAAGACCTGGTCGAGCCGCGGATGGTCGGGGATCTGCGCGGCAGCCTGCGCCGCCTCGATGGCGCGCCGCACCGCCGGGTCCGTCGGCCTGCGCGTAGCGCGACCGGGAGCGCGCCGCGGACCCGCGCCGGCAAACCCCTCCGGAAGGCCGTCGGCGTCGAGCACCTCCGCCTCGACGACCTCCGGCAACTGCACCTGCGTGACCAGGACTTCCTGCCCGCTGAAGGTGTCAAAGGCCCGCGTCTGCGCCAATTCGTACTCGTCCGACGGCGGCAGCGGCAGGCGGTAGCGGTCGGCGAGCACTCGCCCCGCGTAGTCGTCCACGACGCCTCCCCCGTCCCCGCACGGTGGTCAATTCCGTTCGTCTTACGTACGTCTTGCGCATGGATGCGGCCGGATGCGGCTGCGTACCGTCCGCAAGCACTCACGATACGTGCCGAAGGCAATCCGTATTGACGGATTCGGGATCTCACGGGACGTGCCGCGGACATCGGACGAGTCGGGACGGCAGTGGACGGGCCGGACCAGCCGAACGGGCCGGACGGGTCCTGACGCGGTTGGACGCGCTCGGACTCGCCCGGACTCATTCCGACTCGTTCGGACGGATCAGGACTTGGGCTCGAAGGTCTGGGCGAACGTCTGCCAGGTCTCGCGCCGCTGCTCGCTGCTCCAGTCCTTGGCCTTCGCCGTGTACATGAGCGCGTAGCCCTGGTGGGAGTTGACGACGAAGCCACGGTCTATCGACCGGTACTTCGTGCCGCCGTCCACATAGGTGAACTCCCAGTCCGCCGTGTTCCAGCCGCGGTAGTCCACCTTCTCGATCCGGATGCGGTGGTACTGGGAGCGGTTCATGTAGTTCTCCTGGTTCTCCCAGTCGCGAACCGGGTCGTCCTTGGGCGTCGACGTCCAGCCGACCAGCAGCTTCTGTCCGTCCGGGCCGGTGAAGCGCGCACCCGCGGCATCCGTCGAGACGTACTTCCAGCCCTTCGGCAGCCCTATCGAGAAGCCCTGCTTGTGCTTGTACGTCGTCGCCGCGTCGTACTTCGCGCCCGTGCCGTCGTCGCCGTCGGTCTCCGTATCCGAGCTCGGGCCGGGGTCCGTCCCCTGGCCCGCGGCCTCGTCCGAACTGGTGTCCCCGGCCGCACCCGTCTCCTCGGCGGTGGCCTTGTCCGTGCCCTTACTGCTGCCGCTGTCCTTGCCCGTCTCGCCGCTCCCGGCGGTCGCACCGCTGGATGCGGTCTTGTCGCTGCCGTTGCCGCTGTCCTGCGCCGTGCTGCCGTCGTCGCCGCCCAGCACGAACGCCAGCACGGTGCCGAGCACGGCGAGTGCCACGACCACGGCGACGGCCACGAGCGTGCGCCGCGGCACCACATCGGTGAGCGACGCCTTGGGCTGGGGACGCGGCGGCGCGGCCGGGTGCGACGGAGTGTCCGAAAGACCGGACGTGCCGTGGGCCGCGGCGGAGCTCGCCCCTGCTGCCGTATCCGAGACGCCGTCTCCGGTCGTGGTCACGGCATCCGCGCCGGTGGCGGCCGCCATGGACTTGCCGGTCGCCGCGGACTTACCGGCCGTACTGGCCTTGCCTCCCGTACTGGCCTTGCCTGCCGTGGTGGCCTTGCCTGCCGAAGCGTTTGTTCTGGCTGCGTCCGTTCCCGAGGCGGCGGCGGGCGCCGCGCCGGCTGCTCCGGCGGAGTCGGCCGTACCGGCAGCACCTCCGCCTCCGGACCCTCGCCCAGCGGCCGCATCGGAACCGGTGACGGAATCCGAAGGCGCCGGAGCCGATGCCGATGCAGCCGACGACTCCCCGCCGGCCTTGCGCGCCGGCCGCAGCGAACGCAGCGCCCCGCGCAGCCGCTCAGCCGCGTCCTCGGCCATGCGCCCCGCGGAGGCCGCCGCACCACCGGCGGAGGCCGCACCCGCGGACGCGGCATTGTCGCCCGACGCCGACGCACCGCCCGCCTTCGGACCACTCCTGCGCGGCCGCTTCTCCTTCTCCGGCACCGGCGGCAGGGGCACGACCTTCGTGGCGTCGGCCGGCTCCGGGTCGGGGGCGTGGATCACGTCGGTCAGCTGCGCCCGCGCGCCAGCGTCGTCGAGCCGCTGCTCGGGGTCCTTGGCGAGCAGGCCGTAGATGACCTTCTCCAGCGGACCCGCGTTCTTCGGCGGCTCCAGCGGCTCGGTCATCACGGCCGTGAGCGTCGCGATCGCGGAGCCCTTGTCGTACGGAGGGAAGCCCTCCACCGACGCGTACAGCAGGCCGCCGAGCGACCACAGGTCGGCCGCGGGCCCCGGCTTGTGCCCGCGCGCCCGCTCGGGCGAGATGTACGAGGGCGCGCCGACGAGCATGCCGGTCGAGGTGATGGACGGGTCGCCCTCGACCTGGGCGATGCCGAAGTCGGTCAGCACGACGCGCCCGTCGTCCGCGATCAGCACGTTGGACGGCTTCACGTCGCGGTGCAGGATCCCTTCGCGGTGCGCCGAGCGCAGGACGTCGAGGATCGCGAGGCCGACCTCGGCCGCGCGCTTCGGCGTCAGCAGCCCGTCCTCCCGGATGACCTCGGCGAGCGACTTGCCCTCGACGAGCTCCATCACGATCCACGGCCGGTCGTCCTCGTGGACCACGTCGAACACCGTCACCGCACTGGTGTTGCGGATCCTGGCGATGGCCTTGGCCTCACGCAGCGTGCGCGTGACGAGGCGGCGCTTCTCCTCCTCGTCGATGCTCGAGGGGAACCGCAGCTCCTTGACGGCGACCGTACGCCCCAGCGTCTCGTCCAGCGCCCGCCAGACCGTGCCCATGCCGCCGCGGCCGAGGACCCCTCCCAGCCGGTAGCGCCCGGCGAGGAGACGATCGCTGTTGTCCTGACGGGCTTTCCCCGCCTGCTCCGCCTCCGACATGCGTCCCCTCTGCAACCCGCCCTGACAGAGCCTCCATTGTCCCTCACCCGGGGACCGGCCGACGCCCAGGGTCCGCCGTCCCGCATGATGGGTCGCACACATGGAGGACCGCATGCCCCTTCGACGGACACAGGTGGCCGTATTGCTGGCCGCGGCCCTCCTCTGCCTGTCCACGGGCAGCGCCCCGGCCTCGGCGACCCCGCCCGCGGACGCCGATCTTCCGCTGCTGGTCACGCGCGGCAAGGCCCCCGCGGCGGCACTGCTGGCCCGCGAGGAAGAGGGCTCACGCTTCGCCCGTACGAGTCCCGCCATACGGCGTGCCGACCACTTCCGCGCGGGCAGCATCACCAAGACGTTCATCGCGACGGTCGTACTGCAGCTCGCGGCCGAACACCGGCTGTCCGTGTCCGACACCGTGGACCGCCATCTCCCCGGCCTGATACGGGGCCGCGGCAACGACGGCCGGACACTGACCCTGCGGTCGCTGCTCACCCACACCAGCGGCCTCTACGACTTCACAGCCGACACCAAGGGCGCCATCCCCCTCTCCCCTCTGCAGGCGGTCCGCACCGCGCTTGCGCATCCCCCGACCACGCGGGGTGCCTTCGCCTACTCGAACACCAACTACGTGGTGCTCGGCATGGTCATAGAGCAGGTCACCGGCCGTTCCTACGCCGCCGAGGCCGAGCGCCGCATCATCACCCCCCTTCATCTGACGGGCACCTCCTTCCCGGGCGCCCGCACCTCACTGCCCTCACCGCACGGCCGCTCCTACACCGCCGACGGCGCGGACATCACCGCCCTGGACCCCCGGGTCGCCGGAGCGGCAGGAGAACTCGTCTCCACCCTCGCCGACCTGGGCCGCTTCTACGCCGCCTTGCTCGGCGGAAGGCTGCTCCCGCCCGCCGAACTGCGCGAGATGCTCGACACTCGCCCGACGCAGGGCCGCTACGGAATGGGCCTGTATCCCGTGCGGCTGCCCTGCGGCACCACGGTGTGGGGCCACAACGGACGCATAGCGGGCAGCTATGTACGCACCGCGGCCACGCGCGACGGCCGGCGCGTACTGATACTCCGGGTCAACACGGACGCCATAGCTGACCCAGCGCTCGAACCCGCCCTGCTCGCAGCCGAATTCTGCCCACGGTCACCCTGAGGCTGGCAGCTGTGTACAGGTCCTACGCGAGGGGCACCCTCCGTCGTGGGTTGTGCCCACCCCTTCCGCCCTGGGGGTACCTCCCAGGCCCTTGAGGCATTGGGGGAGGAACGACTGCCCACAACAGTCGCGGACTACAACGGCCCCGGTCTCCGGCTACAGAGGCACGATGTCCGGTGCCCCCAGTCGCGCCGCGTCCGCCGTCAGGTCGTCCGGCTGGCGCTGGGACTCCCGCTCGGCCTCGACCCGCTTCTGATAGTGCTCCACCTCGCGCTCGATCTGGTCCTTGTCCCAGCCCAGCACCGGAGCCATCAGCTCGGCGGCCTCCCGGGCACTGCGCGTGCCCCGGTCGAAGGTCTCTATGGATATCCGGGTGCGGCGTGTGAGGACGTCGTCGAGATGCCGCGCGCCCTCGTGCGAGGCGGCGTAGACGATCTCGGCCCGCAGATAGTCGTCCGCCGCCTGGAGCGGCTCGCCCAGCGACGGGTCCGCGGCGATCATGTCCAGGAGCTCCTCGGCGAGCGCGCCGTAGCGGTTCAACAGGTGCTCCACACGAGCCACATGGACGCCGGTGCGGGCCGCTGTCCGTGCCCGCGCGTTCCACAGGGCCCTGTATCCCTCGGCGCCGACGAGCGGGGTCTCCTCCGTGACGCAGTCCGCGACACGCTGGTCGAGGCCGTGCACCGCCTCGTCCACCGCGTCCTTGGCCATCACCCGGTACGTCGTGTACTTGCCGCCCGCCACGACGACGAGACCGGGTGCCGGATGGGCCACCGTGTGCTCGCGGCTGAGCTTGCTCGTCGCCTCCGACTCCCCGGCGAGCAGGGGCCGCAGGCCCGCGAACACGCCCTGGACGTCGTCCCTCGAAAGCGGTACCGCCAGCACCGAGTTGACGTGCTCCAGCAGATAGTCGATGTCGGCGCTCGACGCCGCCGGGTGCGCCTTGTCCAGGTCCCAGTCCGTGTCCGTCGTCCCGATGATCCAGTGCCGCCCCCACGGAATCACGAACAGCACGGACTTCTCGGTGCGCAGGATCAGGCCCGTCGTGGAGTGGATGCGGTCCTTGGGCACGACGAGGTGGATGCCCTTGGACGCCCGGACGTGGAACTGCCCCCTCTCGCCCACCATCGCCTGGGTGTCGTCCGTCCATACGCCGGTGGCGTTGACGACCTGCTGGGCGCGGACCTCGTACTCCCCGCCGGCCTCGACGTCCTGCACGCGGGCGCCGACGACGCGCTCGCCCTCGCGAAGGAAGCCGGTCACCCGAGCGCGGTTGGCGACCTTCGCGCCGTACGCCGCGGCCGTGCGCACCAGGGTCGCCACATAGCGGGCGTCGTCCATCTGCGCGTCGTAGTACTGCAGGGCCCCCGTCAGCGCCTCTTTCTTGAGGCACGGCGCGACCCGCAGTGCATGACTCCTGCTCAGATGACGGTGCATCGGCAGCCCGCGGCCGTGCCCGCGCGCCATCGACATGCCGTCGTACAGGGCGACGCCCGTTCCTGCGTAGAGCCGCTCCCAGCCCCTGTGCTGGAGCGGATACAGGAACGGCACCGGCTTGACCAGATGAGGCGCGAGCCGCTCCAGCAGCAGGCCCCGCTCCTTCAGCGCCTCGCGCACCAGTGCGAAGTCGAGCATCTCCAGATAGCGCAGACCGCCATGGATCAGCTTGCTCGACCGGCTCGAGGTGCCGGACGCCCAGTCCCTCGCCTCGACCAGGCCGGTCGACAGACCGCGCGTCGCGGCGTCGAGCGCGGTGCCCGCGCCGACCACCCCGGCACCCACGACCAGGACGTCCAGCTCACGCTCGGCCATGCCCGCGAGTGACTCGGCGCGCTCCGCCGGCCCCAGTGTCGCTGTCCTCACTGCTGCCTCCCGTTTCCGTTCGCGCTCGCTGCCGCACCCTTCGGGTGTGCCCGGGCCCGCATCCCCCATGCCCAAATTCTGACCGCGTCGCCCGACTTCAGCCACCGCCCACTCCTCAGCCTGTGGACAACACTCGGCGAACACCAGGCCAGCAATGCCGCATAACGGTCATATTTACTCCTAGTCTGACATTGCGCTGGCCCATCTTGTCCACAGGACTTGCGCGATCCGACCGCTCCGGTTATTGGGAAGGACAGCCCACCGCCATGCCCGCAGATCTCGCCGTCATCGGACTCGGCCACATCGGACTGCCCCTCGCCCAGGCCGCCGTTGCCGCCGGCATCGCCACGCTCGGTTACGACCCCGGCCTCGCCGCCGATCGCCTCACAGCCGACCGCCCCGCCGCCCGGCCCCCGGCCGACGGCACGGACGCCGGTCCCCTGCTGGACACCGGCGCCCTCGTCGACAGCGGCGCCCTCACCGCCGCCGAACTCCGCCGGATGCTCTCGGGGGGCTTCCGGCCCACCACGGACCCCGCCGAGCTGGGCCGGGTCCGCACAGCGGTCATCTGCGCGCCGGTTCCGCAGGGCGCGGACGGCGCGCTCGACCTCGGCCCCCTGGCCGCCGCGGCCGATGCCCTGGCCGCCCGCCTCCGCCCGCACACCACCGTCATCCTCGAATCACCCGTGCCGCCGGGCACCACCGAGGGAGTCCTGCGCACCCTCCTCGAACAGGGCTCGGGCCTCCGCGCGGGACGCGACTTCCACCTCGCGTACTCCCCGAGCCGTACCGACCCCGGCAACCGCACCCACGGCCACGCCAACACCCCCAAGGTCATCGGTGGCCTCACCCCGGCCTGCACCGAATCGGCCGCGGCCTTCTACGGCCGCCTCACCGACAAGGTGGTACGCGCGCGTGGCCTCCGCGAAGCCGAGACGGTGCAGCTTCTGGAGACCAACTACCGGCACGTCAACATCGCCCTGGTCAACGAAATGGCCGTGCTCTGCCACGACTTGGGCGTCGACCTGTGGGACGTCATCCGCTGCGCCGAGACCAAGCCGTTCGGTTTCCAGGCCTTCCGTCCCGGGCCCGGAGTCGGCGGCCACAGCGTGCCCCAGGACCTCTCGGGCCCCCCGCACACCGTCCGCCCGCTGCGCATGGTCGAGCTCGCCCAGCAGGTCAACGGCCACATGCCCCGGTACGTCATCCAGCGCGCCGCGGCACTCCTCAACGAACACGGCAAGTCCGTCCGCGGCGCCCGCATCCTGCTCCTCGGCGTCACGTACAAGCCCGACCTCGGCGACCAACACGGCTCCCCCGCCCGGGAGATCGCCACCCGCCTGCTGGAGCTGGGCGCCGCCGTCAGCTACCACGACCCGTACGTCCCCGCCTGGAGCGTGCTCGACCGTCCCGTGCCGCGCGCCGACTCGCTCTACGAGGCGGCGGCCCACGCGGACCTGACGCTCCTCCTCCAGCCCCACCGCACGTACGACCTGCGGGGCCTGGCCGTGAAGGCCCAGCTGCTGCTGGACACGCGGGGGGCCACGCCCGTGGGGGCGGCTCCCCGCCTGTGACCAGGTTGCTGCCGACACAAGGGCCTCGCCGTCGTGGATTGTGCCCACCCGACCGGTCCCCTGCCGACAACGGGACCGGCAGCCGCCGGACGGCAGAAGGGGACGTGCCGGTGTGTCCGCCCGCTGGGGGTACCTCCCAGGCCCTTAAGGCACTGGGGGAGGCCGGCGCGAAAACCCGGGTGCGATCCTCGTCGTACGGCACCGCGCCGGACCGAGGACGGACACACCGGCGCGGCCCCGACCCCCGCCGAAACAGCAGGCGAAACGCAGTGGGGGCGCCCCCACAGGGAGGGCGCCCCGAACCGCTCAAGCAGCGGCAAGCGTCACGTCACCGCTTGTGCTGCGAGTCCCCCACGGTCACCTCGACCCGCTGGAACTCCTTCAGCTCGCTGTACCCCGTGGTCGCCATGGCGCGGCGCAGGGCGCCGAAGAAGTTCATCGAGCCGTCGGGGGTGTGCGACGGGCCGGTGAGGACCTCCTCGATCGTGCCGACCGTGCCGAGGTCCACCTTCTTGCCGCGCGGCAGCTCCTCGTTCACGGCCTCCATGCCCCAGTGGTGGCCCTTGCCGGGCGCGTCCGTGGCGCGCGCCAGCGGGGAGCCCATCATCACGGCGTCGGCGCCGCACGCGATGGCCTTCGGCAGGTCACCGGACCAGCCCACACCGCCGTCCGCGATCACGTGGACGTAGCGGCCGCCGGACTCGTCCATGTAGTCACGGCGGGCGGCGGCCACGTCGGCGACCGCGGTCGCCATCGGGACCTGGATGCCGAGCACGTTGCGCGTGGTGTGCGCGGCGCCGCCGCCGAAGCCCACCAGTACGCCCGCCGCGCCCGTGCGCATCAGGTGCAGCGCCGCGGTGTACGTGGCGCAGCCGCCGACGATGACCGGCACGTCCAGCTCGTAGATGAACTGCTTCAGGTTGAGGGGCTCGGCGGCGCTCGACACGTGCTCGGCCGACACCGTCGTACCGCGGATCACGAAGATGTCGACGCCCGCGTCCACGACGGCCTTGGAGAACTGGGCCGTACGCTGCGGCGACAGCGCGGCCGCGGTGACCACGCCCGAGTCGCGCACCTCCTTGATCCGCTGCCCGATCAGCTCCTCCTTGATCGGGGCGGCGTAGATCTCCTGGAGGCGGCGGGTCGCGGCGGTGGCGTCCAGCTCCGCGATCTCGTCGAGCAGCGGCTGCGGGTCCTCGTACCGCGTCCACAGGCCCTCGAGGTTCAGCACGCCCAGGCCGCCGAGCTCGCCGATGCGGATCGCGGTGGCCGGGGACACGACCGAGTCCATGGGGGCGGCCAGGAAGGGCAGCTCGAAGCGGTAGGCGTCGATCTGCCAGGCGATCGAGACCTCCTTCGGGTCCCGCGTGCGCCGGCTGGGGACGACGGCAATGTCGTCGAACGCATACGCCCGGCGGCCGCGCTTGCCGCGCCCGATCTCGATCTCAGTCACGTGTGTGGCCTTTCCCTCTGCGTTTCAGCGTCTTCCAGTATCCCCGACGCACACGACGAGGGCGGCCCCGGAATCTCCGGGACCGCCCTTCACGCGCGTGGCTCAGCCCTTGCGGCTGTAGTTCGGCGCCTCGACCGTCATCTGGATGTCGTGCGGGTGGCTCTCCTTGAGGCCCGCCGACGTGATCCGTACGAACCGGCCGCGCTCCTGCAGTTCGGCAACGGTCCGCCCGCCGACGTAGAACATCGACTGCCGCAGACCGCCCACCAGCTGGTGCACGACCGCCGAGAGCGGGCCCCGGTAGGGAACCTGGCCCTCGATGCCCTCCGGAACCAGCTTCTCGTCGGAGGCGACGCCCTCCTGGAAGTAGCGGTCCTTGGAGAAGGACTTCCGGTCGCCGCGGGTCTGCATGGCGCCCAGCGAGCCCATGCCGCGGTACGACTTGAACTGCTTGCCGTTGATGAACAGCAGCTCGCCCGGCGACTCCTCGCAGCCCGCGAGCAGCGAGCCCAGCATCACCGTGTCCGCGCCCGCGACCAGCGCCTTCGCGATGTCGCCGGAGTACTGCAGGCCGCCGTCGCCGATGACCGGGACCCCGGCCGCCTTGGCGGCGAGCGCCGCCTCGTAGATGGCCGTGACCTGCGGTACGCCGATGCCGGCGACGACACGGGTCGTGCAGATGGAGCCCGGGCCGACGCCCACCTTGATCCCGTCGACGCCGGAGTCGATGAGCGCCTGGGCACCGTCGCGCGTGGCGATGTTGCCGCCGATGACGTCGACGCCGGACGAGTTCGACTTGATCTTGGCGACCATGTCGCCGACGAGCCGCGAGTGGCCGTGCGCGGTGTCCACGACGATGAAATCGACGCCGCGCTCGATCAGCGCCTGGGCGCGCTCGAAGGCGTCGCCCGCGACACCGACGGCGGCACCGACGATGAGCCGGCCCTCCGCGTCCTTGGCGGCGTTCGGGTACTGCTCGGCCTTCACGAAGTCCTTGACGGTGATGAGGCCCTTGAGGACGCCGTTGTCGTCGACCAGCGGCAGCTTCTCGATCTTGTGGCGGCGCAGCAGCTCCATGGCCTCCACGCCGGAGGTGCCGACCTTGCCGGTGACCAGCGGCATCGGCGTCATGACCTCGCGCACCTGGCGCGAGCGGTCGGGCTCGAAGGCCATGTCGCGGTTGGTGACGATGCCGAGCAGCTTGCCGGCGGGGTCGGTGACCGGGACGCCGCTGATGCGGAACTTCGCGCAGAGCGCGTCGGCATCGGCGAGCGTCGCGTCCGGGTGCACCGTGATCGGGTCGGCGACCATGCCGGACTCGGACCGCTTCACGAGGTCGACCTGGTTGGCCTGGTCCTCGATGGAAAGGTTGCGGTGCAGCACACCGGCGCCGCCCTGACGGGCCATGGCGATCGCCATGCGCGCCTCGGTGACCTTGTCCATGGCTGCGGACAGCAGCGGGACGTTGATCCGGACATTCCGGGACAGATGCGAAGAGGTGTCGATCTGGTCGGGCGCCATGTCGGAAGCGCCCGGCAGCAGCAGCACATCGTCGTAGGTCAGCCCGAGTGTCGCGAATTTGTCGGGCACTCCGTCGACGTTGGCAGTCATGACACCTTCTCCAAATGGCCTTGATCGGTGCGGATGTCCATGCTAACGGGATCCGGAGGCGTCTCATTCCACGAACAAGATCACCAAGCAGCTTTGTACGTTCGTACGTGACGTGGCCGTACCGCTGCCCGGCCTGCGCCGCTACTGCTCGGCCAGCGCCCGCAACCGGCTGAGCGCCCGATGCTGGGCCACCCGCACCGCTCCCGGCGACATGCCCAGCATCTGCCCGGTCTCCTCGGCCGTGAGCCCGACGGCGATCCTCAGGAGCAGCAGCTCGCGCTGGTTCTCCGGGAGGTTCGCGAGGAGTTTCTTCGCCCACTCGGCATCGCTGCTCAGCACGGCCCGCTCCTCAGGACCGAGCGAGTCGTCGGGCCGCTCGGGCATCTCGTCCGACGGGACGGCCGTGGAGCCCGGGTGACGCATGGCGGCACGCTGCAGGTCGGCGACCTTGTGTGCGGCGATGGCGAACACGAAGGCCTCGAAGGGGCGCCCCGTGTCCTTGTAGCGCGGCAGCGCCAGCAGCACCGCCACGCACACCTCCTGCGCCAGGTCCTCCACGAAGTGACGGGCATCACCCGGCAACCGGGAAAGACGCGTACGGCAATAGCGAAGGGCGAGGGGGTGAACATGGGCGAGCAGGTCATGAGTGGCCTGCTCGTCACCTTCCACAGCACGATGGACGAGCGCACCGATCACCGTCGTCCCGTCCTCGTGCATCGGTCCATGGTGCCTTGCGGCTTGCCGCTCCGTGGCACCACGTCCGTAGTTGTGCACCGAAGCGTTATGAGCAGGTGCGCCGGAACTCATCTCCTGCGCCCTCCCCTTCCGCTCGACCGACTTGTCCCCGAGGAACTCCACACCTCAAGGATGCGGCATCGGCCGCGAAGCAACACAGACCGCTGCCGCGGCAGTGACAGAAACCGCTGCCGTGGCGGACGGAAGCGGGCATCCGCCGCCCCGCCCACCGTACGGCGGGCGGGGATCGCCGTACCCCCGCGGCGGCACACCCCAGGGGGTGTCCGGTGGATCATCGCGGCGTCGCGACGCCTGGCACGCACGCTCGCACGCACCAGACGCCGCTCCTTCTCCCGCGCTGATCCACTGGACACCCCCTAGCGGACCAGGCCCCAGCGGAAACCGAGCGCCACCGCGTGCGCCCGGTCCGAGGCGCCGAGCTTCTTGAACAGTCGCCGGGCGTGTGTCTTGACCGTGTCCTCGGACAGGAAGAGCTCCCGGCCGATCTCGGCGTTCGACCGGCCGTGGCTCATGCCCTCGAGCACCTGGATCTCACGTGCCGTGAGCGTCGGGGCCGCCCCCATCTCGGCGGAGCGCAGCCTGCGCGGGGCGAGGCGCCAGGTCGGGTCGGCGAGCGCCTGCGTCACGGTGGCACGCAGTTCGGCCCGCGAGGCGTCCTTGTGCAGATAGCCCCGGGCACCTGCGGCGACGGCGAGCGCGACGCCGTCCAGGTCCTCGGCGACGGTGAGCATGATGATCCGGGCACCCGGATCGGCGGAGAGCAGCCGCCGGACGGTCTCCACGCCCCCCAGACCGGGCATGCGTACGTCCATCAGAATCAGGTCCGAGCGGTCGGCCCCCCAGCGGCGGAGGACTTCCTCACCGTTGGCCGCTGTCGTCACACGCTCGACGCCGGGCACGGTCGCGACCGCGCGGCGGAGCGCCTCTCGGGCAAGCGGGGAGTCGTCGCAGACGAGGACGGATGTCATGGCCGCCCTCCGCAACTGATGCGCGTCACCTTGAACCTCCAGGCTGGTACGGATCGTCACCTGTGCGGTCGACACTCGACAGCCGACATGCCGCCAGCCCGAGCGCTTGTTCCTTCAACCGCTTCCGCAGACTCAACGATGGTCACTCGAAAGAGTTACGGGTCAGTCAGCCACCTTCGGCACTCTACGTGAGGGTACGGACACACCGCAGGTCGCGCGGCTACCGCTCGCAGTTCTGACGCCACGTATGCCCCATTCAGGCGCCTTTTCTTTCCATTTTCTAGTGTCTGCGACTAGATTCGCAAAGAGTCATATTTTCATCTCCTTAGACAGTAGATGTACGGTCGTGGGCACTGTCCGCGCCAGAACGGCTACAAGGGGACAAGCGATGGCAGATTTCTCCCGCCTTCCCGGACCGAACGCAGATCTGTGGGACTGGCAGTTGCTCGCGGCCTGCCGCGGAGTCGACAGTTCGCTCTTCTTCCACCCGGAGGGCGAGCGGGGAGCGGCGCGGAGCGCCCGCGAGAACTCGGCCAAAGAGGTCTGCATGCGATGCCCGGTACGGGCAGAGTGCGCCGCCCACGCCCTGGCGGTGCGCGAGCCGTACGGCGTGTGGGGCGGGCTGACCGAGGACGAGCGCGAGGAGCTCATGGGCCGCGCACGCAACCGGCTGGTGCCGGCTTCCACGACGGGCGGCGGCGCCGGCGAGGGCTGACGCGAGGCGAAGCAGCAGCTGAAGTGAAGGATCGTTTTTGCAGGAGGAGCTCCTGCAAGGGGCACGCGTATGCGTGCCCGTTCTGTTTCCTGTCTCCTGACGCGCCGCGGCTTCCCGTCGTCTAGCGCGCCGCGGCCCGAGCCAGATGATCGAGCGTCGCCGCCACCGCCGGCACCTGGGCCAGATCCGGCAGCGTGAGCGCGACGATCTCCCGCCGCACCGGGGGTTCGACCACCACGGCGCGCACCCCCTTGGGGCGTACGGACTCCAGTGCGAGCTCGGGCAGCACGGCCACCCCGAGACCGGCCCCGACCAGCCCGACCACCGCCGGATAGTCGTCGGTGGCGAAGTCGATGCGGGGCGCGAAGCCCGCGCTCTCGCAGACCTCGACGAGCTGCCGCCGGCAGCGCGGGCAGCCCGCGATCCACGGCTCGTCGGCGAGCTCCCCGATGGCGAGCGCCTCCGCCCCGGCGAGCCGGTGGCCTTGGGGGACGAGACAGACGAGCCGGTCGGCGAGCAGGGGGCGCACCACCAGGTCGTCCCACTCCTCGGCGCCCGCAGCACCCTCGTAGCGGAAGGCCAGCGTCACGTCGCAGTCGCCCTCGCGGAGCATCTCGACCGAGTGCGGCGGCTCGGCCTCCACCAGGGACACGCGGGTGCCGGGGTGCGCGGCACGCAGCGCGGCCAGCGCGGAGGGAACGAGCGTGGAGCTGCCGCTGGGAAAGGAGACGAGCCGGACCCGGCCTGCCCGCAGGCCCGCGATGGCGGCGATCTCCTCCTCGGCCGCGGTGAGGCCGGCCAGGATGGTCGTGGCGTGCCGGACCAGCGCCTCACCCGCCTGTGTGAGGCGCATCTCGCGGCCTGTTCGGATCAGCAGCGGCGTACCGGTGGAGGCTTCGAGCGCCTTCATCTGCTGGCTGACCGCGGGCTGGGTGCAGCCGAGTTCACGGGCCGCCGCCGAGAAGGAACCGGTGGTGGCCACGGCGCGCAGGACACGGAGATGACGGGCCTCGATCACAGTTCGAGCATAAGCGCGTCTTGGGTACAACGGCGAATAGTGAGTGGACGCTTTAGGGACGCTGTTGCCGCGGCTGCTTGCGGCGGCGGAGAGGCCGCACGCCGGGGTGCTCAGGGATGCACGTGACGACGTGGCGAGGAACAGCCTCTGACAGCCTGTCAGTCATGCGGGACCTGGTCACTCGTACGACCCTTGTCACGCGTACGGCGGATCCGCCTGCCATGTGCCGGCGGGCGGACGGGCCAGGGCGCGGAAACGGGCAGTTGATTAGCCTTGATCCATGACAACGGCTCTGATTACGGGATCCACGGCGGGCATCGGTGCCGCCTTCGCGCGGCGGCTCGCCGCAGACGGCCGCGACCTGGTCCTGGTGGCGCGCGACACCAAGCGGCTGCGCGAACAGGCCACCGAGCTGCACGACCGGCACGGCATCGAGGCGGAGGTGCTGACGGCGGACCTCGCGACGGAGGACGGCATCGAGGCGGTCGCCGCACGCCTGAAGGACCGCAGGAACCCGGTCGACCTGCTGGTCAACAACGCGGGCTTCGGCAACAAGGGCCGGTATCTGGAGGTCTCCATGGCCGACGAGCTGACCATGCTCAAGGTGCACTGCGAGGCGGTGCTCCGGCTGACGTCGGCGGCGGCGGAGACGATGCGGGAGCGCGGCCGCGGAGCCGTGATCAATGTCGCCTCGGTGGCGGCCTTCGTGCCGCGCGGGACGTACGGCGCGTCTAAGGCGTGGGTCGTGCAGTTCACGCAGGGTGCGGCGAAGGACCTGGCCGGATCGGGCGTACGGCTGATGGCGCTGTGCCCCGGCTTCGTACGGACCGAGTTCCACCAGCGCGCCGGGATGGCGACGGACAACATTCCCAAGTGGATGTGGCTCGACGCGGACAAGCTGGTCACGGCGGCGCTGGCCGATCTGTCGCGCGGCAGGACGCTGTCGATTCCGGACCCTCGGTACAAGGCGCTGATGGGCCTGGTGAAGGTGACGCCGCGGTCCCTGGTCGGCGGGATCTCGTCGAAGACGGGGCGGAAGTACGGACCCCGGTGACCTCCCGGTGACCTCGGGGAAGCCGGACCTCCTCGGGCTTCATTGAATCGGATGAAACGGATTTTTCACTAAAATGGTGGCATCTCACCAGGTCCGAGCACTTCGGGAGGCGCCATGACGTTCGTCCAGCTCATTGACTGCAAGACGAGCAGATTCGACGAGATGAACCGGCTCATGGACACATGGGTCGAGCAGACCAAGGGCAAGAGGACCGCCTCGCACAGCGTCATCGGCAAGGACCGGTCCGACGACTCCCACTTCATCGAGATAGTCGAGTTCCCCTCGTACGAGGACGCGATGAGGAACTCGAACCTCCCGGAGACCGACCGGATCTTCCGGGAGATGGTGGCCCTCTGCGACGAGATGCCGACGTTCACGGATCTGGACATCGTCCGCGACGAGCAGCTCTACAAGGACACCTGCCGGAGGTTCTTCGAGACGGTCGCCGCCGAGGGCGACCTTCCGCCGCTCGACGGGTTCCTGGCGGAGAACTACCACGACCACGATCCGGCCAACGACCCGGACAACATCGGGATGGACGCGATGCGCCGCGAGATAGAGATGTGGCGCGCCGGTTTCGATTTCGCGTTCACCATCGACGACCAGCTCGCCGAGGGCGACAGGGTCTGCACCCGCTGGACCTGGAACGCCACCCACAGCGGTGAGTTCATGGGGATTCCGGCCAGCAACAAGCAGGTCACCATGGCCGGGACCACCGTCCACCGGTGCCGCGAGGACGGCAAGATCGTCGAGGGCTGGTGGCAGTACGACAGGCTGGGCCTGATGGGGCAGCTGGAGGCACTGGAGATGTAGCGCACCAGAAAAGAGGGAAGGTCCCCGCTCCCTGAGGGAACGGGGACCTTCCTCCGTCGTTCAGCCGACGTGCGCCGACAGGACGTCAGCGCGGCCGCAGGACGTCAGTGCGCGTGCCCGTGGCCGTGACCGTGACCGGCCTCGGCCTCCTCCTCGGCCGGCTTCTCGACGACCAGGGTCTCGGTCGTGAGCAGCAGCGACGCGATGGACGCGGCGTTCTCCAGGGCGGAGCGGGTGACCTTGACCGGGTCGATGACGCCGGACTTCACCAGGTCGCCGTACTCGCCGGTGGCGGCGTTGTAGCCCTGGCCCTTCTCGAGCTCGGCCACCTTGGAGACGATGACGTAGCCCTCGAGGCCGGCGTTCTCGGCGATCCAGCGCAGCGGCTCGACGGCGGCGCGGCGGACGACGGAGACACCGGTGGCCTCGTCGCCGGTCTTGCCGAGGTTGCCCTCGAGCACCTTCACGGCGTGGACGAGCGCGGAGCCACCACCGGAGACGATGCCCTCCTCGACCGCGGCGCGGGTCGCGGAGATGGCGTCCTCCAGACGGTGCTTCTTCTCCTTCAGCTCCACCTCGGTGGCGGCGCCGACCTTGATCACGCACACGCCGCCGGCCAGCTTCGCGAGGCGCTCCTGGAGCTTCTCGCGGTCCCAGTCGGAGTCGGTGTTCTCGATCTCGGCCTTGATCTGGGCGACGCGGCCCGCGACGTCCTCGGACTTGCCGCCACCGTCGACGATGGTGGTGTCGTCCTTGGTGACGGTCACGCGGCGGGCGCTGCCGAGCACCTCGAGGCCGACCTGGTCGAGCTTGAGGCCGACCTCCTCGGCGATGACCTGGCCGCCGGTGAGGATCGCGATGTCCTGCAGCATCGCCTTGCGGCGGTCGCCGAAGCCGGGGGCCTTCACCGCGACGGCGTTGAACGTGCCGCGGATCTTGTTCACGACGAGGGTGGACAGGGCCTCGCCCTCGACGTCCTCGGCGATGATCAGCAGCGGCTTGGAGGCACCCGCCTGGATGACCTTCTCGAGCAGCGGCAGCAGGTCCTGGATGGAGGAGATCTTGCCCTGGTTGATGAGGATGTACGGGTCCTCCAGGACGGCCTCCATGCGCTCCTGGTCCGTCACGAAGTACGGCGACAGGTAGCCCTTGTCGAAGGCCATGCCCTCGGTGAAGTCCAGCTCCAGGCCGAAGGTGTTGGACTCCTCGACGGTGATGACACCGTCCTTGCCCACCTTGTCCATCGCCTCGGCGATGAGCTCGCCGACCTGCTGGTCCTGGGCGGACAGCGCGGCGACGGCGGCGATGTCGGACTTCTCGTCGATCGGGCGCGCGGTCGCGAGCAGCTCGTCGGAGACGGCGGCGACGGCGGCGTCGATGCCCTTCTTCAGGGCGGCCGGGGAGGCGCCGGCGGCGACGTTGCGCAGGCCCTCCTTGACCAGGGCCTGGGCCAGCACGGTGGCGGTGGTGGTGCCGTCACCCGCGATGTCGTTGGTCTTGGTCGCCACCTCCTTCACCAGCTGCGCGCCGAGGTTCTCGTACGGGTCGTCGATCTCGACCTCACGGGCGATCGTGACACCGTCGTTGGTGATGGTGGGCGCACCGAACTTCTTGTCGATGACGACGTTGCGGCCCTTGGGGCCGATCGTCACCTTGACCGTGTCGGCAAGCTTGTTGACGCCGCGCTCGAGGGCGCGACGGGCGTCCTCGTCGAACTTCAGGATCTTCGCCATGGGAGCGTTTCAGCCCTCTCGGAACTCGTATGAAAGAACTGCGCCCCTCGCCGCCCGGCTTCAGCGGGGTGGCCAGGGGCGCAGCTCAAAAAGCAAAGCGGGTGAACTACTTCTCGATGATCGCGAGCACGTCGCGCGCCGAGAGGACGAGGTACTCCTCGCCGTTGTACTTCACCTCGGTGCCGCCGTACTTGCTGTACAGCACGATGTCGCCGGTCTTCACGTCGAGCGGCAGGCGCTCGCCGTTCTCGAAGCGGCCCGGGCCCACGGCAAGGACGACGCCCTCCTGGGGCTTCTCCTTCGCGGTGTCCGGGATGACCAGGCCAGAGGCCGTGGTCTGCTCGGCGTCCAGCGGCTGGACCACGATGCGGTCCTCGAGCGGCTTGATGGCAACCTTGGAGCTGGCGGTCGTCACGATCCGACCTCCCCCTTCGGAGATCTCACGGGGTTAACTGTCTGAGGTGGCGACCAGGTCGATCCGTCGTCGCGGGTGCCGGACCTGCCCGTCGCGTCTGGCACTCTCCAGGGGGGAGTGCCAGAGCCGAGACTATGACCGCGATTAGCACTCGGTCAAGCGGAGTGCCAACGCGGCGCAGACAACACCGCGAATCGCCCTCACGAAGTGGTGACGGGACAGCCGTACGAATCCGGTGCCCGAGGCCGGCGCAGCTCCCGTCAGAGGTAGTCCTCCAGCCTCGCCACGGCATATCCCTTGGCGGTGATCACCTTCATGACGTACCGGATCAGGTCGGGCATCGTGCCGTTCCAGTCCTCACGGCCCCGGAAGTGGGTGAGGATGATGTCGCCGGGGTGGAGGTCCTGGTCCCCCTCCCGCCACTCCATGTGGTCCGGGAAGGCCTCGGCGTTCCACAGCGGAACGGCCTTGATGCCGCAGGACTTGGCGGCGCGCAGCGTGTCCCGGTTGTAGTTGCCGTAGGGCGGGCGGAAGACGGTGGGGCGCCTGCCGAACTCCTTCCCCATGATGTCCTGCATGCCGCAGATCTCGCGCCGCTGCTCGTCGTACGAAAGGCCGGGCAGGTAGGGGTGGTCGAGGGTGTGGTTGTTCAGCGTGACGCCGAGCTTCTGCATCTTCTTGAAGTAGCCGTAGTCCTCGTTCACCAGGTAGTCGCTGAGGAAGGCGCTGTACGGGATCTTCAGGTCGTTCATCATCCTCAGCAGCGACGGGTCCTTCTCGGCGCCGTCGTCGATGGTGAGGAAGACGACCTTGTCCGTCGTGGGGACGGTCGTGAAGACGGGCGGCAGGCCGAGGCCCTCGCCGTCCGTGACCTCGAAGCCCTCACGGGTCTCGATCTCCGGCTTGACCTCGGGCGGGGCGGGGGCCTGCAGCGGAGATCTGGCCAGGCCCCAGCGCTTCGCGGCGGCGACCCGGGCGGCCTGCGAGTCGATCAGCCGCTGCGCGTAGTCGTCGAGGGCGCGGGCGGGTGGGGCCTGGAGGCGCCCGGGCGGGCCGGGAAAGGGACCGGGGCCGGGGCCCGGGCGGGAGACGGCCCCCGAGTCGGTACGGGAGACCGAGCCGGAGTCGCCGCAGCCCGAGGCGACGGCGGCGACGGCGATGACGGCGAGGCAGACCCGAAGCGGGGCTCGCCGAAGTCGCGTACGCCGCGAGGGCCGTGGCAACGACCCTTGCCCGACCCGGCCGCTCGTGCTCCGCGGCAGCCACTCCAGGACCTGCGCGCCCCGACCCTTCCCGGGCCGCGCCGCGCCTTTCCCCGGCCGCGCCGCCTGCCGCGCCCCAGCGACACTCTCCCGCTGCCCGCTGGGCGTCTGACGCCCAGCGGCCCTCGCACATGGAGCGACGCCCACACAGAGAGCGGCGCTCCCAGGCTCGGCGGCCTCTTCCAGCCCGGCGGCCCTCGCGCACTCGGCGGCGTACTGCCGCCCGGCGGGCTGCTCCGGCCCAGTGGGCTGGAGCAGCCCGGGTGTCTTCGCCCGCCCGACAGGCTGTCCCTGCCCAGAGTTCTGCATGCGCCCTGCGGCCTGCCTCCGCCCAGTGGCCTGCACGTGACCAGCGGCGTGCCTCGCACCAGCGGCCTGCATCCGATCAGCAGGGCGCCCCGGTCGAGCGGCCGGCCCCGAACCAGCGGCCGTCTCCCGCCCGGCGGGATTCTGCCCTCCGGCGGGGTTCTCCGGCCCAACGGGCTCCACTCGCCCAGCGCCCTTCACCGGGCCGACAGGCCGCTCCGGCCCAACCGCCGGCGCCCGATCAGCGTCCTCCGCCTGCCGCTTGGCGTCTCCTCGCTCAGCAGCCTCCGCTCGCCCGGACCTCGGGCGTCCGGGGTATGTCCTCCGACATCGGGCGCATCGAGGAATCTTGTCCGTTTGTCGCATTTGACGCATGGCGTCGCATCTTGTCAGCGCCGTCCCCCCGGAACGGGACGACACCGCCGCCGGGCGCGCGCCGTCCACCGGCTGGCCGACAATGGGCCGGTGAACGACCGTGCTCCCGCCGCCTCCGCAGATTCCGTGTCCGCCTTCTTCGCGCTGCTCTCCGACGAGGGCCGCGCCCTCCTCGACGAGGTGCGCGGCATCGACCCGGCGCAGGAGCTGGCCGTGGCCACGCGGCTGCGCCGTGAGCACACCGCCGCGCTGGTCTCGGCGGCCATCGGGCAGGCGCGGCTGCGGCAGCGGGCCGCGGCGAAATTCGGCGCGGCGGACGCCGGACGGATGTTCTTCACGCCGAACGGCGTGGAGCAGTCGACCCGCGCATCGGTCGCTGCGTACCGCGCCGGCCGGTTCGCCGCGCTCGGCGTCCGCAGCGTCGCCGACCTGTGCTGCGGGATCGGAGGCGACGCGATCGCGCTGGCCCGCGCGGGCATCTCGGTACTGGCCGTCGACCGGGACCCGCTGACGTGCGCGGTCGCCCGGGCGAATGCCGAGGCGCTCGGCCTCGACGAGTTGATCGAGGTGCGGGAGGCCGATGTCACGGAGGTGGAGACCGGGTCGTACGACGCGGTGTTCGTCGATCCTGCGCGACGCGGCGGACGCGGCCGGGTGTTCGACCCCGAGGCGTACTCGCCGCCGCTCTCCTGGGCCATCGGTGCGGCCCGCACAGCGCCCCGCGCCGCACTGAAGATCGCGCCGGGCATCCCCCACGAGACGATCCCCGAAGACGCCGAGGCGGAGTGGATCTCGGACGGCGGGGACGTGAAGGAGGCGGTGCTGTGGTTCGGCACGGAGCCCGGCACGGTCCGGGCGACCCTGCTGCCCGGCCCGCGCGGGCTGGCGGGCCGCGGGCTGCCCGATCCGGAGGTGCGGCCCGTCGGCCGTTATCTCTACGAGCCGGACGGCGCCGTCATCCGCGCGCATCTGGTCGCCGAGGTCGCCGAGGACGTCGGCGGTGGGCTCATCGACGAGACCATCGCGTACGTCACCGCGGACGAACTGCTCCCCACCCCGTACGCCACCGCCTACGAGATCACCGACCAGCTGCCCTTCAACGTGAAGCGGCTGAAGGCGCTGTTGCGGGAACGCGGGGTCGGGATCCTGACCGTCAAGAAGCGGGGGTCCGCCGTCGAACCGGAGGAGTTGCGGCGGAAGGTGAGGCCGCAGGGGCCGAACTCGGCGACGGTCTTCCTCACACGGGTGGCCGGGGCCCCGACCATGCTGGTCGGGCGCCCGGCGGCAGCCGCGTAGCGCCTGGCACGCGGCTGCCGGCGTTCCCGGCCCGCCACCGTTCGTCAGCCCTCCACGACCTCCCGGACCTCGCAGGTCACCGTCCAGTGCTCCTCGTGGATCTGCAGGAAGCGCCTGGTCCACTCGACGGCCTCCGCCATGTCCTTGGCCTGGAGCATCGCGTAGCCCCCGATGACCTCCTTGGACTCGGTGAACGGCCCGTCGGTGACGGACAGCTGCCCGCCCTCCCAGTGCACCCGGGTGCCCTCCGCGGTCGGCCTGAGGCCCGCGGTGTCGAGGAGCACCCCGGCCTTCGTCATCTCCTCGATCAGCTCGCCCATGCGCTGCATGAGCGCTTTGCTCGGGCCCTCGGCGGGCGCGCTGCTCTCGTCGACACGGATCATCGACAGATAACGCGGCATGATCGTCTCCCATCGGATCGGACGGCGGCCCCGGGCTCCTGCCCGGTCGGCCTACCGTCGTACGGCGGGTCTCTTCCCGCCTCTCACCCGTATGTCGATCGGGAGACACGCGAATCGACACGGTCCGGGAAATTCTTCCGAGGAATTCCGCGGACGGGCCGACAGCGGCCCCTACGGCCTCAGCGCAGCGACGCCCACAGCTCGCTCGCCTCCGGCTCGTCCGCCACCACCCGGTTGGGATCGGAGGGAGCCGTCACGACCGGCATCATGACCGTCTTCAGATCGTCCGCCGAGATGCCGCTGAGCGCGTCCGCCAGGCCCATCAGCTCGCCGAGCGAGTCGAGGCCCGTGTCCGTCGTCAGACTTCCCGTGACGGCGTCGGCCACGTCGTACAGACGGGTCGGACTGGTGAGCAGGTCGGTCGATGTCGCCTCCTCGAGCATCGCCTTGATCAGCTTCTGCTGGAGGCCGATGCGCCCGAGGTCGCTGCCGTCCCCTATGCCGTGCCGGGTCCGGGCCAGTGCAAGGGCCTTGGTGCCGTCGAGGTGGTGCGTGCCGGCGTCGAGGTGGAGGTGGCTCTTGTCGTCGTTGATGTCCTCGTCCGTGGTGACCGTCACCCCGCCGAGTGCGTCCACCAGGTCCGCGAAGCCCCCGAAGTCGATCTCGATGTAGTGGTCCATGCGCACGTCGGTGAGCTGCTCCACCGTCTTGACAGCGCACACCGCACCGCCCACGGAGTACGCGCTGTTGAACATCGCGTTGTACGCGACCGCCGTGCTGCCTCCCGACGACGTGGGGCACGACGGGCGCGTGACGAGCGTGTCGCGCGGGATGCTGACGACCGTCGCCTCGGTGCGGTCCGCGTCGATGTGGACGATCATCGCCGTGTCGGAGCGGGCGCCGGAGCTGTTGCCGCCGCCGAGTTCGGAGTTCCGCTTCCCGCTGCGCGAATCCGAGCCCAGCACAAGGATGTTCAGCGCTCCGGCGGGGACGGCCGACACGGACGGATACGGGGAAGGCGACGCGGAGTCGGAGGCCGACGCGGTCGGGGACGGGGTCGACACCGCCGCCGCCTTCTGCGGCCGGTCGTCGCCGAGAGCGCCGTCTATGTCCACACTCTGGATGTTGTTGTCCAGTTTCCAGTAGACCCAGCCCGCCCCGGCGCCGCTGAGCAGGAGGAGGCAGCCGAGCGTGACTCCGGCGGTCCTGAGCGCACGGGACCGCCGGCTGCGTCTCTTGCCGTCCGCGTCGCGGTTCTCGCCGTCGCCGTTCGCACCGTCACGGTCTGCGCCGTCGCGGCTTCCGGGGCCTCTTTCTTCGGTCACGCGCAAGAACGTAAGTCCGAATTATTTCAGCGGATACCGCTTCCCCGGTTTCCTTCGGAAACTCTCAGACTTCATTGAGAATTCTCAGGCGGACCGCGCCTCTTCACACACCGACTCGAACCGCCACCGGTGCACCGCCCGCGTCACCAACGCCCCCTCCGGCTCGGGCAGTTCAGGCAGCTCGGCGTCGTACTCAGCGTCCCACCAGGTGATGACCAGGACCCGGTCCGAGGGCGCGCGGAAGGTCTCCCGGCGCAGGGGCCGTTCCGACAGCTCCTGTGCCCGCGCCCAGGCGAGAAGTTCCTCGCCCCGGCCCTCGACCGCCCGCGCCTCCCACATTAACGCGACCGTCATGAGTACAGGTTGTCCTTCGCGACCTCGTGCACATGGTCGTGGTCATGGCGGTGCCCGTGGCCCTGGGACGTGCCGGGCACATGAGGGTCCGTCACCGGCAGCGACGAGTCGGCGGACAGGTCCCAGTCCGACGCCGCGCGCCCGCGCGCCACCATCTCCGCGCCGAGCGCCGCGACCATCGCGCCGTTGTCGGTGCACAGCTTGGGCCGCGGCACCCGCAGCCGGATACCGGCGGCCTCGCAGCGCTCCTGAGCGAGCACCCGCAGCCGGGAGTTGGCCGCCACACCGCCACCGATCATGAGGTGGTCGACGCCCTCGTCCTTGCAGGCCCGTACGGCCTTCCGGGTCAGCACGTCCACGACGGCCTCCTGGAAGGACGCCGCGACATCACGCACCGGCACCTCCTCGCCCAGAGCCCGCTTCGCCTCGATCCAGCGGGCGACGGCCGTCTTCAGCCCGGAGAAGGAGAAGTCGTACGCGGGGTCGCGCGGACCGGTGAGGCCGCGCGGGAACGCGATCGCCTCCGGGTCGCCCTCCTTCGCGTAACGGTCGATGACCGGACCGCCCGGGAAGCCCAGGTTCAGTACGCGCGCGATCTTGTCGAAGGCCTCGCCCGCCGCGTCGTCGATGGTCGCGCCCATCGGCCGTACGTCCGAGGTGATGTCCGTGGACAGCAGCAGCGACGAGTGCCCGCCGGAGACGAGCAGCGCCATCGTGGGCTCGGGCAGCGCGCCGTGCTCCAGCTGGTCCACGCAGATGTGCGACGCCAGATGGTTCACGCCGTAGAGCGGCTTGCCCAGCGCGTACGCGTACGCCTTCGCGGCCGAGACGCCGACCAGCAGCGCGCCCGCGAGCCCGGGCCCGGCGGTCACCGCGATGCCGTCCAGGTCGGTGGCCGCGACCCCGGCCTCCTTCAGCGCGCGCTCGATGGTCGGCACCATCGCCTCCAGGTGCGCGCGGCTCGCGACCTCCGGCACGACGCCGCCGAAGCGGGCGTGCTCGTCGACGCTCGACGCGACGGCGTCCGCGAGCAGCGTGGTGCCGTGGACGATGCCGACGCCGGTCTCGTCACAGGAGGTCTCGATGCCGAGTACGAGAGGGGCATCGCCTGAGTCAGCCATGGATCCGGTTTCCTTGTACGCCGTTCACGGAGGTGGAGGGATGGTCTGTGCCGGAAGCGGAGGGGCCGGCCGGGGACGGTCCGGAGGGGCCCGTCAGCCGCATGACCACGGCATCGACGTTCCCCGGCTGGTAGTAGCCGCGCCGGAAGCCGATGGGTTCGAAGCCGAACCGCTCGTAGAGCTTCTGGGCGCGGAGGTTGTCGACGCGGCATTCGAGCAGCACCTCGACGCACTCGAAGGCGGTCGCGGCCCGCAGCAGCTCGGTGAGCAGCCGTCCGCCGAGCCCGGTGCCCCACTGGTCGCGGGCCACGGCGATGGTCTGTACGTCACCCACCACCGCGGAACTCTCCTCGTCACCCGATCCGGTGACCGATAGTCCCGCGTAACCGACGAGCCGTTCGCCGTCCTCGGCCACGACATAGCAGCGGGTCGCGCCCTGGCCGCGCGCATGGGCGAGCTCCGACCAGAACATGCCTCGCGACCAGGCGTCGTCGGGAAACAGTTCGCGCTCGAGCTCCAGCACGGGATCGATGTCCCACCAGCGCATCTCGCGCAGTTCCACAGCTGTCACTTCGGGGTGACCACCTTGTAGTTCTTGGGCACCTGAGCATCCGGGCGGCGCAGGTACAGCGGCCGGGGCGCGGCCAGTTCCTCGCCCGCCTGCAGTTTCTCCACCGCCAGCGAGGCGAGTGCGGCCGCGGACACGTTCTCCGGCTCGTGCGCGTTCGGGAACATGTCCGGGTAGAGCCGCGCGCCCGCGCCGACCGCCGGCAGCCCGGCGACCTGCTCGGCGATGTCGGCGGGCCGGTCCACGGCGGGCTCCGTGACGCGGGTGCGCCGGTCCGCGTACCGGGCCCAGTAGACCTCCTTGCGCCGGGCGTCCGTCGCCGCGACGAAGGGGCCCTCGATGCACGAGGCGTACGCAAGGGCGTCGAGCGTGCACAGGCCGTGCACGGGCACGCCGAGCACCAGGCCGAACGTGTCGGCGGTCATCAGGCCGACGCGCAGCCCGGTGTACGGTCCCGGCCCGACGCCGACGACGATGCCGGTGACCGCGTCGAGCTTGCACCCGGCCTCGGCCAGCACACGGTCGACGGCCGGCAGGAGCAGCTCGCCGTGGCGGCGGGCGTCCACCTGACTCGACGATGCGACGACTGACTCTCCGTCGTGCAGCGCGACGGTGACGGCGGGGGTGGCGGTATCCAGAGCGAGCAAGAGCACGCAAACAGCCTACGGCTTGGCCGCCCGGGGCACGGCCGCCCAGGTGTGCCGCACACCTGCTGCTACCGTCACCGTCAGGGGTTCCAGGACGCGCGTACGTACGAGAGGTGGCACTGGTGGCAAGGAGCAGCTCGGGATTCGTGGCCGGGCTCACCGCTGCGGCCATCGCCGTGGTCGGCTTCCTCGCCGTCCAGGCCGCCGCCAACGTGCCGGACACCCTCGGCAAGGCCGAACCATCCGCGTCCCCCACCGTGTCGCAGTCCCCCACGCAGAGCGCCGAGAAGAAGGAGCCGACGACCCCTCCGGACGAGTCCGGTACCGGTGAGCGGGTCGTCTACTCGCTGGAGGACCACCGCGTCTGGCTGGTCGAAGCGGACGGCGAGACGAAGCGGACGTTCGAGGTCACGCCGAGCACGGTCGACCCGGACGTGGGCACCTACACCGTCACATCGCGCTCCAGCACGGTGATGGGCTCGGACGGCGTGCCGATCGAGCACGTGGTGCGGTTCGCCGACGTCGACGGCGTGGTGATCGGCTTCAGCGCGGCCGTCAACGGCTCGACCGCGAAGCCCGACCAGACGAAGCAGACGGGCGGCATCCGCGAGACCCGCGAGGACGGCAACGCGATGTGGACGTTCGCGACGGTGGGCACGAAGGTCGTAGTGGTGCCGTAACCGGGGTGGGCACAGCCCACGTCGCACGGCGGCCTTCACATCAGGTGCGCCGCCCCACCGGATGGGGCGCCCAAGGCGGCGTGGAAACCGCGGCGGCCGCCGCACAGGCCGCAAGCAGCTCCCCCATCGACGGCGGAGCCGGAGACGCAGTGGGCCCTCCGGCCGCCGGAGGAGCGGCGACCGGCCGATCCGCCGACCGCCCGGCAGCCGGCACGTCACGTTCAGAAGCCGACATGGACGCCTCCTGGGACTCCGGGAGCAGCCGTGGTTAGGCAGGCCTAACCAGTACGGGTCCATGTGAACACGCACACCCCGCACCGCGCAATATCTTCCCGACGGCCTGTCGGTACCTTCGGGTGAATCTTCGGGAATCCCCCGGTCAGGCGGCCAGCACCGCCAGGTCCGTCGCCGCCCACCGCTCGCCGTACCCGGTGAGCGTGACCTCGCGCACCTCGTCCGTGGTGTCCCCGGTGGCCCGGTGGATGAGGACCTGCAGCCGGTCGTCCGAGAGGCCCTCGACCTTGCCCTCGCCCCACTCCACGACCATCACGGAGTCGGGCAGCGACACGTCGAGGTCGAGGTCCTCCATCTCGTCGAGCCCTCCGCCCAGCCGGTACGCGTCCACGTGCACCAGCGGCGGACCGTCGCCGAGCGACGGGTGGACACGGGCGATGACGAAGGTCGGGGAGGTGACCGCGCCGCGCACGTCCAGGCCCTCGCCGAGCCCGCGGGTCAGCGTCGTCTTGCCCGCCCCCAGCTCGCCGGTGAGCATCACGAGATCGCCGGCGCGCAGCAGCTTGGCCAGGCGGCGGCCCAGCTCCTTCATCTGCTCGGGCGAGGTGACGGTGATACCCACGGTGGTGGGGGTGCTGGTGCGGTCGACCGGCTCGGCCGGTTCAGTCGCCGGATTGTGCGGTGCTTCCATAGGCCCCCACGTTAGCCCCTGCGGGGACGGCCCCGGCCCTGGCGAGCAGGTCCGCGAGGCGGTCCGTGACCACCTCGGGGTGCTCCAGCATCACCAGGTGCCCCGCGTCCGGTACGAGGACCAGCTCGGCGTCGGGCAGCAGGTCCGCGATGGCCTCGCTGTGCTCGCTGGGCGTGACCAGGTCCTGGTCTCCGGCCAGAACCAGGACGGGTATGTCGGCGAACCGCCTGAGCGCCTCGGTCTTGTCGTGCTCGTTGAACGCCGGGTAGAACTCGGCGACCACGTCGATCGGCGTCCCTTCGATCATCCGCTCGGCGAACCGCGCGACCGCCGGGTCGACATCCTTGGAGGCGAACGAGTAGCGCTTGATGATCCCCGCGAACAGGTCGGCCGTCGCGCGCCGCCCCCGCTCCACCAGTTCGGCCTGCTGGCCCAGTGCCTTCAGTACGCCGGGCAGGAAGCGCCGGATCGCGTTGACACCCGCGACCGGCAGACCGTAGTTGACCTCGCCGAGCCGCCCGGACGACGTACCGACGAGGGCCGCGCCGACGACACGGTCGCGTATCAGCTCGGGGTAGTGGCCGGCCAGCGCCATGATCGTCATGCCGCCCATCGAGTGCCCGACGAGCACCAGCCGGCCCTCGGGAGCGGCCGCGTCTATGACGGCCTTCAGGTCACGGCCCAGCTGGTCGATGGAGACCGGCACGCCGTCCCCTTCGGCCGTCGCCGCCTGCGCGACGCCGCGCCCGGAGCGGCCGTGGCTGCGCTGGTCCCAGTGCACCGTCCGCACGACCCCGCGGAGCGCGGCCCGTTGGAAGTGCCAGGAGTCCTGGTTGAGGCAGTAGCCGTGGCAGAAGACGACGGTGACGGGCGCGGGGGCCTTGCGGCCGAACAGCCTCAGGCGGCGCGGCGCCGTCCCGCCGTCCGGCTCGATCTCGTCGATCTCGTAGTACAGCTCGGTGCCGTCGTCCGCGTACGCCTTGCCCGGCTTGCCGCGCAGCGTGCCGTAGGGTCCGGTGGAATCCAGGGCGAGCCGGGCCTTCTGCCGCATCCCGCGGCCGACGGTCATCCGCTCGACGGCGACGCCGGCTGCGGCACCCGCGGCGATCACGCCTATCGCGGTCCCCAACAGCCCGGCGCGGCGCCAGCTGCCGGCGGCCGAGGCGGCCGCCGTGGCCGCTTCCGCGACAGCCTCCGCGCTGCTCTCGCTCACGTGCCGCTCCTCAATCGGTACTCGGTCGTCGGGGTCGTGCTCGGTCATCGGCTGTGCGTTCGGTGCTGGGCGCCCGGTCGTGGGGCATGCTGCTCGGTGCTCGGTCGTCGGGCGTGGTGCTGGGTCGTACTGGCTCGGTGCGCGGTCGTCGGGCCAGGTGTGCGGTTCGCCGGCTCAGGCCGGGTCAGTCCGTGCCTGCGCGCCGTCCGCCGCCGGGGCCCGCCTCACGGCCGGACCGCTCGCCGTCGCACCCTTCCTCGCCGTCGCCCTCGGGCCGCTCGTCCACATAGACGCGTGGAACGCGCGTTCCGATGCGGGTGACGATCTCGTACGCGATGGTCCCCGCCGCCTGTGCCCAGTCCTCGGCGGTCGGTTCGCCCCGGTCGCCCGGTCCGAACAGCACCGCTTCCGCGCCCGCCGACGGCTCGTCCCCTCCGAGATCCACCACGAACTGGTCCATCGCGATACGTCCCGCGACCGTGCGCAGCTTGCCGCCGACCAGAACGGGGCCGGTGCCGGATGCGTGCCGCGGGATCCCGTCACCGTAACCGACGGGGATGAGGCCGAGTGTCGTGGCCCCCGGTGTGACGTAGTGATGTCCGTAACTCACACCGTGGCCGCCCGGAACGTGCTTCACGAGCGCGAGCGACGCGGAGAGCGTCATGACAGGACGCAGCCCGAGGTCCGCGGAGGTGCCGACCTCCGGGCTGGGCGAGATGCCGTACATCGCGATTCCCGGACGTACGAGATCGAAGTGCGTCTCCGGAAGGGTCAGCGTGCCGGGCGAGTTGGCGATGTGCCGCACCTCCGGGCGCACGCCCCGCTCCTCCGCGTACGTCACCATCTCGCGGAACAGGGCGAGCTGGGCCTCGATGGACGGGTGCCCCGGCTCGTCGGCGCAGGCGAAATGCGACCAGAGCCCGGTGACCCGGACGAGCCCCTCGGCCTCCGCGGCGAGGGACTCGCCGATGAGCTCGGGCCAGTCTGCGGGTTGGCAGCCGTTGCGCCCGAGGCCGGTGTCGGCCTTCAGCTGGATACGGGCGAGCCGGCCCGCCTGCCGCGCGGCGGCCGTGACCTCCCGCAGGGCCCACATGTCGCTGACCGCGATGTCCAGATCCGCCTCGATGGCTTCGCGCCACGGGCCGCCCGGCGTCCACAGCCAGCACATGACGCGGGCCCGGTCGGGCCCGAACCCGGCGGCGCGCAGCGCGAGCGCCTCCTCGGGCGTCGCGGTGCCGAGCCAAGTGGCGCCCGCCTCCAGGGCGGCACGCGCGCAGGGGATCATCCCGTGCCCGTACGCGTCCGCCTTCACGACGGCCATGAAGGCGGCCCCCGGCGCCAGGGCACGCAGCCTCCGCACGTTGGCCCGCAGGGCGGACAGGTCGATCTCGGCGCGTGCGCGCAGTGGGGCAGTCTCATTCATAGCGGACCCAGTGTCTCAGAGCCCCACGACACAGCCTGTGGGCAGCCGTCCCGCGCCGCCCGCCTGTGGGCAGTCGTTCCGCTGGGGCGATGGGGGCACCTCCCATGCCCTTAAGGCAATGGGGGAGGGTGGGCACAGGCGGAACCCCCGCGGCGCCGGGCTGCGCCTCGAACCTCCGCCCCCGACCAGGCGGCGCGTCCACCCCCTGGCGGAACGTCACCCCGTGACGTCCCGCCAGGCCCGAGGCAGAGCCTCGGCCACCTCCAGCGCCCCAGCGGGAGCCCCCTCCGCCGCGAACCGCCCCGCCAGCCCATGCAGATACGCCGCGACGGACCCGGCATCCCGCGCCTCCAGCCCCGCCGCGAGCAACGACCCGGCAAGCCCCGACAGCACATCCCCGCTCCCCGCCGTGGCGAGCCACGGCGTCCCCGTCGGGTTCACCCGCACGGCACCCCCGCCGGGCCCGGCCACCAGCGTGGTCGCGCCCTTGAGCAGCACCGTCGCCCCGTACCGCGCGGCGAGTTCCCGTACGGACGCCAGCCGTGCGGCCTCGACCTCCGCACGGTCGACGCCGAGCAGTGCCGCCGCCTCGCCCGCGTGCGGCGTGAGCAGGGTCGGTGCGGTACGGCGCCGCACGGCGTCCCGGTCGGCGAGGCGCAGCCCGTCCGCGTCCACCAGCACCGGCACGTCGGCGTCGAGCACCTCCGCCACCTCCTGCGCGTTCTCGCCGACGCCCGGTCCGACGACCCAGGCCTGCACGCGGCCCGCCTTCGCGGGCGGCCCGGCGGACACCAGGGTCTCGGGGAAGCGCGCGATCACCGCGTCGCCCGCGGGACCGACGTAGCGCACGGCCCCGGCCCCGCCCCGCAGCGCTCCCGCCACCGCCAGCACCGCCGCGCCGGGATAACGGGCGGACCCGGCGACGATGCCCACGACCCCCCGCCGGTACTTGTCGCTCTCGGCGACCGGCACCGGCAACAGCCGCTCCACATCGGCGTACTGCAGCGCCTCCAGATCCGCCTCGGCAGGCAGGTCGAGCCCGATGCCGACGAGGCGGACGGCGCCGGCGTGCTCGCGTGCGGGGTCGATGAGCAGGCCCGGCTTGTATGTGCCGAACGTCACGGTCACATCGGCCCGTACCGCCTCGCCGCGGACCTCGCCGGTGTCGGGTTCGATGCCGCTGGGCAGGTCGACGGCGACGACGGGCACGCGCGCGTCCCGGACCAGCGCCGCCAGTCGCGCGGCGTCCGGGCGCAGACCGCCCTTGCCGCCGATGCCCACGATGCCGTCGACGACCAGGTCGGCACGGTGGATCAGCGCCTCGGCGGCGGGCGGCCGGACGGTGCTTCCGCCTGCCGCCCGCAGGGCCGCGAGGCCGCCCGGGTGGGTACGGTCGTCGGCCGCCAGCAGTACCGCCGTCACCCCTGCGCCGCGACGGGCCAGTCGGGCGCCCGCGTACAGGGCGTCGCCGCCGTTGTCGCCGCTGCCGACGAGGACGGCGATGCGGGTGCCGTAGACGCGGCCGAGCAGTTCGGCGCAGGCGGTGGCGAGGCCTGCGGCCGCGCGCTGCATGAGGGTCCCCTCCGGGAGCCTCGCCATGAGCTCGCGCTCGGCCGCCCTTACCGTTTCCACGCTGTACGCAGTACGCATGCCGTTCAGTCTCCCCCAGTCGGGGGTGCCGTACAGCGAACGCGGACCCGTCACCCCTCCGCGATCACCACCGCCGAAGCCACCCCCGCGTCATGGCTCAGCGAGACATGCCAGGAGCGGACGCCGAGTTCGGCCGCGCGGGCGGCGACCGTGCCGCGTACGCGTACGCGCGGCTGGCCGCTGTCCTCGACGTAGACCTCCGCGTCCGTCCAGTGCAGGCCGGCCGGGGCGCCGAGGGCCTTGGCGATGGCTTCCTTGGCCGCGAAACGGACGGCCAGTGAGGCTATGCCGCGCCGCTCCCCGCTGGGCAGCACCAACTCCCGCTCCACGAACAGCCGTCGGGCCATCCCGGGCGTGCGCTCCATGGACCTGCGGAACCGGTCGATCTCGGCCACGTCGATACCCACCCCGATGATCACGATCCCGCTCCCGTGGCAGCTCCCCCGGTGCCGGCAACGCGCGCCCGCATCACTCCACCGTCACAGACTTCGCGAGGTTGCGCGGCTGGTCCACCTCATTGCCGCGGGCCGTGGCCAGCTCGCAGGCGAAGACCTGCAGCGGCACGGTGGCGACGAGCGGTTGCAGCAGCGTCGGGGTGGCCGGGATGCGGATCAGGTGGTCGGCGTACGGCACGACCGTCTCGTCCCCCTCCTCCGCGATCACGATCGTCCGGGCACCCCGCGCCCGGATCTCCTGCATGTTCGAAACGATCTTGTCGTGGAGTACCGAGCGCCCGCGCGGCGACGGCACCACGACGACCACCGGCAGGTCTTCCTCGATGAGGGCGATCGGCCCGTGCTTCAGCTCGCCGGCGGCGAAGCCCTCGGCGTGCATGTACGCGAGCTCCTTGAGCTTCAACGCGCCTTCCAGGGCTACGGGATAGCCCACATGGCGGCCCAGGAACAGCACCGTGTCCTTGTCGGCGAGCGACCGCGCCAGCTCCCGCACCGGTTCCATGGTCTGAAGGACCCGCTCGACCTGGTCGGAGATCTGCGCCAGGTCCCGGACGACGGCGTGGATCTCGTCGCCCCACTTCGTGCCGCGCACCTGGCCCAGATAGAGCGCCACCAGGTAGCAGGCGACGAGCTGTGTCAGGAACGCCTTCGTGGACGCGACGGCGACCTCGGGGCCCGCGTGCGTGTACAGCACGGCGTCGGACTCGCGCGGGATCGTCGACCCGTTGGTGTTGCAGATCGCCAGCACCCGGGAGCCCTGCTCGCGGGCGTGCCGCAGCGCCATGAGAGTGTCCATGGTCTCGCCGGACTGCGAGATGGCGATGACGAGCGTCTGCGGATCGAGGATGGGGTCCCGGTAGCGGAACTCGCTGGCGAGCTCCACCTCGCAGGGGATCCGGGTCCAGTGCTCGATGGCGTACTTCGCGATGAGCCCGGCGTGGAAGGCCGTGCCGCACGCGACGATGACGACCTTGTCGACCTCCCGCAGCGCCTTGCCCGGGATGCGGACCTCGTCCAGCGTCAGCGAACCCGAGGCGTCGATGCGCCCCAGCAACGTATCGGCGACCGCCTTGGGCTGCTCGGCGATCTCCTTGAGCATGAAGTAGTCATACCCCCCCTTTTCAGCCGCCTCGGCGTCCCAGTCCACGTGGTACGAACGCACGTCGGCGGGCCTGCCGTCGAAGTCGGTGACCGTCACCCCGTCCCGCCGCAGCTCGACCACCTGGTCCTGTCCCAGCTCGATCGCCGAGCGCGTGTGGGCGATGAACGCGGCGACGTCGGACGCGAGGAAGGACTCGCCCTCCCCGACGCCCACCACCAGCGGCGAGTTCCGCCGCGCCCCGACCACCAGGTCGGGGTCGTCCGCATGCACCGCGACCAGCGTGAACGCGCCCTCCAGACGCCGGCACACCAGCCGCATCGCCTCGGCGAGGTCCGTGCAGCCGGAGAACTCCTCGGCGAGCAGGTGCGCGACGACCTCGGTGTCCGTCTCGGACGCCAGGTCGTGCCCCCGCTCCGCCAGCTCGCTGCGCAGCTCCGCGAAGTTCTCGATGATGCCGTTGTGCACGACGGCGACGCGGCCCGCGTTGTCGAGGTGCGGATGCGCGTTGGCGTCCGTGGGTCCTCCGTGGGTGGCCCAGCGGGTGTGCCCGATGCCGGTGGTCCCGGCCGGCATCGGCCGCTCGGCCAGCTCCTTCTCCAGGTTGCCGAGCTTCCCGGCCTTCTTGGCGGCGGCCAGCCCGCCGTCGGCGAGCACGGCGACGCCGGCCGAGTCGTAACCCCGGTATTCCAGCCGCTTCAGCCCGGCCAGTACGACGTCAAGCGCCGACTGCGAGCCGACGTAACCCACGATTCCGCACATGGCCGCAGCCTACGGCGAGCCCTCACCACCCACGACTCGAAGGTCGTTTCACTCTCTTCACCGGCCGCGCGTTTTCGGCAGGTCCGGCTGTTTTGTGCTATGCGCTCATCCGCAGGACAGCAACTCCCGTACCTCGTGGTGCCGCTCGGGGATCCGTGTGCGCGGCACGCCGCGTGCCGCGCACACCAGGGCCCGGCGGGCTCAGCCGAGCTTGGCCAGCTGCGCCTCGACGACGGCGGTCGGCAGCTCGAAGTCCGCACCCGTGCTCAACGCAGCCATGTTGACCGAGGCGAAGGAGGCGAGTGTGGTGCCCTGACGGACGACCACGAGCTTCGTCTCGACCGGCTCCCCGTCCTGAAGAGCCGACACCGTCCAGGCCAGGGCCTCGTCACCGCCGCTGACGCTCTCCTCGGTGAGCTTGGTGACCTTCTGCTTCTCACCGTCGACGGTCAGGGTGAAGCCGCCCGCACAGTTGGTGGCGGCGGTGCGCAGGTCCCTGACGGTCTCCCCGGCGCCCCCACCCTCGTACGAGGAGAGGGAGGTGAACGTCGTCGTCACGTCGAAGGCCGAGGTCAGCGCCTCCTCGATCTCCTCCTCGGTCATGTCGGCCAGCTCCTCCGTCGAGGGCTCGTCCGTTTTCTCGGCCTCGCTGCTGACCACGCGCTGCACGGTCGCCCCGGGCTCACCGACCGGCACGCCGCTCATGGCGTACGCGAACGGCCGGCACCCGGCCTGGTCGGCCTTGACGGCCTCGGGCGCGAGGACGTCCTTGGCGCCGGCCTTCTCGACCTTGTGGCCCTTGACGTCGCCGGTCACCAGCGCGGCCTTCTCCAGCTCGGCGGCCGTCAGCGCCTTGGCTGCGGGCGCGGCCGAGGCGGCCGAGGTGGCCTTGCCACCCTTGGCCTTGTCATCCTCGTCCGCGTCCGAACCCCCGCAGGCGGTGGACAGCAGTGCGAGACAGGCCACGGACGCGGCGGCAGCGGTACGACGGGCAAGGGTGGACCTCATGGCAGGAACGCCTCTCTGTGGACGACCGACAGCCCACCCCCCGGGGTGAACGCCCGTCCACCACCGCTGCGGACCATCGCTGAGTGCGCTCACTCTACGAGCGGACCCGGGCGTGATGATCATGGAGTTACCAGCCGGTACGTGATCGTGATCATGACACCGGTGATCACTCGGCCGACGGGTCCTCATCGGCCCGCCCGTTCCTCACTCCCCCCGCTCGATCCGCTCCATCGCCTTCCGTACGAGCTCCAGGTACTCGACCTCCTCGCACCGGGGCTTGCTGCCCATCTCGTACAGGTCGAGGGCGTCGCCGAGGTCCTCGCCCAGATCCTCGTCCGGCAGATCCGCCGACAGTTCGCTGCAGACCCGCCCCTCGAAATCAGCCCGCGCACCCGCCCGTAAACGCGCCCGCGCACGTCCCGCGGCAGCTCCGCGCCGGGCGAAAACGCGAAGATGTACGGACATGGTGACCCCCAAACCCCCTGCGGCCCCGGTGCGCGGCTCGGCACCGGGTGGCGGGACCGTATCCCCGCCCGGCACCCAGGTCCAGACCTAGGGCCTGACGCCCGGGGGTGCCCGCGTGACCGACCCCACGCCCCGTCCCGTTCAAACTCCCGTAACAATGAACTGTGATCTCTACGGTCTTCACGCAACCGCGGAGCGCCCACCGGTCCAGGCCGGAGGCGACTCCCTACGTCGACCTCACCCGTGCCGAATGGAGCGCCCTGCGCGACAAGACGCCACTGCCGCTGACCGCGGAGGAGCTCGAGAGACTGCGCGGCCTCGGCGACGTCATCGATCTCGACGAGGTGCGGGACATCTATCTGCCTCTGTCGCGCCTGCTCAATCTGTACGTCGGCGCGACCAGCGGACTCCGTGGCGCCCTCAACACCTTTCTCGGCGAGAACGGCTCCCAGTCGGGCACGCCGTTCGTCATAGGGATCGCCGGATCGGTGGCGGTCGGCAAGTCCACCGTCGCGCGTCTGCTGCAGGCGCTGCTCTCCCGCTGGCCCGAGCACCCGCGCGTGGAGTTGGTGACCACGGACGGTTTCCTGCTGCCCACCAAGGAGCTCGAGACGCGCGGCATGATGTCGCGCAAGGGCTTCCCCGAGTCGTACGACCGCCGTGCGCTCACCCGTTTCGTCGCGGACATCAAGGCCGGCAAGGACGAGGTGACGGCCCCCGTCTACTCGCACCTGATCTACGACATCGTGCCCGGCCAGAAGCTCACCGTCCGCCGCCCCGACATCCTCATCGTCGAGGGCCTCAACGTCCTGCAGCCCGCGCTGCCCGGCCAGGACGGCCGCACCCGGGTCGGCCTCGCCGACTACTTCGACTTCAGCGTGTACGTGGACGCGCGCACCGAGGACATCGAGCGCTGGTACCTGAACCGCTTCCGCAAGCTGCGCGAGACCGCCTTCCAGAACCCGTCCTCGTACTTCCGCAAGTACACGCAGGTGTCCGAGGAGGAGGCCCTCGACTACGCACGCATGACCTGGCGGACCATCAACAAGCCCAATCTGCTGCAGAACGTGGCGCCCACGCGCGGCCGCGCCACGCTCGTCCTGCGCAAGGGCCCGGACCACAAGGTGCAGCGGCTGAGCCTGCGGAAGCTGTGACCGGACACAGGGGGTGCCCAAGCCCCAGGTGACGCCCCGACAAAACACCAGCCGCAACAGCAGAGCGGCCACCCCCGCGGGTGGCCGCTCCGTCAACAGATCTAACCGAGCACCGACTTCACCACGTCGGCCAGCCGCCCGGCGACCGACCGTGCCTGGTCGATGTCGGCGGCCTCCACCATGACGCGTACCAGCGGCTCGGTGCCCGACGGGCGCAGCAGCACGCGCCCCGTGGAGCCCAGTTCACGCTCCGCGTCGGCGATCGCGGCGGTCAGCTCGGTGGAGGTGTGCACCTGGGACTTGTCGACGTCCGGAACGTTGACGAGCACCTGCGGCAGCCGCTCCATGACGGCGGCCAGGTCCGCGAGCGTACGTCCCGTCTCGGCGACCCGCGCCGCAAGCAACAGGCCGGTCAGCGTGCCGTCGCCGGTCGTGGCGTGGTCGAGGACGATCACGTGCCCGGACTGCTCGCCGCCGAGCGCGTAGCCGTTCTCCTTCATCTCCTCGAGCACATAGCGGTCGCCGACGGCGGTCTGCACGAGGAACAGGCCCTCGCGCTCCATGGCGAGCTTGAAGCCCAGGTTGGACATGACGGTCGCGACGACGGTGTCCTCGCGCAGCACGCCGCGCTCGCGCATCGCCAGGGCCAGCACGGCGAGGATCTGGTCGCCGTCGACCTCGGCACCCGTGTGGTCCACGGCGAGGCAGCGGTCGGCGTCGCCGTCGTGCGCGATACCGAGGTCGGCGCCGTGCTCGACGACGGCGGCCTTCAGCAGATCGAGGTGCGTGGAGCCGCAGCCGTCGTTGATGTTCAGCCCGTCTGGGTCGGCGCCGATCGTGACGACCTCGGCACCGGCCCGCCGGAACGCCTCGGGCGAGGCGGCGGCGGCCGCGCCGTGCGCCTCGTCGAGGACGATCTTCAGCCCGTCGAGCCGGTTCGGCAGGACGCCGAGGAGGTGCGCGACGTAACTCTCGAAGCCCTCGTCGTACGACTTCACGCGGCCGACGCCCGCACCCGTGGGGCGGTCCCAGGGGGCGCCGGTGCGGTGCTCCTCGTACACGGCCTCGATCTTGTCCTCGAGCTCGTCGTCGAGCTTGTGCCCGCCGCGCGCGAGGAACTTGATGCCGTTGTCGGGCATCGCGTTGTGGCTGGCGGAGAGCATCACGCCGAGGTCGGCACCCAGCTCGCCGGTGAGATACGCCACGGCGGGGGTGGGCAGCACGCCGACACGCAGGACGTCGACACCGGCGCTGGCCAGGCCCGCGACCACCGCGGCCTCCAGGAACTCCCCGGACGCGCGCGGATCCCGACCGACCACCGCCACCGGCCGGTGGCCCTCGAAGGTACCCGCCTCGGCGAGCACGTGTGCCGCCGCGACCGACAGACCGAGCGCGAGCTCAGCCGTCAGATCCGCGTTTGCGACACCGCGCACGCCGTCCGTGCCGAAGAGTCGTCCCACTGGTGTCCTCCGAACTTATGCAAATCCTTGGGGGCCGTCCCACGCATTCAGCAGTGGGGGGAGGCTCAGAAGCTTCGGAAAGAGTCCGAACTCACTAACGGCCGAACGCCTTTGCAGACTTTGCTCTTATGCCGTTATACGCCGCGAATCTGTGATAAACGAACGCCCCGGCAGCACACACTGCGTGCCGCCGGGGCGAACGTGCTGTACAAGCAGCGATTAGCGCTTGCTGTACTGCGGAGCCTTGCGGGCCTTCTTCAGACCGGCCTTCTTCCGCTCGACCGCGCGGTCGTCGCGGCGCAGGAAGCCGGCCTTCTTCAGCGGGCCGCGGTTGTTGTCCACGTCGGCCTCGTTCAGGGCGCGGGCCACGCCGAGGCGCAGGGCACCGGCCTGACCGGAGACGCCGCCACCCGCGATACGGGCGATGACGTCGTAGCGGCCCTCGAGCTCGAGCACCTTGAAGGGCTCGTTGACTTCCTGCTGGTGCACCTTGTTCGGGAAGTAGTCCTCAAGGGTGCGACCGTTGATCTTCCACTTGCCGGTGCCCGGAACGATCCGGACGCGGGCGATGGCGTTCTTGCGACGGCCCAGGCCGGCGGCCGGCTGGGGCTCGCCGAAGCGGGACGCCAGAGACTCGGAGGTGTACTCGCCCTCGAGGGGAACCTCGGTCTCGGTGGTGTAGCTCTCGATGTCGATCTCTTCGAGCGGCTGCTCGGCAGTGGTCTCGGCCACGATGCTCCTCAGATTCTCTTCAGTCTTAGGGGGTGGCCGGACTTACTGCGCGACCTGGGTGATCTCGAACGGCACCGGCTGCTGGGCAGCGTGCGGGTGCTGGTCGCCCGAGTAGACCTTCAGCTTCGAGAGCATCTGACGGCCCAGGGTGTTCTTGGGGAGCATGCCCTTGACGGCCTTCTCGATGGCCTTCTCCGGGTTCTTGTCGAGCAGCTCGTCGTAGCGGATCGAGCGCAGACCGCCCGGGTAGCCGGAGTGGCGGTAGGCCATCTTCTGGGTCCGCTTGTTGCCGGAGAGGTGCACCTTGTCGGCGTTGATGATGATGACGAAGTCACCCGTGTCAACGTGGGGCGCGTAGATCGGCTTGTGCTTGCCGCGCAGGATGGAGGCCGCAGTGGAGGCCAGACGGCCCAGGACGACGTCCTGAGCGTCGATGACGTGCCACTGGCGCGTCACATCGCCGGGCTTGGGGCTGTACGTACGCACGGTTCGTAGCCTTCGCTTCTTCAGTGAGTGTGGTCCTGACAAGGTCACCGAAGACGATCACGACAGCCCTGGCCGCACATCGGTGACGCAAACCGAGTGCTTGCCGCTGGTCATCGGCCCGGTGGACCGGTGTAAGGGCCCCTCACGTGAGAATGAGCAAGCCAATACACATAACGAACAGGCAGGATACCTGCGCCGACGCGGACGGGTCAAAACGACCGGTCGCACAGGACCGCCTGCTGTGTTTCAGGGTACCCCGGCGCCCTGGACGGCCGGGCCCGCGCGCAGTGGACGCCGACGGTCGCGGCCAGGACGCAGAGCGTGATGAAGTCCTTGAAGGCCCTGCGGGTCGCCCCCTCGAGATATGGCAGGGTGAGCCCCTGGACCTGGGGAACGAGCGCGACCCAGAACCACGGGGACCGGGCCACGGCCCCCGGCTGCAGCACCCCGGCGACCAGCAGCGGCACGACGACGACCAGATAGTGGTCGTACGAGGGCCTGGAGACGACAAAGGCCGCCAGCATCAGCATCACGGCGGTCTCGACCAGCCGGGCGGGCCCCGGATCGCCACGCCGCCAGCGCCGCCACGCACACACCACGCCCGCCACCGCGGCCGCCGCCCCCACCAGCAGCGCCACCGTCTGCGGCACTCCGAGCCGCGGCAGCACCGCGACCGCCGACGCGTCGTAGGGCCGCATGAGGGCGTCCCCGCCGCGCAGCAGAAAGGGCAGCGTCCGCGTCAGGAAGCCGCTCGGGTCCGGCATCACCAGCCCCGCGCACACCGATGCCACCGCAGGCACCCCCACCATCCAGCCCAGGGCCCGCCACTGCCGCGCGAAGACGAACAGCAACACGATCGGCGCGAGCAGCGGCTTCAGGGCGATGGCCGCGCCGACGACCGCGCCCGCGGCGGACCAGCGCCCCCGGTCGGCGAGGAGCAGGGCGAGGGGCAGGGCGAGGGCGGCCGTCACGGTCCAGTTGCCGAGGTGGATGAGGTGCTCGAACGGTGCCCAGACCAAGAAGATCCCGAGCAGCCCGAGCACGGCGAAGCGGCTGCGCCAGGGCACGTGGAAGATCCGCAGTGCGCAGGCCCACCCGGCGGCCAGGGCTGCGACGACCAGCAGCGGCACGACGATCCGTACCACCGACGAGGGCAGCATCGCCTGGGGTGCGGCGGCGATCACGGCACTGGGGAGATAGAGGAAGCGGCGGTCCGCGTAGGGCGCCCCACCGTGCAGCCAGGACGCCGCGGCGTGCACGACGAAGGCGTTGTCCATGCCTCCGCCCGCCGAGACCATGGCCACATATACCGCGCGGCCCACCAGCAGGAAGGGGAGCAGAGCGCCGGCGAGCGGTCCGGCGGGCTGCAGCAACCAGTCACGGGCCCGGCATGACGGAACAGTGTCCCTCTCGTCCGGTACACCGGACATGCCGCCCTCGTCCTTGTTCATACAGATCACGCTAGGGCCCGCCGATCCCCGTTCCCGGAACGTGCCACGGCGTGCCGGGATCGTGTCCCCGCCCGGGTCCTGGGGCGATCGGCCCACGTCTAAGATGCGCCCCATGAGCTTTGGGCAAGGGGGGCCTCAGTGGGGTCCCGGGGGGCCGGATTCGGGTTCTCCCAACTGGGGTTCGGGTTCGGACACACCCGACTGGGCGGCGCTCGCCGAAGCGTCGGAGACACGCACCCGCCGCCGCAGATGGCTGTGGATAGGCGGCAGCGCCCTGGCCACGGTCGTGGTCGGGGCGATCGTGGCCATGGCGATCGTCTCCGCCAACAACGGCGACTCCGCGTCGAACCAGCCCCCGGACAAACTCCCCACCTCCGCGGACATCCCGAGCGACACGACACAGCCCGGCCCGTCCTTCGCGGAGACCACTCCCCCGCCCCCGCTGGACCCCGAGGACTTCGTCTCCAGCGCCGGGAAGGACACCGCGCCGCTCAGCGCCGACACCCTCTTCCCCGGGAGCACCCTGACGGTGGGCGAGACCGTCTACAAGAAGGGCGCCACGAGCAGCACGGCCAAGTGCGCCACGGGCGTCCAGGGCGACGTCGCCAAGGTCCTCACCGGCAACGGCTGCACCCGCCTGATCCGCGCCACCTACGCCAGGAACGGCGTCGCGGTCACGGTCGGTGTCGCCGTGTTCGACACCAAGGCCAAGGCCACCAAGGCCAAGAGCGAGTACACCAAGGGCAACGTCCTCTCCCTGCCCGGCTCCGGCGTCCCGGCCTTCTGCCGTACGACGATCTGCCGCACCACGACCAACTCGTACGGGCGCTACCTGTACCTCACCAACGCCGGTTTCACGAGCGGCAAGGACGTGACGCAGAAGGACAGCGCGGTCTTCACCACGGGCGACGACCTCGCCGAGTTCGCGTTCCGGCAGATCCGCCGCCGCGGCGTGGCGCAGGCGTCAGCGGCGGCCAACTCTCCGGCGGCCTGAGAGATCCTCCTGTCTCATCCGCAAACGGGGCAGAATCACCTCGCGGATCACCGGAGAGGGCTGGAACCATGCGGATGCGAAGGCGAGTTCAGCTCATCGGGGCCGCGGCCGGTGCCGCGCTGCTGACGCCGTTGACGGTGTGGGCGTGGCCGGAGGCCGCCGAGCGCCGGCCGGGACTGGTCCCGGTCGACCTGCGGGACCGGGATCCGCACGCGACGCCCGCCGCGCGCAGGGTCTACGCGATGCTGGCCGGTCTCGAGAACGACGCACGCCGCGGGCGGCCGACGCGCACCGTGATCGGCCAGCACGTCGAGCTCCAGAACGAGCGGTACAACGCGGAGTACGGCGACTACCGGGGCGTCAAGCAGCCGGGCTACTACTACCGCAAGGCCCGGGACATCACGGGCCGGCTGCCCGGCTTCGTGGAAGTGGACCTCGGACCCGGCTACGGCGGGCAGGGCTGGGCCGTGGGCGAGCCGCGCTCCTACTCGCGGTCGTCATGGCCGAGTTGCCGCCCGCACTGGGGATACGTCGAGGACGCGGTGGACCTGGCCGTCGGGGTGTGGGCGGGCCTGCCGCGCAAGGCGGACGGTTCGTACCACCCGTCCGGCACCCGTGAGGACTGCGCGTCCGGCACCCGGGTCAGCCTGCCGCACAACGGCGGCGGCCCGGCGGGCATCGTCGGTTTCTCCTTCCATCAGCCGTACCCGGGCAGTGCCGTGAAGGGGTATCAGCAGACACTGCGCCGCAACTCGCCCGCGTCGAAGGACCCCGGCTGGTTCGGCCGGGTGGTCACCCCGGGCAGCGATGAGCACAAGGACCTGCTGCTGGACCTGAGTTATCTCGCCGACCACCTCCAGTACCTCGCGAGTCTCGGGGTACCGGTACTTCTCCGCCCTTACCACGAGATGAACACCGCCGCCCACAAGGGCGGTTTCTGGTGGGCGGGGCAGGATCCGGCCGCGTACCGGAAGCTGTGGCGCATCATGTACGACTACCTCGTGGGCAGTCGCGGCCTGCACAACCTGATCTTCGTCTGGGCGCCCAACTCCTGGGACGGCACCTACGGGCAGGAGCCGCGGGACTACTACCCGGGCAGCCGGTACGTGGACATCGTGGGCGTCGACGACTACAGCGACACCCCGTCCCGGCCCTTCCACGGAAAGACGTGGACCGAGGTCTGGTACCGCGGCCTGGAGCAGTACACCAAGCCCCGGATCCTTGCCGAGTCCTTCCATGTTCCGCTCAACGCGGCACAGCCGCACACCCTTTCGGCGACGCCATGGGTGCTGTGGACCGTGTGGGGCCAGGCGCTTTCGTACGACAACGTGTCTTCACCGCGGGGCAAGAACACCAATGACGATGTGAAGCGGACGTACGGGTCATCACTGGTCATCACGGGCGGATCGGGCGATCAGGAGGCAGATTTTGATTGGAGATTGCTCCACAAAGCCTGAGTTGATTCATGGTTCACGCACATTTTGCGTACAGGCAACACTCACTGTGATCTACGTGCGAGTATCGTATTCCTGTTCGGCCAGTGGTTCTAGACGCCTGGGGGGGCATCTGAGAGGCCGGAACGTCGAAGAAGCGTTGGGGGCACGAGGTCAACCGTGAGACGCATGGGCGCGTACTCAGCGGCGCCGCGAAAACGCAGCTCAACGCACCGCTGATCTCAGGGGAGAGCTGGGCCGCATGGCATCGACACTGGTCGAAGGGGGTGTGCCGCATTCGCGGCACAATCAGAAACTGGCGAAGCGCACCGCGGCCTGGAAGCCGGGCATCCTGCCCTTCCTCATCCCCCTGGTGTGCCTGCTCTTTTTCAGCCTGTGGTCGTACACACCCAGCCGCTCGCCGCTGGCCTGGCTGATCACCATCGCCTGGGCCTTGCCCGTACCGGGCGCCCTCGTGTCCCTCCAGGGCTTCCTGCTGATCCGCCGTCGGGTCCGCAAGGCGCATCTGATGACACCACCCGCCCCGGTAACGCAGGACTTCCTGATCGTGCTGGTGCCGACGATCGGCCGGCACGACACGTACCCCGCCCTGGAGCGCTCCGTCCTCTCCTACGTGGAACACCTCCCGGAGTGGTTCCCGTACATGCGCGTCGACGTCCTCACCGAGGAGGGCTGCGAGGCCGCCGAACGGATCGACGACCTGGCGGCGACCAGCCCGCTGATCCGCGTGGTCACGGTCCCGAAGGCCTACCAGACCAGGAACGGCACGCGCTTCAAGGCCCGCGCGAACAACTACGCCCACGAGCTGCGCATCGCGGAGGGCGAGGCCCTGGAGAACGTCTGGGTCCTGCACATGGACGACGACACCGGCGTCGGACCCGACACCTCCGCGTCCCTGGCCCAGTTCATCAACCGTCAGCGCCGTGCGACCCCCGAAGAGGTCAAGCACATGGCGCAGGGCATCCTGGCCTACCCGCGCGAGAACGCGGTGTCCATGCTCACCTGGTTCGCCGACGCCATCCGCCCGGCGGACGACATCGCGCGGTTCCGCGCCTTCACGGGACTCGGCACGCCGGCCGCCGGCGTGCACGGCGAACTCCTCGTCATCCGCGCGTCCATAGAGGCCGAGATCGGCTGGGACTTCGGCCCCAAGGAGATCGTCGAGGACGCCCGGCTGGCCCTGACCTTCTGCCGCCTCTACCCGGGCCGCAGCGACTGGTTCAACGGCCGCTGCTACGGCGCCTCGCCGGCCAACACCAAGGACTTCATCAAGCAGCGTGAGCGCTGGGCCTGGGGCCTGGTCGCCCTCTGCTTCAACCGCAAGGTGCCGCTCCGTTACCGCTGGTTCCTGACCATGTGTGTGACGAGCTGGATCCTGGGCCCGCTGCAGCACGTCGGCACCATTCTGTTCGTGGGCTGGTTCATCGGCGACATGAACACCTCGCCCGTGACCCAGTCGGTCGTCCTGCTGTGGTCGATCAGCTTCGCCTATGTGATCTGGGCGTACTGGGAAGGACTGCGGCTCAACGCCATCGCCTCGGTGAACGGCAGGCGCAAGTGGTGGGAGCCCATCGCGGTCATGGCCATGCTCCCCTTCTTCTCCCTCATCGAAGGGGCCGGCGGCATCAAGGGCCTGTGGAAGTTCATCCGCCGCGAGGAGAACAAGTTCGTCGTCATCGCCAAGCCCGCCTGACCCGGAAGAGAACGACACGTCATGAAGCGCGCCCGCTTGCCTCTGCTTGCCGTGCTGCCCGTAACCGTCATCTCCTTCGTGGTCGCGGTGCCCTTCGTCGCCGGTGACCATCCGGTGCGCTGGGAGTCGGGCTCACTCCTGCCGAACCTCGTACTCAAGGGAGAGGACACCGGACCGTCGAAGGGCTCGTCGGCCGACGACGGCACCACCGGACCGAGCACCTCGACTCCGGCCACCGCGGAGATCGCCAAGGTGGACAAGGAGTGGAAGAAGGGCATGCCGCAGTGGGGCGTCCAGTTCTACTGGGAGGACAACCCCAAGCACCCCCTCGAGTACGTCGAGAAGCAGGCCCGTCTGCAAGCGAACTACCTGGTCGGACTGCACGCCAACTCCGTCAGCGTGTCCTTCCCGTTCATCACCGGTGGCCGCGACTCGACGAATATCAGCGCGAGCAGCAAGACCCCCGCCCCCGAGCGGCTTGCCGACGTCTTGGAGATCTTCCACAAGGCCGGACTGCGCACCACGGTACGGCCCCTGCTGGACGAGACGTCCCTCGATGTCGCCGATGGGGACTGGCGCGGCAATATCCGGCCGACCGATCGCAAGGCCTGGTTCACCTCGTACGAGAAGTTCATGACTCCGTATCTGAAGGCGGCGAACTCCCAGAAGGCGGCCACCTTCGTCATCGGAACAGAGCTGAACTCCATGGAGGGGGACGCCCGCTGGGAGGGGCTCGTGGACCGGGCCGAGAAGCTGTTCTCGGGCGACGTCGCCTACGACTCGAACTGGGACGCCTATGTCAGCGGCCCGGTCGACATGCCCGTCACCAGCCTCGGAGTCGACGCATACTTCCCGGTCAAGGTCCCGGACAACGCCTCGGTGCAGACCCTTGTCGACGGCTGGAACACATGGCTGGACAAGAAGGCCACCGGCCCGCTGCCGAAGATCACCATCGCTGAGGCCGGCATCGGCGCCATGAACGGCGCGTACCACGCACCCGGCGACTTCTACACCAAACGCGCCGTCAACCCCCGGGTGCAGGCCAACTGGTACACCGCCGTCTGCAAGGTCGTCCAGGAACGCAAGATGTCCGGCGTCTACTGGTGGTCGATCTACTTCGACGACGACCCGAACAAGAAGCCCGACGACAAGGTTGTCTCCCGGCTCAACTTCGCCGGACGCCCCCTCAGCGAGAAGGCAATCAAGTCCTGCTTCACCTCCGACTACGCAGGCCCCGGGAACGACTCCGCGAGCTGATCGAGCGAGGCAATCATGCAAGAAGCCATCATCCTGGTGGGCGGCAAGGGAACCCGCTTGCGCCCGTTGACGAACCACACCCCGAAACCGCTGCTCAGCGTCGCGGGCTCCTCCTTCATCCGGCACCAGGTGGCCAAACTGATGGACGCGGGGGTCGAACACGTGGTGTTCGCCACCTCGTATCTCGCCAGCCTCTTCGAGGAGGAGTTCAAGGGCTTCACCCAGGATCTGGAGATCTCCTACGCCGTCGAGGAGGTTCCGCTCGGCACGGGGGGAGCGATCCGCAACGCCGCGCGTCTGCTGCGCAGTTCGGCGGATGCGCCCGTACTCATCCTCAACGGCGACATCCTGTCCGGCGTCGACCTGCGCGCCATCCTGGTGCGGCACGAGGCACAGGAAGCGGATGTGACCCTGCACCTCACCCGCGTTCCCGACCCTCGCGCTTTCGGCCTCGTGCCCACCGACGAGGCCGGAAGGGTGCTGTCCTTCCTCGAGAAGCCCAAGACCCCGCAAGAGTGCGTCACCGACCAGATCAACGCCGGTTGCTACGTCTTCCGCCGGTCCGTGCTGGACGCCATCCCGGCCGGCCGCGAGGTCTCCGTCGAACAAGAGACCTTCCCGGAGCTCGTCGCCCAGGGCCGGCGCGTCTTCGGCCACACCACGGACGACTACTGGCGTGACCTCGGCACACCGCTGGCCTTCGTCCAGGGTTCCGCCGACCTGGTCACCGGCAAGGCGACCTCTCCCCTCGTGGAGCGGCCGGCCGAGGCCCTGATCCATACCACGGCCACCGTCGACCCGACCGCCCGCATCATGGGAGGCTCGACGATCGGCCCTCACGCCGTCATCGGCCCGGACGTGATCGTCGAGCGCTCCATCATCGCCGGGAACGTCACCCTGGCGCAGGGCGCTCAGATCTACGAGTCCGTGGTGGACCACGACTCCTCGATCGGCAGCGGCTGCCTCCTGCGCGAGGTTGTGGTGGGCTGCCATGCACACATCGGCGCGGAGAACGAGCTGCCCGCCCAGTTGCGGCTGTCGTGCGGCATCCGCATTCCCGCCCAGGGGGTGCGCGTCAGCGGTACGGCTGCCGCCTGCCCGACGGTCCACTGAAGTCGCCGGCCTGACCGGACAGTTACTGGAGAACCGTGACCACCCATCAAGCCACCGCGGTAGGCGACCCGACGCAGCCGCTCGGGCACCCGTCGGAGCAGCACCGCCGCAGAGCCCCGAGGGAAGACCGCCTGCGCAAGTACCGGCCGGACATTCAGGGCCTGCGTGCCGTCGCCATCATGATGGTCGTCGCCATGCACTGCGGCATACTCGACATCCACGGCGGCGTGGATGTCAGCTTCGTGCTCAGCGGCTTCCTCATCGGCAGCCAGCTTTTCGCCGAGATCAACAAGACGAAGAAGGTGTCGCTGGGCAAGTTCTGGGCGCGCCGCTTCCGGCGACTCGCGCCGGGCGCCGCGATCACCATCATCGCCACGGCCGTCCTGTCCTGGATCTACGCGAGCCCGTTCACGTTCCGCGACTACATGTCGGACGGCTTCAGCGCCTCGCTGAGCTTCATCAACTGGCGCCTCGCCGAGAACGGCACCGACTACTTCGCCAACGACGGCAGCCAGTCCCCGTACCAGCACTTCTGGTCGCTGGGCATCGAAGAGCAGTTCTACGTGGTCGCCCCGATCGCACTCGTCGTCGTCGCCTGGCTCAGCCGCCTCATCTTCCGCAACCGGTTCCTTGTGGGACTGTTCCTCGCGGCGCTGATCGCCGGATCGCTCTATCTGTCGGTCACGGAGACCCAGACGAACCAGCCCCTCGCCTATTTCGGCACCCCGACCCGCATCTGGGAACTGGCGCTCGGCGTCTTCGTCGCCCTCAACGCCTCGCTCCTCTCCCGCATGAACCTGGGCCTGGCGGCCTTCCTCTCCTGGGTCGGGCTCGGGACCACTCTCGTCACCGCCCTCCTCATCACGGAGGAGACCCCGCTGCCGGGGTACGCGGTGGGCGGCCCCGTGCTGGGCGCCGCGCTGATCATCGCCGGGGGTTGTGCCGCTCCCCGCTTCGGCGCCGAGAAGCTCCTCGACAATCCCGTCTTCAACTTCATCGGAAACGCCAGCTACAGCTGGTACCTCTTGCACTGGCCGTTTCTCATACTCTGGCCCCAGATCATCGACCGGGAGTTCACCTACTCCGACCGGTTCCGGGTGGCGACGGGCTCCTTCCTGCTGGCCGTTGTCATGCACTACGTCGTCGAGCGGCGGTTCAAGAACAACGTGAAGCTCGTACAGATCCCCTGGCGGGGCATCCTCGCCGGCGCGACGATGACGGCTGCCGCCGCCCTCGCAACGACCCTCGCCCTGCAGGTGCCGCTCAACCTGTCGGTCGAAACCACCGCCGGCGCCGCGGCCTCCGGCTACGCGGGCACCGCGTCGGTCAAGAAGGCGGTGAGCGAACGGAACCACCCCCAGATCACCCAGAAAGCGCTGCTCGAAGCGCCCGACGACCGGGGCGACCACGGCTGCATCGACGACCTGCTGATCACCGGCTACACCCAGCGGGACGACTGCGTCATGGGCGACAAGACCGCCAAGAAGACGATGGTGCTGATGGGCGACTCGCACGCCTACCAGTGGGGCAACGCGTTCAACGCGCTCGGCCTCAAGCTGCACGTCAAGGTCATCACGGTGATCAAGAGCGGCTGCACCCCCGAGGTCTACAAGATCACCCGTGAGGACCTCGGGCGTGAGTACACCGAATGCACCAGCTGGCGGAAGACCGCCCTCGACAAGATCGACCAGATCGATCCGGACGTCATCGTCGTCACGAACCGCGCCCAGGCGACCACCACGCGCGCCGGCGCCCAGCAGACGTTCGCACGGCTCAAGGCCACTGGCGCGAAGCTGGTCTACCTGACGGACACGCCGTATCCGAACTTCAGCGTGCCCGACTGCCTGGCAGAGAAGTCCGACGACATCGGCGCCTGTACCCCGAAGTCCGAGGTCGTCATCGACCGCGCGGAATTCCGTCTGATGGAACGCGAAGTAGCCGAAAAGTACGGCTTCAAGGTCATCGACACGATTCCCGCGTTCTGCGCCGACGGATACTGTCCGGCGGTGATCGGCGGGCACGTCGTCTACTGGGACTACAGCCACATGTCGGGCAGCTACTCGCGATCCCTGGCCCCCTATCTGCAGCCGTCCTTCAAGAGGATCCTGGCCGGCTGACCCCGCGGTCCCGCCGAACGAAGGGGGAGCTCCGCGGCACCGAGCCGCGGAGTTCCCCCTTCAGTGCACCTGCCCCCGCACCCGCCGAGCCTGCCGCTGCCGCTCCATGAGCAGCTCATCGGCCGGATAGGCGACCTCCTCCAGCGTCAGCCCGTGCGCCCGTACGACATGCACGGCACTGTCCCGCACCCCCGCGTCCAGCACCTTCCGCGGCCACTCCACACCCCGGTGCCCGTCCCCCACGAACAGCAGCGCCCCGACCATGGAGCGCACCTGGTTGTGGCAGAAGGCGTCCGCGCGGACCTCGATCTCGACGATCCCGTCCGCTCCCCGCCGCACCCCGAAGTCGAAGATCTCACGGACCGTCGACGCCCCCTCGCGCTTCTTCGCGTACGCCGCGAAGTCGTGCTCCCCCACCAGGGACTTGGCGGCGGCGTCCATCACGACGACGTCCAGGGGCCAGTCGTGCCACAGCACGTGGTTGCGCAGCAACGGATCCACGCCGCCGGGGTTGTCGGTGACGCGATACACGTAGCGCCGCCAGAGCGCGGCGAAGCGGGCGTTGAAGCCGCTGGGCGCCTCCCTGAGCGCCCACACCCGTACGTCCCTGGGCAGGCGCCCTGCGAGACGTTTCAGCAGCTTGCCGCTCTGCTCGGCCCAGACCTCCCGGGGCAGATCGACATGAGCCACCTGCCCCCGGGCGTGCACCCCGGCATCGGTGCGTCCGGCGACGGTCAGCTCGTACGTCTCCCCGGACCGCGTCACCGTACGCAGCGCGTCCTCGATCTCCCCCTGGACGGTCCGCTTCCCGCCGGCCTGCTTGGCCCAGCCGTGGAAGTCGCTGCCGTCGTAGGAGACGTCGAGGCGGATGCGGACGTAACCGGGCTGTACTTCGTCACTCACCCCTGGATCCTCTCAAGTACTCGGGGACGCGAAAGCGGGCCCGCCCCGGGGGACGGACCCGCTTTCCAGCACCAGGCAGAGCCTCAGGCGTCCTTGGACTCCTCGGCGGCGGCCTCGGCGGCCTCCTCCGGCTTGGCGTCCTCGACGACCTCGTCGACCTTGGTCTCCTCGACCTTGGTCTCCTCGGCCTCCTTGACCGCACGCTTGGTGGCGGCCTCGGCCTCGCCCACGGCCTTCTGCTGCACCGTCAGCGCCTCGACCAGCTCGATGACAGCCATGGGCGCGTTGTCGCCACGGCGGTTACCGATCTTGGTGATCCGGGTGTAGCCACCCGGGCGGTTCTCGTACCGCGGGCCGATCTCGGTGAAGAGCGTGTGGACGATGCCCTTGTCCGTGATGACCTGGAGCACCTGACGGCGGTTGTGAAGGTCGCCCTTCTTCGCCTTGGTGATCAGACGCTCGGCGTACGGCCGCAGACGGCGGGCCTTCGCCTCGGTGGTGGTGATACGGCCGTGCTCGAACAGCGAGGTGGCGAGGTTCGCCAGCAGAAGCTTCTCGTGCGCGGCGCTGCCGCCCAGACGGGCACCCTTGGTGGGCTTCGGCATTGTGTTTCTCCTAGGTGTCTGCCCCGGCCGTATCAGGTACCGGAGTCAGTATCCGAGCGGGCGGTCGCCCGTCGGAGATCCGGGAGCAGCCCCGAAGGGTCGCTCCCGGAAGGGGCGCGGGGAACTGCGCGACAAGCCACAGCGCACCCGCACCCAAGAACGGTCCTCGCGGAGCGCTCAGTACTGCTCGGTCTCGACGAACCCGGCGTCCGCGTCGTCGTCGGCGCCGAAGGCGTCCGCCGCAGCGGTCGGGTCGAATCCGGGCGGGCTGTCCTTGAGCGCCAGGCCCATACCGGCCAGCTTCGCCTTGACCTCGTCGATCGACTTCGCACCGAAGTTGCGGATGTCGAGCAGGTCGGCCTCGGAACGAGCCACGAGCTCACCCACGGAGTGGATGCCCTCGCGCTTCAGGCAGTTGTACGAGCGAACGGTGAGCTCGAGCTCCTCGATCGGCAGCGCCAGGTCGGCAGCGAGCGCGGCGTCCGTCGGGGACGGGCCCATGTCGATGCCCTCGGCGTCGATGTTGAGCTCGCGCGCCAGACCGAACAGCTCGACCAGGGTCTTACCGGCCGACGCCATGGCGTCACGCGGACGCATGGCCTGCTTGGTCTCGACGTCGACGATCAGCTTGTCGAAGTCGGTGCGCTGCTCGACACGGGTCGCCTCGACCTTGTACGTGACCTTGAGCACCGGCGAGTAGATGGAGTCGACCGGGATACGGCCGATCTCCTGGCCCACCTGCTTGTTCTGCACGGCGGAGACGTAGCCGCGACCGCGCTCGACGGTCAGCTCCATCTCCAGCTTGCCCTTGCCGTTGAGCGTGGCGAGGACGAGGTCGGGGTTGTGCACCTCGACACCGGCCGGGGGCGCGATGTCGGCGGCGGTGACCAGACCCGGACCCTGCTTGCGCAGGTACATCACGACCGGCTCGTCGTGCTCGGAGGAGACGACCAGCTGCTTGATGTTGAGGATCAGGTCGGTGACGTCCTCCTTGACGCCCGGCACGGTGGTGAACTCGTGCAGAACGCCGTCGATACGGATGGACGTGACCGCCGCACCCGGGATCGAGGACAGGAGCGTACGACGCAGGGAGTTGCCGAGGGTGTAGCCGAAGCCCGGCTCCAGCGGCTCGATCACGAACCGGGAGCGGAACTCGTCGACGACCTCTTCGGTCAACGAGGGACGCTGAGCGATCAGCATGTGTGGATCAGATCCTTCAGTCGTGGATGCCCGCTATTTGACACCCGACGGAACCCGCACGGTCACCCGGCGGGGTACTGCAAGGGTACGGGCGGCACGGCCCCGAAGGGGACGTACCGCCCGAATCCTCAAGACAACCAGACCTCAGACGCGGCGGCGCTTCGACGGACGGCAGCCGTTGTGCGGGGTGGGGGTGACGTCCTGGATGGAGCCGACCTCGAGACCCGTCGCCTGCAGCGAGCGGATGGCCGTCTCACGACCCGAGCCCGGGCCCTTGACGAAGACGTCGACCTTGCGCATGCCGTGCTCCTGCGCGCGGCGGGCAGCCGACTCGGCGGCCATCTGCGCGGCGAAGGGGGTGGACTTGCGCGAGCCCTTGAAGCCGACGTGGCCGGCGGAGGCCCAGGAGATCACGTTGCCGGTCGGGTCGGTGATCGAAACGATGGTGTTGTTGAACGTGCTCTTGATGTGCGCGTGGCCGTGAGCGACGTTCTTCTTTTCCTTGCGGCGCACCTTCTTGGCAGCGCCCTGACGACCCTTGGGGGGCATCTATTACTCCTACGGGGAGGTGGTCGGTCCTACAGCGAAGACCGCTGATGAAGCGTTGTCCGCTGAGGACTACTTCTTGCCCGGCTTCTTCTTACCGGCGATAGCGCGACGCGGGCCCTTGCGGGTGCGGGCGTTGGTGCTGGTGCGCTGACCGTGGACGGGCAGGCCACGGCGGTGGCGCAGGCCCTGGTAGCAGCCGATCTCGACCTTGCGGCGGATGTCGGCCTGGATCTCACGACGGAGGTCACCCTCGGTCTTGAGGTTGGCGTCCACGTACTCGCGGATCTTGACCAGCTCCTCCTCGGAGAGGTCACGAACGCGGGTGTTCGGGTTCACGCCGGTCTCGGCCAGCGTCTGCTGGGAAAGGGTCCGGCCGATGCCGAACACGTAGGTGAGGGCGACCTCCACGCGCTTGTCGCGCGGGATGTCAACACCGGAAACGCGTGCCATTCAATGGCTCCAGTTGTCTGTCGGAGGTCTTCCACAGGACCGCTTCCCAGCCGCCGTACGAGGTACGAACCGGGTCCCCGGCCTCCGACCGGGGGTATCGGATCACTCGGATCCGGGACCTGCGTATGTACATATGTGCTTGCGTCGCGCGAGATCTGCGGGTGCAGAGGGTGCGGTCGTGCGTCAGCCCTGGCGCTGCTTGTGGCGCGGGTTGTCGCAGATGACCATGACCCGGCCGTGACGGCGGATCACCCTGCACTTGTCGCAGATCTTCTTGACGCTCGGCTTGACCTTCATGGGATGTGAGGTTCTCCGGGTCAGTGCCACCACCCCGCCCCGGCACCGGGAGGAACCAGGGAGCGGAGCACAGGCAAGATCTACTTGTAGCGGTAAACGATCCGGCCACGCGTCAGGTCGTACGGAGACAGCTCCACCACGACCCGGTCGTCAGGGAGGATACGGATGTAGTGCATACGCATCTTGCCGCTGATGTGTGCCAGGACCTGGTGGCCGTTCTGGAGCTCGACCTTGAACATGGCGTTCGGCAGAGACTCGACGACAGTGCCCTCGATCTCGATGGCACCTTGCTTCTTGGCCACGCTTCGCCCTTCGAATCGACTACCTTGATCGACTCCGCACGACCGCATGCGGACATGCGGGTACACGAGAGCCGACGAGTCAGTCTACGTCAGTGCCCTCTGAAAGACGAATCGACAAAGAATGCCCGCATCGGCTGATCGTTATGCCAGCGGGTCCGGCGCCGCCGTGATCCCGTACTCCGCCAGCTTCGCCTTGCCGCCGTCCGGAGCCGTGAGAACCAGCGGGCCGTCCTCCGTGAGAGCGACGGAGTGCTCCCAGTGCGACGACCAGGTGCCGTCCGTCGTGATGACCGTCCAGTCGTCCTCGAGGACCCGGGTCCTCGGCGTGCCGAGGCTCACCATGGGCTCGATCGCGAGGCAGAAGCCGGGGACCAGCTTGGGGCCCTTGCCGCGCCGGCGCTCGACGTAGTTGAGCAGGTGCGGGTCCATGTGCATCTCGGTGCCGATGCCGTGGCCGCCGTAGTCCTCGACGATTCCGTACTTGCCGCCGCCGGGCTTGGGCTGGCGCCGGATGTACGTCTCGATGGCGCGGGAGATGTCGACGAGCCGGTTGCCGTTCTTCATCGCGGCGATGCCCGCCCACATCGACTCCTCGGTCACCCGCGAGAGCTCGATGAGCTCCGGAGCGTGACCGCCGCCCACGAACGCCGTGTACGCCGCGTCGCCGTGCCAGCCGTCGACGATGGCGCCGCAGTCGATGGAGATGATGTCGCCGTCCTTGAGGACGGTCCTGTCGTCGGGGATGCCGTGGACGACGACCTCGTTCACCGAGGTGCAGATCGTGGCGGGGAAGCCGCCGTAGCCCAGGAAGTTCGACTTGGCGCCGTGCTCGTCGAGCACCTTGCGCGCGACCTCGTCCAGGTCACGGGTGGTGGCACCCGGCACCGCGGCCTCCCGGGTGGCCGCGTGGATGGCGGCGACGACAAGGCCCGCCGCCCGCATTTTGGCGATCTGCTCGGGGGTCTTGATCTGCACCATCTGCGGCTGACGCCTTTCTGTACGGGAAGCACGGGCTAGGTCAACGATAAGGCCCCCGTCGGCGGAGCCGTCCCCCAGACAAACACGTCGGCCGCGGCACCCCGAAGGGGGCGCCGCGGCCGACGTGAAGGAACCGTTACGCGCTCTCGCGCGCGAGCGCGCCCATCGCGCGCTTGGTGACCTCGTCCACCTTCCCCAGCGCCGAGATCGTGATCAGCAGCCCCTGGTTCCGGTAGTAGTCGATGATCGGCTCGGTCTGCGTGTGGTAGACCTCGAGCCGCTTGCGGACGGTCTCCTCGCTGTCGTCGTCACGCTGGTAGAGCTCGCCACCGCAGACGTCGCAGACGCCGTCCTGCTGCGGCGGGCTGTACGTGGCGTGGAAGACGTGGCTGGAGTCCTTGCGGCAGACCCGGCGGCCGGCGATCCGCTTGACCACCTCGTCCTCGGGGACCTCGAGGTCCAGCACGGCGTCGAGCTTCATGCCCTCCGCCTTGAGCGTCTCGTCGAGCGCCTCGGCCTGGGACACGTTGCGCGGGAAGCCGTCGAGCAGGAAGCCGTTCTCGGCGTCCGGCTGCGACATACGGTCCTTGGCCATCCCGATGGTGACCTCGTCCGGCACCAGGTTGCCGGCGTCCATGTACGCCTTCGCCCTCTTGCCCAGCTCCGTGCCCTGGCTGATGTTGGCTCGGAACAGGTCGCCCGTGGAGATGTGCGGGATCGACAGGTTCTTGGCGAGGAACGCGGCCTGCGTTCCCTTACCCGCACCAGGCGGCCCGACGAGGACGATACGCATCAGCGGAGGAACCCTTCGTAATTGCGCTGCTGGAGCTGGCTCTCGATCTGCTTCACGGTCTCCAGACCGACACCCACGATGATGAGGATGCTCGTCCCGCCGAACGGGAAATTCTGGTTCGCGTTGAAGCCGGCCAATGCCATCGTCGGTACGAGAGCGATCAGGCCCAGATACAGCGAGCCCGGCCAGGTGATCCGGTTGAGTACGTAGCTCAGATACTCAGCGGTCGGTCGGCCAGCCCGGATGCCCGGGATGAAGCCACCATACTTCTTCATGTTGTCTGCAACTTCCTCGGGGTTGAACGAGATCGCCACATAGAAGAAGGCGAAAAACACGATCAAGAGGAAGTAACTGACGATGTAGTACGGGTGAGTGCCCTTGGTCAGGTTCTGGTCGATCCAGGTCTTCCATCCCGAATTGCCCCCGGCGAACTGGGCGACCAGCGCCGGAATGTAGAGCAGCGACGACGCGAAGATGACAGGAATCACACCCGCCTGGTTGACCTTGAGCGGGATGTAGGTCGACGTGCCGCCGTACGAACGACGGCCGATCATGCGCTTCGCGTACTGCACCGGGATGCGGCGCTGGGCCTGCTCGACGAAGACCACCAAGGCGACCATGACCAGGCCGACGAGGATCACGACGCCGAACTCGATCCAGCCGTCCGCCAGCTTGCCCTGCTTCTTGATGGCCCACATGGCGCTCGGGAAGGTGGCGGCGATCGAGATGAACATCAGGATGGACATGCCGTTGCCGATGCCGCGGTCGGTGATGAGCTCACCGAGCCACATGACGACTGCGGTGCCCGCGGTCATGGTGATGACCATGGTGATGGTCACGAAGATCGACTGGTCGGGAACGATCTCGCTGGCCACCGGGCAACCGGAGAAGAGCGCGCCGCTGCGCGCGGTCGCGACCAGGCCCGTGCCCTGCAGGATGGCGAGCGCCACGGTCAGATAGCGCGTGTACTGCGTGATCTTCGTCGTGCCCGCCTGGCCCTCCTTCTTCAGGGCCTCAAGGCGCGGGATCACCACGGTCAGCAGCTGGAGAATGATGCTCGCCGTGATGTACGGCATGATGCCGAGCGCGAAGACCGTGATCTGCAGCAGGGCGCCGCCGCTGAACATGTTCACCAGGCCGAAGAGACCCTGGTTGGCGTTCGCCTGGTCCATACATGTCTGGACGTTCTGATAGCTGACGCCCGGGATCGGAATGTGCGCCCCGACCCGGTAGACCACGATGATGCCGAGCGTGAAGAGCAGCTTCTTGCGCAGGTCGGGCGTCCTGAACGCCCGGGCGAACGCGGTGAGCACGGTGCCTCCTGCGACCCCCGCGCACATGCGTCAGAGGTGACGGTCTTGAGGTTCGACGAATACGTATCGGTCAAGCCGCCTGGCGCCCCTGAAGGCACACCAGACGAAAAGTTAACAGTGAAGGCCACCTTACCGGCGACCGTGCTCCCCTGGAACGACCAACCGGGGATACCCCATTTGTGGAGCATCCCCGGTGGGATCGTTCAGATCATCGGGCTCGTTCTCTGAAGGTTCAGACGAGCTCGGTGACGGTACCGCCGGCGGCGGTGATCTTCTCCTTGGCGGAGCCGGAGACGGCGTCGACCGTCACCTGCAGCGCCACGGAGACCTCGCCCTGGCCGAGGACCTTGACGAGGCTGTTCTTGCGAACGGCACCCTTGGCGACCAGGCCCTCGACGGTGACCTCGCCACCCTCGGGGTAGAGCGCGGTCAGCTTGTCGAGGTTCACGACCTGGTACTCGGTCTTGAACGGGTTCTTGAAGCCCTTCAGCTTCGGGAGGCGCATGTGCAGCGGCATCTGGCCACCCTCGAAGCGCTCCGGAACCTGGTAGCGGGCCTTGGTGCCCTTGGTACCACGACCGGCCGTCTTACCCTTCGACGCCTCACCACGACCGACACGGGTCTTGGCGGTCTTGGCGCCCGGGGCGGGACGGAGGTTGTGGATCTTGAGCGGGTTCTGCTCCGCCATGATCAGTCGACCTCCTCGACCGTCACGAGGTGACGGACATGGCGCACCATGCCGCGGAACTCGGGGCGGTCCTCCTTGACAACCACGTCGCCCAGGCGCTTGAGGCCCAGGGTCCGCAGGGTGTCACGGTGGTTCTGCTTGCTGCCGATGTACGACTTCGTCTGCGTGATCTTGAGGCGAGCCATCACACACCCGCCCCGGCACGCGCACGGAGCAGAGCCGCAGGGGCGACGTCCTCGAGGGGCAGACCACGGCGGGCCGCGACCTCCTCGGGACGCTGCAGGCCCTTCAGGGCCTCCACGGTCGCGTGCACGATGTTGATCGCGTTGTCGGAGCCGAGCGACTTCGACAGGATGTCGTGGATACCGGCGCACTCGAGCACGGCACGCACCGGACCACCGGCGATAACGCCGGTACCCGGGGACGCGGGCTTGAGCAGCACGACGCCGGCAGCCTTCTCACCCTGGATCGGGTGCGGGATGGTGCCCTGGATACGGGGGACCTTGAAGAAGTGCTTCTTGGCCTCCTCAACGCCCTTGGCGATGGCGGCCGGCACCTCCTTGGCCTTGCCGTAACCGACACCCACGGTGCCGTCACCGTCGCCCACCACGACCAGCGCGGTGAAGCTGAAGCGACGACCACCCTTCACAACCTTGGCGACGCGGTTGATCGCGACGACGCGCTCAACGTACGCGGTCTTCTCGGCGGCAGCAGCGCCGCCGTCACGGCCCTTCCGGTCCCGCCGCTCGCCGCCACCGGCACCGCTTCCGCGGCGCTGGGGTCCAGCCATTGGATTACCTCTCTCTTTCCGCTAGCTACAAGCGGCTCAGAACTTGAGCCCGGCTTCGCGGGCGGCGTCCGCCAGGGCGGCGATGCGCCCGGCGTACTTGTTGCCACCACGGTCGAACACGACGGCCTCGACACCCGCGGCCTTGGCACGCTCGGCGACCAGGGCGCCGACCTTGCCGGCAGCCGCGGACTTGTCGCCCTCGCCACCGCGGATCGACGTGTCCAGGGTCGACGCCGACGCCAGGGTGTGACCCTGGATGTCGTCGATGACCTGGGCCACGATGTGGCGGTTCGAGCGCGTCACGACCAGGCGCGGACGCTCGGCCGTACCCGAGATCCTCTTGCGGATGCGGATGTGGCGGCGCTTGATGGCAGTCGCCTTGTAGGCATTGCCCTTGGCGATCTTCACACCGTATGCCATGGCTTACTTACCCGCCTTTCCGACCTTGCGGCGGATGACTTCGCCCTCGTACTTGACGCCCTTGGCCTTGTACGGGTCGGGCTTGCGCAGCTTGCGGATGTTGGCCGCAACCTCGCCGACCTTCTGCTTGTCGATGCCCTCGACCGAGAACCTGGTCGGCGACTCGACCTTGAACGAGATGCCCTCGGGGGCCTCGATCAGGATCGGGTGGCTGTAGCCGAGCGAGAACTCGAGGTTCGAGCCCTTCGCCACGACGCGGTAACCGACACCGCTGATCTCGAGCTTCTTCACGTAACCCTGGGTCACGCCGGTGATCATGTTCGCCACCAGCGTGCGGGACAGGCCGTGCAGGGCCTTGTTCTGACGCTCGTCGTTCGGACGGGTGACGTTCAGAACGCCGTCCTCGCCCTTAACGATGTCGATCGGCGCGGCAACGGTGTGAGAGAGGGCGCCCTTGGGGCCCTTCACCTGGACCGTACGGCCGTCGATGGTGACGTCCACGCCGGCGGGAACCGTGATGGGGAGCTTGCCAATACGCGACATAGCTGTTTCCTCCGTTCCCTTCCGCTACCAGACGTAGGCGAGGACTTCCCCACCCACGCCCTTCTTGCCGGCCTGCTTGTCGGTGAGGAGCCCGTGGGACGTGGAGATGATCGCCACGCCCAGGCCGCCGAGCACCTTCGGCAGGTTGGTGGACTTCGCGTACACCCGGAGACCGGGCTTGGAGATCCGCTTGATGCCCGCGATGGAGCGCTCACGGTTCGGGCCGAACTTCAGCTCGAGGACGAGGTTCTTGCCCACCTCGGCGTCCTCGACGCGCCAGCCCGTGATGAAGCCCTCCTGCTGGAGGATCTCCGCGATGTGCGACTTGATCTTGCTGTGCGGCATCGACACCGAGTCGTGGTATGCCGAGTTCGCGTTCCGCAGACGCGTAAGCATGTCTGCGATCGGATCAGTCATGGTCATGAATTGGCCTTCGGCCTCTCTCGCCGGGGTTTCCTGTATGCGCCATCCCTCTCCCCACTCATGGGCGGGACGGGTGCGGCGCGGGGACCTACGGCGTAGTAAGTCGTACGGGCGACGGGCGCCCAACCCTCCTAGCCTAAGCCATGGAAGGCAGGGCACCCGACGACCCTCTGCTTACCGAGAGACTCCGGTCTCCCCTGAACTAGGGGATTACCAGGAGCTCTTGGTCACGCCCGGCAGCTCGCCACGGTGAGCCATCTCACGAAGGCACACGCGGCAGAGGCCGAACTTGCGGTACACGGAGTGCGGACGGCCGCAGCGCTGGCAGCGGGTGTACGCACGCACACCGAACTTGGGCTTGCGAGCAGCCTTGGCAATCAGAGCCTTCTTCGCCATCTCGCTCACGCCTCCTTGAAGGGGAAGCCGAGGTGACGAAGGAGCGCACGGCCCTCAGCGTCGTTGGTCGCCGTGGTCACCACGGTGATGTCCATACCCCGGGTGCGGTCGATCTTGTCCTGGTCGATCTCGTGGAACATGACCTGCTCGGTGAGACCGAAGGTGTAGTTGCCACGGCCGTCGAACTGCTTGGGGGACAGACCACGGAAGTCGCGGATGCGCGGCAGCGCGAGCGACAGGGTGCGGTCCAGGAACTCCCACATGCGGTCGCCACGGAGCGTGACGTGGGCACCGATCGGCTGGCCCTCACGCAGCTTGAACTGCGCGATGGACTTGCGGGCCTTGGTGACGGCCGGCTTCTGACCCGTGATCGTGGTGAGGTCGCGGATGGCGCCCTCGATCAGCTTGGAGTCGCGGGCGGCGTCGCCCACACCCATGTTGACCACGATCTTGACGAGGCCGGGAACCTGCATGACGTTCTCGTACGAGAACTCCTCACGCAGCTTGCCCGCGATCTCCTCGCGGTACTTCGTCTTGAGACGCGGAGTGGTGGTGGTAGCCATCAGATGTCCTCACCCGTCCGCTTGGCAACGCGGATCTTGTTGCCCTCGTCGTCGAAGCGGTAGCCGACGCGAGTGACGACCTTGTTGCCGTCCTTCTCCACAACGAGCTGAACGTTGCTCACGTGGATCGGGGCCTCGGTCGTGACGATGCCGCCGGCCTGGGAGCCGCGGGCCGTCGGGCCGGCCTTGGTGTGCTTCTTGACCCGGTTGACACCCTCGACCAGGACACGCTCGTCGCGCGGGTAAGCGGCAATGACCTTGCCCTGCTTGCCCTTGTCCTTGCCGGTGATGACCTGGACCAGGTCACCCTTCTTGATCTTCATGCTTACAGCACCTCCGGCGCGAGCGAGATGATCTTCATGAACTTCTTCTCGCGCAGCTCACGGCCCACCGGGCCGAAGATACGGGTGCCACGAGGGTCGCCGTCGTTCTTCAGAATGACAGCGGCGTTCTCGTCGAAGCGGATGTACGAGCCGTCCTGGCGGCGGCGCTCCTTGACGGTGCGAACGATGACCGCCTTGACGACGTCACCCTTCTTCACGTTGCCACCGGGGATCGCGTCCTTGACGGTGGCGACGATGACGTCACCGATGCCCGCGTAGCGGCGACCGGAGCCACCGAGAACACGGATGCAAAGGATCTCCTTCGCACCAGTGTTGTCGGCGACGCGCAGTCGCGACTCCTGCTGGATCACGTCTATCTCCTGATCGTCTGCCGGTTCCCCGGGGGCTGCTTGGTCGCAGCCCCCGGAGCCTGGCGGAACTGGTCCGAGGGGAATGCCCCTCGGAAGGGGTTACTTGGCCTTCTCGAGGATCTCGACGACGCGCCAGCGCTTCGTCGCGGACAGCGGCCGGGTCTCCATGAGGAGGACGCGGTCGCCGACGCCCGCAGCGTTCTGCTCGTCGTGCGCCTTGAGCTTGCTCGTACGGCGGATGACCTTGCCGTACAGCGCGTGCTTGACGCGGTCCTCGACGGCGACGACGACGGTCTTGTCCATCTTGTCGCTGACGACGAGGCCCTGGGCGGTCTTGCGGAAGCCGCGCTCGGTGCTCTTGTTCTCAGTCACGTTGCTCTCGCTCATCAGGCGCTCTCCACCGTCTCGATGCCGAGCTCGCGCTCACGCATCAGGGTGTAGATCCGGGCGATGTCCTTACGGACCGCCTTGAGACGGCCGTGGTTCTCGAGCTGACCGGTCGCCGCCTGGAAGCGGAGGTTGAACAGCTCTTCCTTGGCCTCGCGGAGCTTGCCAAGAAGCTCCTCGTTGCCCAGCTCGCGCAGCTCGGACGCCTTGGTGCCGGCCGACATCACGCTTCACCTGCCTCGCGCCGCACGATGCGGCACTTCATCGGAAGCTTGTGAGCAGCGCGGGTAAGCGCCTCACGCGCAATCTTCTCGTTCGGGTAGGACAGCTCGAACATCACCCGGCCCGGGTGAACGTTCGCGACCCACCACTCCGGCGAACCCTTACCGGAACCCATGCGGGTCTCGGCGGGCTTCTTGGTCAGCGGGCGGTCCGGGTAGATGTTGATCCAGACCTTGCCGCCACGCTTGATGTGGCGGGTCATCGCGATACGAGCCGCCTCGATCTGGCGGTTGGTCACGTACGCCGGCGTGAGGGCCTGGATGCCGTACTCGCCGAACGCAACCGTCGTACCACCCTTGGCCTGACCGCGGCGCTTCGGGTGGTGCTGCTTGCGGTGCTTGACCCTACGGGGGATCAGCATGTCGGTCAGGCCTCCGTTCCGGTGCTCTCAGCCGGAGCAGCGGCGGGAGCCTCGGCCTTGGGGGCCTCGGCAGCCGGAGCCGACTGCTGCTGCGGCTTACGACCGCGACCGCCACGCTCGCCACCGCGGCCACCACGGGCCGGGCGGTCGGCGCCGCCACGGGCCGGGCGGTTGCCGGCGCGGGCAGCGGCGTTCTCGGCGCGGACCTCGGCGATGTTCTTGACGTCGCCCTTGTAGATCCAGACCTTCACACCGATGCGGCCGAAGGTCGTCTTGGCCTCGAAGAAGCCGTAGTCGACGTTCGCGCGGAGCGTGTGCAGGGGCACACGGCCCTCGCGGTAGAACTCCGAGCGGGACATCTCGGCGCCGCCGAGACGGCCACCACACTGGATCTTGATGCCCTTGGCGCCGGCCTTCATCGTGCCCTGCATGCTCTTACGCATGGCGCGACGGAAGGAGACGCGGGAGGACAGCTGCTCGGCAACGGCCTGAGCCACCAGCTGAGCGTCGGTCTCGGGGCTCTTGACCTCGAGGATGTTCAGCTGGACCTGCTTGCCCGTGAGCTTCTCGAGGTCGCCGCGGATGCGGTCGGCCTCGGCGCCACGGCGGCCGATGACGATGCCGGGACGCGCGGTGTGGATGTCCACCCGCACGCGGTCACGGGTGCGCTCGATCTCGACCTTGGAGATGCCGGCGCGCTCCATGCCGGACGTCATCATCCGACGGATGGCGACGTCTTCCTTGACGTAGTCCTTGTACAGCTTGTCGGCGTACCAGCGGGACTTGAAGTCCGTGGTGATGCCGAGCCGGAACCCATGCGGGTTAACCTTCTGGCCCATTACCGGGTTCCTTCCTTGCTGCTGACGACCACGGTGATGTGGCTGGTCCGCTTGCGGATCCGGTAGGCACGGCCCTGGGCGCGCGGACGGAACCGCTTCAGGGTCGGGCCCTCGTCGACGTAGGCCTCGGAGATGAAGAGGCTGTCGACATCGGTGTGGTCGTAGTTGTGCGCGGCGTTGGCGATGGCGCTGTCAAGCACCTTGCCGACCGGCACGCTCGCGGCCTGCGGGGCGAAACGCAGGACCGCCTGAGCCTCCGCGGCATCCATGCCACGGATAAGGTCCACCACGCGGCGGGCCTTCATGGGCGTGACGCGGATGTACCGCGCCTGGGCCCTGGCTTCCATGGTTGTCCTTCCAGTGTCTGTCATGGTCATTCCACCCCGCTACTAGCGGCGCTTCGACTTCCGGTCTTCCTTCACGTGGCCCCGGAAGGTGCGCGTCGGCGAGAACTCGCCGAGCTTGTGGCCGACCATCGACTCGGTGACAAACACCGGGATGTGGGTCTTGCCGTTGTGCACCGCGATCGTGTGGCCGAGCATGGCCGGGATGATCATCGAGCGACGGGACCAGGTCTTGATGACGTTCTTGGTGCCGGCTTCGTTCTGGGCGTCCACCTTCTTGATCAGGTGGTCGTCGACGAAGGGCCCCTTCTTGAGACTGCGCGGCATCTAAACCCGCTCCTAGCGCTTCTTGTTCGTCTTGCGGCGGCGGACGATGTACTTGTTCGAAGCCTTCTTCGGCGAACGAGTACGACCCTCCTTCTGACCCCACGGGGAGACCGGGTGGCGACCACCGGAGGTCTTGCCCTCACCACCACCGTGCGGGTGGTCAACCGGGTTCATCGCCACACCGCGAACGGTCGGGCGGACGCCCAGCCAGCGCTTACGGCCGGCCTTGCCCCAGTTGATGTTCGACTGCTCGGCGTTGCCGACCTCGCCGACGGTGGCGCGGCAGCGCACGTCGACCAGGCGGATCTCACCGGACGGCATACGAAGGTGGGCCATCTGGCCCTCCTTCGCCAGCAGCTGCACGGAGGCACCGGCGGAGCGGGCGAACTTGGCGCCGCCACCGGGACGGAGCTCGATCGCGTGGATCGTGGTACCGACCGGGATGTTGCGGAGCGCCAGGTTGTTGCCCGGCTTGATGTCGGCACCGGGGCCGTTCTCGACCCGGTCGCCCTGCGACAGGTTGCGCGGGGCGAGGATGTAGCGCTTCTCGCCGTCCGCGTAGTGCAGCAGCGCGATGCGCGCGGTGCGGTTGGGGTCGTACTCGATGTGCGCGACCTTCGCCGGCACGCCGTCCTTGTCGTGACGACGGAAGTCGATCACTCGGTAGGCGCGCTTGTGTCCGCCACCCTGGTGGCGAACGGTCACACGACCGGCGTTGTTACGGCCGCCCTTGCTGTGCAGCGGGCGGACCAGCGACTTCTCCGGCGTGGACCGCGTGACCTCGACGAAGTCGGCGACGCTGGAGCCACGACGGCCCGGAGTCGTCGGCTTGTACTTGCGGATACCCATTTCTCAGTCCTCGTCCGATATCGGACCAGGGCGCTCCGTTAGGAGGCCTGGCCGAAGATGTCGATACGGTCGCCCTCGGCGAGGGTCACGATCGCGCGCTTGCTGTCGGCACGCTTGCCGAAGCCCGTGCGGGTCCGCTTGCGCTTGCCCTGGCGGTTGATCGTGTTGACCCCGGTGACCTTGACCGAGAAGACCGCCTGGACGGCCTGCTTGATCTGGGTCTTGTTGGCACGCGGGTCGACGATGAAGGTGTACTTGCCCTCGTCGAGCAGCGCGTAGCTCTTCTCGGAGACGACCGGCTTGAGGAGGACGTCACGGGGGTCCGTGAAGCTCTTGCTCAGCGGGGTCTCAACGGTGTTCTTGCCCTCGGTGGCGTGGCGCTTCGCCTTGGCGAGGCGCGCGGCCTTCGCGGCCTTGGCGGCCTTGGGGGCAATGCTCGGGTGACGCGTAGCCATCAGGCCTCGCTCCCTTCGGTCTCATCGGCCTTGGGGCCAGACACGAAGGACTCGAAGGCGGCCTGGGTGAAGACCACGTCGTCCGAGACGAGCACGTCGTACGTGTTCAGCTGGCCCGGCTCCAGGATGTGCACCTGGGGCAGGTTGCGGGCGGAGAGCAGCGCAGCCTCGTCGTTCCGCTCGATGACCAGGAGCACGTTCTTGCGCTCCGAGATCTTGCCGAGCAGGTTCTTCGCGGCCTTGGTGGAGATCTCGCCCTCGACCACGCCGGTGACGACGTGGATACGGCTGTTGCGGGCCCGGTCGGTGAGGGCACCGCGCAGCGCGGCGGCCTTCATCTTCTTCGGGGTCCGCTGCGAGTAGTCACGCGGCACGGGACCGTGGACGACGCCACCGCCGGCGAACTGCGGCGCACGGGTCGAACCCTGACGGGCGCGGCCGGTGCCCTTCTGGCGGTACGGCTTCTTGCCACCGCCGCGGACCTCGCCGCGCGTCTTGGTCTTGTGCGTGCCCTGGCGGGCAGCGGCCAGCTGGGCGACGACGACCTGGTGGATCAGCGGAATGCTGACCTTGGCGTCGAAGATCTCCGCGGGGAGCTCGACGGTACCGGCCTTGTCGCCTGCCGGCGAAAGGATGTCAACAGTGCTCATCGGTTACCTCAGGCCCCCTTGGCCGCGGTGCGGACCAGGACGAGGCCGCCGTTCGGACCGGGAACCGCGCCCTTGATGAGCAGCAGACCCTTCTCCGCGTCAACGGCGTGGACGGTCAGGTTCTGGGTGGTGACCCGCTCGTTGCCCATGCGGCCCGCCATGCGGAGGCCCTTGAACACGCGGCCCGGGGTGGCGCAGCCACCGATGGAACCGGGAGAGCGGTGCTTGCGCTGGGTGCCGTGTCCGGCGCCGAGGCCCTTGAAGTTGTGACGCTTCATGACACCGGCGAAGCCCTTGCCCTTGCTCTTGCCGGTCACGTCCACCTTGACGCCGGCCTCGAAGGTCTCGGCGGTGATCTCCTGGCCGAGGGTGTACTCGCTGGCGTCAGCGGTACGGATCTCGACGAGGTGACGACGGGGGGTGACGTCGGCCTTGGCGAAGTGGCCCTTGAGGGGCTTGTTCACCTTGCGCGGGTCGATCTCGCCGAAGGCGATCTGGACCGACTCGTAGCCGTCGGTGTCGTTCGTACGGACCTGGGTGACGACGTTGGGGCCGGCCTTGACGACGGTGACCGGAACAACACGGTTGTTCTCGTCCCACACCTGCGTCATGCCGAGCTTCTCGCCCAGGATGCCCTTGATCTGCTTAGCCATTCTCAGATCACCGGCCCTCAGAGCTTGATCTCGATGTCGACACCGGCCGGAAGGTCGAGTCGCATCAGAGAGTCAACGGTCTTGGGCGTCGGGTCGAGGATGTCGATCAGGCGCTTGTGCGTACGCATCTCGAAGTGCTCGCGCGAGTCCTTGTACTTGTGCGGCGACTTGATGACGCAGTACACGTTCTTCTCAGTGGGCAGCGGCACCGGGCCCGCGACCGACGCACCAGTGCGGGTCACCGTCTCGACGATCTTCTTCGCCGAGGAGTCGATGACCTCGTGGTCGTAGGCCTTGAGCCGGATGCGGATCTTCTGTCCCGCCATGGCTACTTCGTAGTCCTGTCTCTCGTAAACGCTCTGGAACCCGGCGGCCGGCTCGTGAAAGCCGGGCCTCTTCTCCGACCCACGCGGTCGGGCGTGTCGCGCCCCCGCTGACAGAGATATCCGGAAAGGATTTCCCTACTAGGGGGTGCGATCGTCGACCGCGGCCGGGAGATGAGCTCACCCACCGGGTGCCTGGCCGGTACCCCGCTGACACTTCCCGGAAGATTCCCGTACTTCCGCCCCTGAGAAGGGGCGACGAGTACTGTGGGACTCGCTTCCGGTCCTCCCGGCGGGAGGCGCGCAGCATCGGCACTCAACCGAGCAACCCCGATAGTCTGCCATACGGGACGGGGCCATCGCCAATCGGGCCGAAGAGAGTACCCCGTGCCGAGCTCAGGTCAAACCTTCGGGGGGCAGACATGCGGGTGCCCCGGCCGAGCGGCCGGGGCACCGATGCCTGGCGGGTGGGGTCAGCGGCCCGAGGCAAGCTCCTCGCGGACCGCGTAGAACGCCGGCTTCTCGACGTAGTTCTCGTCCAGCAGGTTCGCCGCGCCCTGACCGGAGAAGGTGCCGGGGACCCAGCTGTACTTGTCGGTGTAGCCCCAGACCGTGAAGGACTTGCAGCTGGTCGCGCCGAGGCAGGCGTCGAGCAGGCCGCGGTAGTAGTCGGCCTGCTTCGCGAGCTTCGTGTCGTCCGCGGGCATGACCATGCGGATGTCGACCTCCGTGAAGGCCGTCTCCAGGCCGAGGTCCGCGAAGCGCTGCAGGTTGGCGGCGACGTCGCCCGGGAAGCCGTACTGGACGCCGAGGTGGCCCTGGATGCCGAAGCCCTGGACCGGGACGCCCTCGGCAAGCAGCTCCTTGACCAGGTTGTAGTAGGCCGTCGACTTCGCGTTGACGCCCTCGACGTTGTAGTCGTTCACGAACAGCTTCGCCTTGGGGTCGGCCTCGTGGGCCCAGCGGAAGGCGTCGGCGATGTAGTCCGGGCCGAGCTGCTGCAGCCAGATCGAGTTGCGCAGGGTGCCGTCGTCGTTGAAGACCTCGTTGACGACGTCCCACTGGTAGATCTTGCCCTTGAAGTGCTCGACCTCGGTGGTGATGTGGTTCTTCAGGATGGCGCGCAGCTCGTCCGAGCCGATCGAGCCGTCGGCGACACCGGAGGTCAGCCACTTCGGCAGCTGGTTGTGCCAGATGAGGGTGTGGCCGCGCACGGCCTGGCCGTTCTCCTTGGCGAAGTCCACGAGGGCGTCGGCCTTGGACCAGTCGTACACGCCGCGCTGCGGCTCGACGGACTCCCACTTCATGACGTTCTCGGCGGTGACCGAGCTGAACTCCCGCGCGGTCGTCCTTCGGTACTGCTTGTCCTGGGCCAGGGCCGTCATGTCCACGGCAGTGCCGATGCGCACGTCCGCACGGTCGGCGTACGACCGGAGCGGGGTGCCCGTCGTGGTGGCGGCGGACTCCGAAGCGACAGCGGCCGTCGGTGCCCCCGTGACCACGAGAGTCGCGCCGAGCAGCGCGAGGGCGGTGATGGGCGTGCGGAAACGCGTCATGTTCTTCCTTAGTCGGTATGGGTTGTACGGATTCAGGGGTGCTGGTGGTGCTGGTGGTGATGCGGGGACCGGCAGGCAGCGGTCGTGCGGCGTGCCGGTCAGCGCACGCGGCGGCTCTCCAGGGGCCCGAGGTACGTGGGCGTGAGGCCGCCGGTGTCGATCACCAGGCGCTGGAGGACGACGGTCGGGTCGACCATCCAGAAGTTCAGGCGGTGCACTCCGGCGCGGTCGAGGGTGTGCCGGGTGGCGGTGAGGTTGACGTTGTCGGAGGTGTTCCGGGCCCACTGGGCGTTCATGACGCCGTCGTCGGCGCCGGTCACCGCGGTGATGTCGACGGTCTGCGGCGCGTCGTCGTCGAAGGAGACGGCGTAGCGCAGGCCGCCGGTGGGCAGGGCCGGGTTGCGCGGCGAGAGGTAGGCCCACACCGTGACCGTGCGGGGAGCGAGCAGGCTCACCTCGTACTCCAGGCGGGGCGAGGCGCCGCCCGGCGTCCGGCGGGCCGCGGTGACGGGGACGGGCGTCATGCCGGCGCCCGTACGGCCGATGCGGTCGATGCGCTGCCAGCCGATGTCGTCGGCACCGACGGCGCGCGTGCAGTGCTCCGCGTCGATCGCGACATAGCCGCCGGCCTCGACGAATCCGCTGAGGCCGCGGGCGGACGTGTGCTCGGCGATCGCCGTGACGGTGACCGCGGCGCCGTCAGGACCGTGCACGGTGATGTCCGCCTCGGTCCGGCCGCGCGGCGCCTTCGACCAGTCCACGGTCACCGTCGCCCGCACCTGCTGCTCGACCCGGCCCTCCGGCCGGTCGACCGTGATCCACGGCACGGACGGCGTGATGCGGTAGTCGAAGGGCTCCCGGCCCCGGTTGAAGACCTCGATGTACTGGTCGGGGCGGGTCTGGTACGGGCTGAAGGCGGGCAGCACCGCCGGGTCCTGGGCCGCAGGCCACCACTCGTCCGAGCCGTCGACCGCCACGCCCAGCTCCGCCGCGTCCGGCACCTCGATGCGCTGGACGGCGGGGAAGATCTCGTCGGGGAGGGCGACGTTGTTCAGCTCGGGCTGCTGCCAGGAGGCGTTCGGTCCGTAGCGCGCCACGTCGCCGTAGCCGATGTGCGGCTGGGTCTGGAAGCCCTTCCACTTGCCGCCCGCCACCTGGGAGTTGAAGCGGTCGGCCAGCGCGAAGTCCTCGGCGAGCCGGGCCTCGGCGGTGGCCGCCAGGTCGTTGGTGGCGGCGCGTCCCTGCCGCGCGTAGTGCAGGTTGGTGAACTCCGCCTCGCGCAGGGCGTACACGTTCGCGGTGGCCTGCACCTCGTACCCGACGAGCTCGAACCAGGCGTCCTGGTCGGCCTCCGGCAGATGCCGGGCGATCCGGTCGGCGTCCCTGGCGAGCTTCCGCCACTCGTCGGTGACCCGCTCCAGCTCCCGGTGGCCGGTGACCGAGAACGGCGTGGCCTTGTCGTCGTTGACGATCGCCGAGGAGTCCTTGGCCGGGTCCTTCGCCGGGTTCAGGGTGATGCGGCGGTTGAGCAGCTCGGGCTTGCGGCGCGACTGGAGCTGGGCGTACGTGGCGAGCACCTCGGCGATCGCGGAGGTCTGGGCCTCGCCGAAGTTCTGCCGGGCGTAGCGGCGCTCCCACTCGGGGATGTTCTCCAGATCCCAACGCCCCGGATTCCAGGCGTAGTCGAGGAAGAACTGGGTGGGCAGTTCGTTGCCCTTGAGGTCGCCGACGTTGGTGACCCACAGGCCGTGGTTGCCGTACGCGACGGCTTGGCGCAGCTGGTCCCACATGTTCGGCAGTGAGGTGGTGTCCACCCACTTGTAGTTGCGGCCGCCGCCCACGTAGTCGAAGTGGTAATAGAGGCCGTAACCGCCGCTGCGGGCGGGCTCGGACAGGTCGGGGTGCTTGCGGATGTTGCCCCAGTTGTCGTCGGTGAGGACGACCGTGACGTCCTCGGGGGCTCGCAGGCCGCGGTCCCAGTAGCGCTGGACCTCCTTGTAGAGGGTCCACACCTGCGGGATCGAGGCGGGGTCCTTGCCGGTGACCTCGGCGATGATCTCGCGCTGGGCGGCGATGATCTCCTGCATCAGCTCGATGCCGTCGCCGTCGGGCAGGCTGGTGTCGCCGTTGCCGCGCATGCCGAGGGTGACCACGCCCTCGAAGTCCTGGTCGGCCATGCGGCGGATGCCGTCGGTCCAGTACGCCTTGAGGGCCTCGGCGTTGCGCCGGAAGGACCATTCGCCGGTGCCGCCGTACGGGTCGTGGCCCGGGGTCGTGATGGCCCCGCTGCTGTCACGCTTGGCGGCGACGGCGTGCCGGTTCCACTCCTCGATGCCGCGCATCATGGGCGCCTCGTGAGAGGTGCCCATGACAATCCCGTACTCCTTGGCGCGCGCGTGGTTCTGCGGGTCGTCCTCGGCGAAGGCGCGCCCCCACACCGCCGGCCACAGGTAGTTCGCCTTCAGGCGCAGCAGGAGCTCGAAGACCTTGGCGTAGAAGTCGGCGTTGAAGCCGCCCGGGAACCCTGCGGCCTTGCCCGTGCCGAAGTAGGCGGGCGCCCAGGTGCCGAGGGCCGGGTTCTCGTCGTTGATGAAGATGCCGCGGTACTTCACGGCCGGGGTTCCCTGGGTGTGGCGGCCCGGCAGGACGTACAGCGCGTCGCGGTGGACCGGGCGGACGTCGTCCCACCAGTACCAGGGCGAGACTCCGATCCCGAGCGAGACGTCGTACGCACCGAAGATCGTGCCGCGCGGGTCGCTGCCCGCGATGACAAGTGCGCGCTCCACTCCCGGCAGCGGGTGCTCGACGACGGTCTGCAGAGACGTCTCCCACGTGCCCTTGATGCCGTCGACCGCGAGCTTGCCCGACTCCACGAGGCGGTCGATCAGCGGACTGCGGCCGATGGTGCCGATCAGGGTGATCTCACGGGAGCCGCTCGGCACGTCGCCCTTCACCAGGCGCGGGCGCACGCCCGTGACGCGCTCGATGTCGTCCCGCAGATCGGCCGCCACGCGCACGACCCCGGTGTGGTCGTCGGCGCTCACCACGAGCGGCACGGCCTGCCCGTCGCGTACGAGCGGAAAGGCGCCCGCCTTCGCCGTGAAGGAGATGTAGGAGCCCGCATCCGTCGGCCGGGTCCCGTCGGCCCCCGCAGGCCCCGCGGTGGCGGCCTGCGCGACGCCGGAAAGCCCCGGAAGCGTTCCACCGAGCGCGGTCAGCGCCAGGGCGCCGAGACCGGCACCCGCGCCCGTCCCCAGTACGGCTCTGCGGCTCGGCCGTGGCGGGACAGACCTCTCCATGAAACGCTCCTCCGGAGTTGTGGCGGCAGATACGTGCGTCGACTGCCGAGCCACATGGTGGAGCGATAATTTCCCGGAAACAATGGGTCTACAGAACCGAAAATTTTTCATGCCTGCGACCCACCAGCGGCACCGCCTCTGCGGGAACGCGAAAGGGCCCGCACGACCGAAGTCGTACGGGCCCTTCTCGATGCCCCTAGGAGCGCCGGGTCTCCCCGATCAAGAAGTAAGAAACTTACTTCGTGATCTTGGTGACCTGGCCGGCGCCCACGGTCCGGCCACCCTCACGGATGGCGAACTTCAGGCCCTCCTCCATGGCGACGGGCTGGATGAGCTCCACCTTCATCTCGGTGTTGTCACCCGGCATGACCATCTCGGTGCCCTCGGGGAGGGTCACAACGCCGGTCACGTCCGTCGTACGGAAGTAGAACTGCGGACGGTAGTTGTTGAAGAACGGCGTGTGGCGGCCACCCTCGTCCTTGGACAGGATGTAGGCCTGCGCCTCGAACTCGGTGTGCGGGGTGACCGAGCCCGGCTTGATGATGACCTGGCCGCGCTCGACGTCCTCGCGCTTGATGCCGCGGAGCAGCAGACCGACGTTCTCACCGGCCTGGCCCTCGTCGAGCAGCTTGCGGAACATCTCGATGCCGGTGACCGTGGTGGTGGTCTTCTCGGTCTTGATGCCGATGATGTCGACGGTCTCGTTGACCTTGAGGACACCACGCTCGATACGACCGGTGACGACGGTGCCACGACCGGTGATCGTGAAGACGTCCTCGATCGGCATCAGGAACGGCTTGTCGACGTCACGCTCGGGCTCGGGGATGTTCTCGTCCACGGCCTGCATCAGGTTGAGGACGGACTGGCCCCACTCCTTGTCGCCCTCGAGGGCCTTGAGCGCGGAGACACGGACGACCGGCAGGTCGTCGCCCGGGAACTCGTACTCGGAGAGGAGCTCACGGACCTCGAGCTCGACGAGCTCCAGGATCTCCTCGTCGTCCACCATGTCGGCCTTGTTCAGGGCGACGACGATGTACGGAACGCCGACCTGGCGGGCCAGGAGCACGTGCTCCTTGGTCTGCGGCATCGGGCCGTCGGTGGCGGCGACCACGAGGATGGCGCCGTCCATCTGGGCAGCACCGGTGATCATGTTCTTGATGTAGTCCGCGTGACCGGGGCAGTCGACGTGGGCGTAGTGACGGGTCTCCGTCTGGTACTCGACGTGCGCGATGGAGATGGTGATACCGCGCTGGCGCTCCTCAGGAGCCTTGTCGATCTGGTCGAACGCCGAGGCCTCGTTCAGGTCCGGGAACGCGTCGTGCAGCACCTTGGTAATGGCGGCCGTGAGGGTCGTCTTACCGTGGTCGATGTGACCGATGGTGCCGATGTTGACGTGCGGCTTAGTCCGCTCGAACTTCGCCTTCGCCACTGGGGTCCTCCTGTGGAGTGGTTCTGTACGCCTTACTTCATCGGCGCCAGGTGATCTTTGCTGGAAATCCCGGAGCCCGGGGCATTCCTTCGCGGTTGCGACGGAATGCCCCAGCAGGCTCCGGAGTCAAGCCTAGAGCGTGAACTCGGGGGGTGAGTTACTCGCCCTTGGCCTTTGCGATGATCTCCTCGGCGACGTTCTTCGGAACCTCGGCGTAGGAGTCGAACTGCATCGAGTAGCTGGCGCGACCCGACGTCTTGCTGCGGAGATCGCCGACGTAGCCGAACATCTCCGACAGCGGCACCAGGCCCGTGACGAGCTTGGCACCATGGCGGTCCTCCATGGACTGGATCTGACCGCGACGGGAGTTGATGTCACCGATGACGTCACCCATGTAGTCCTCGGGCGTCGTCACCTCGACCTTCATCATCGGCTCGAGCAGGGCCGGGGAGGCCTTGCGCGCGGCCTCCTTGAAGGCCATCGAACCAGCGACCTTGAAGGCCATCTCGGAGGAGTCGACCTCGTGGTAGGCACCGTCGAGGAGGACCACCCGGACACCCGTGAGCGGGTAGCCGGCGAGCACGCCGAACTCCATGGCCTCCTGGCAGCCCGCGTCCACGGAAGGAATGTATTCCTTCGGGATACGGCCACCGGTGACCTTGTTGACGAACTCGTAGCCGTCGCCCTCGAGAGGCTCGAGCGCGATCTGCACCTTCGCGAACTGACCGGAACCACCGGTCTGCTTCTTGTGGGTGTAGTCGTACCGGTCGACCGACTTGCGGAGGGTCTCGCGGTACGCGACCTGCGGCTTGCCGACGTTGGCCTCGACCTTGAACTCGCGCTTCATGCGGTCGACCAGCACGTCCAGGTGCAGCTCGCCCATGCCCGCGATGATGGTCTGGCCGGTCTCCTCGTCGGTGTGCACCTTGAAGGAGGGGTCTTCCTCGGCCAGACGCTGGATCGCGATGCCCAGCTTCTCCTGGTCGCCCTTCGACTTGGGCTCGATGGCGACCTGGATGACCGGCGCCGGGAAGTCCATCGACTCGAGGATCACCGGGTTCGCCGGGTCGCAGAGGGTCTCACCGGTGGTGGTCTGCTTCAGACCCATGACGGCGACGATGTCGCCGGCGCCCACCGACTCGATCTCCTCACGCTTGTTGGCGTGCATCCGGTAGATCTTGCCGATGCGCTCCTTCTTGCCCTTGACCGAGTTCTGCACCTGAGAACCCGACTCGAGGCGGCCGGAGTACACGCGGACGAAGGTCAGCTTACCGAGGTGCGGGTCGCTCGCGATCTTGAACGCCAGCGCCGACAGCGGCTCGTCCTCGGAGGGCTTGCGCTTGACGATCTCCTCCGGGTCGCTGACCGCGTGGCCCTCGATCGCCTCGATGTCGAGCGGCGACGGAAGGTAGCGGACAACGGCGTCGAGCAGCGGCTGGACACCCTTGTTCTTGAAGGCCGTACCACAGAACACCGGAGTGACGGTGGTGCCGCCGCCCTTGCCGGAGTTGATGGTGATGCGACGGATCGCCGCGTACAGCTGCTCCTCGGTGGGCTCCTCGCCCTCCAGGTACAGCTCCATCATCTCTTCGTCGTTCTCGGCGACGGTCTCGAGCAGGGTGCCGCGCCATTCGTCGGCGGCTTCCCGGTGGGTGTCCGGGATCTCGACGACGTCGTACGCCTCGCCAAGGGCGGTCTCGGCGGACCACACGAGCGCCTTCATGCGGACCAGGTCCACGACGCCCTTGAAGTCGGCCTCGGCACCGATCGGCAGCTGCATCACGATCGGGGTCGCACCGAGGCGGTCCGTGATCATGTCGACGCAGCGGTGGAACTCGGCACCCGTACGGTCGAGCTTGTTGACGAAGCAGATACGCGGGACGCCGTAGCGGTCCGCCTGACGCCACACGGTCTCGGACTGCGGCTCCACACCGGCGACGCCGTCGAACACCGTCACCGCACCGTCGAGCACGCGCAGCGAGCGCTCCACCTCGACGGTGAAGTCGACGTGGCCCGGGGTGTCGATGATGTTGATCGTGTGGTCGACGTCCTCGAGCGGCCAGTGACAGGTGGTGGCAGCAGACGTGATCGTGATGCCACGCTCCTGCTCCTGCTCCATCCAGTCCATCGTGGCAGCGCCGTCGTGGACCTCACCGATCTTGTACGAGACACCGGTGTAGTACAGGATCCGCTCGGTGGTCGTCGTCTTGCCCGCGTCGATGTGGGCCATGATCCCGATGTTGCGGACCCTGGCCAGGTCAAGTGAAGTGGTAGCCATAAGGCTTCAGTCTTCTCTCGGTTCTCGATGGGGTAGCGACTACCAGCGGTAGTGCGCGAAGGCCTTGTTGGACTCGGCCATCTTGTGGGTGTCCTCGCGCTTCTTCACGGCAGCGCCGAGGCCGTTGGAGGCGTCGAGCAGCTCGTTCAGCAGACGCTCGGTCATGGTCTTCTCGCGACGGGCGCGGGAGTAACCGACGAGCCAGCGCAGCGCGAGAGTGTTGGCGCGGCCGGGCTTGACCTCGATCGGCACCTGGTAGGTCGCACCACCGACACGGCGGGACTTGACCTCGAGGGTGGGCTTGATGTTCTCAAGCGCACGCTTCAGGGTGATGATCGGGTCGTTGCCGGTCTTCTCGCGCAGACCCTCCATGGCGCCGTAGACGATGCGCTCAGCGGTGGAGCGCTTGCCGTTCAGCAGCACCTTGTTGATGAGGGAGGTCACCAGAGGAGAACCGTAGACCGGGTCGATGATGACCGGGCGCTTCGGGGCGGGGCCCTTACGAGGCATTCTTACTTCTCCTTCTTGGCGCCGTAACGGCTGCGGGCCTGCTTGCGGTTCTTGACACCCTGGGTGTCGAGGGAGCCGCGGATGATCTTGTAGCGAACACCCGGCAGGTCCTTCACACGGCCGCCGCGCACGAGCACGATGGAGTGCTCCTGCAGGTTGTGTCCCTCACCCGGAATGTAAGCGGTGACCTCGATCCCGCTGGTCAGGCGCACACGCGCGACCTTACGCAGGGCCGAGTTCGGCTTCTTCGGGGTGGTCGTGAACACACGCGTGCAGACGCCACGACGCTGAGGGGAACCCTCGAGTGCGGGCGTCTTGTTCTTCTCGACCTTGTCCTGCCGGCCCTTGCGGACCAGCTGCTGGATCGTAGGCACTACTTCTCCGGTTTCTGTGTGCCGATCGGGTACAGCTAACCTGGAACTTCGCCGACCCACGCGGTCGGGTGTGTCGAATGCTGCAGACCCCCGCTGCGAGGCGGAAAGGGCGGCAGATTGCGGTGCGGCGCTTACGGCTTCCCATACGGTTACAGGCACGCACGGGAGCCAGGGCACACCCCAGGCACAAGGTCTGAGCGTACCTACCTCATTCGCTGTGGTCAAAACAAATGCGCCGCGCCCGCATCACCGTGCCGTGCATGTCAAGCCCATACCTCGCCGACGATCTTCGAATTGGCGATCCGCGCACCTCGGAGCGCATTTCGCGATCTTCACGCTGTCGCTTCACGCCTGTCATACGGACGGGGGGACGAGCAGGGAAGGCACCGTCGATTCACCGGAGGAAACGCGTCAGGGCGGCCACTTCCGATCGTCTCGGGGTGACCGCCCTACCACTGCGGCTTCGCGGGATGCTCGACCGCGGCCGTGTCAGCCGGCTATGTCGGGCGCGTCGCGGCGCAGCGTCGAGGCCCCCCAGGAGGCGAGGCCCCCGAGGGCGAGCGCCACGCTCGCGGCGATGATCAGGCTCGTGGTGCTCCCGGCACCGGTGGCGGCAAAAGTGCCACCGCCGGCGACCGCCCCCGCACCGATACCGCTCGTGTAGTTCACAGAACTGGTCCAGCCGCGGCGGCGCAGCGTGTCCACGGTTCCCCGGCCCCAGCGCTCGCGCTGGCCGATCGACTGCCGCAGACTGGGCATCAGATCCGTGTACGCGATGCAGTGTTCGTTGGCCGTGACCTTCCAGCCCGACTCCTTGAGGGCGAGCGTCGTCTCGTAGTCCTCGACCAGGTTGCCGTCGTCCTGCCAGAACACCTCGCCGCGCCAGTAGAGCAGTTGCCGTCAGCGCCTCCGTCCGGTAGAAGGACCCGGCCCCGGACATGCTGTGTATGTCGCTGCGGTAGCGACCGCGGGCGTAGCGCCCGTACTCCATGATCTGCATGCCCAGCAGATAGCGCTGCCAGGCCGTGCGCCACAGCCCGGTGCGGCCCAGGCAGGTGGCGCTGAGGCCGCCGAGCCGGCGGTCGGCTTCCATCACCCGGCGCGCCCGGATCAGGAACTCGGGATGCAGGACGGTGTCCGCGTCCATGACCATCACGTACCGGGCGGCCGCGGCGAGTCCGCCGGGCTGGGAGTGCAGCCAGTGGAACGCGTGATTGAGGGCGCCGGCCTTCTTGTGCGGATTGTTCGGCAGGTTGAAGACGAGCGTCTGCGGCACATCGTGTCCGGCTGCTCGCTCTGCGCGGCGAGGGAGTCCAGGGCGAGGAGGATGCCCTCCTCCTCGTTGCGCGCGGGGAGGACGACTATGGTGCCGAGCCGGGTGGACGCACCGTGGGTCACCAGGCGGCGCCGGTGCGCTCCGCGTCGGCCCTTCCGCCGCGAATCGGCTGGAACCTGCTCCGACAGTCGCCCTATGGGCCTGCCGGCCTCCACGTCGTACGGCACTGCGCCCCGTGCAACGCGCGTTCACCCGGCGCCCCCGGCACCAGCGCCACACAGCCCCATGCTCGATGACAGCTTTCCTCAATACGACAGAGGCCCCCGCACCGAAGTGCGGGGGCCTCTGTCGTACTAGCGGGGCGTACGCCTACTGGTTGTACGGACCGTAGTCGTAGTCCTCCAGCGGAACGGCCTGGCCGGAGCCCGTGCCGAACGGCGAGTAGTCGATGTCGTCGTAGCCGACGGCCGAGTACATCGCGGCCTTGGCCTCCTCGGTCGGCTCGACCCGGATGTTGCGGTAGCGGGACAGGCCCGTACCGGCCGGGATGAGCTTACCGATGATGACGTTCTCCTTGAGGCCGATCAGGGAGTCGGACTTGGCGTTGATCGCCGCGTCCGTGAGGACCCTGGTCGTCTCCTGGAAGGACGCCGCAGACAGCCACGACTCGGTCGCCAGCGAGGCCTTGGTGATACCCATCAGCTGCGGACGGCCGGAGGCGGGGTGACCGCCCTCCTGGACCACACGACGGTTCTCGGTCTCGAACTTCGAGCGCTCGACCAGCTCGCCGGGCAGCAGCTCGGCGTCGCCGGACTCGATGATCGTCACGCGGCGCAGCATCTGCCGGATGATGATCTCGATGTGCTTGTCGTGGATCGACACACCCTGCGAGTTGTAGACCTTCTGGACCTCGCCGACCAGGTGGACCTGGACGGCACGCTGGCCCAGGATGCGCAGCACGTCGTGCGGGTTGGTGGCACCCACGGTGAGCTTCTGGCCCACCTCGACGTGCTCGCCCTCGCTGACCAGGAGTCGGGCGCGCTTCGAGATCGGGAACGCCGTCTCGTCGCTGCCGTCGTCCGGCGTGATGACGATCTTCTTGGTCTTCTCGGTCTCCTCGATCCGCACGCGGCCCTGGGCCTCGGAGATCGGGGCGACACCCTTCGGGGTACGGGCCTCGAAGAGCTCGACGACACGCGGCAGACCCTGGGTGATGTCGTCACCGGCCACACCACCGGTGTGGAAGGTACGCATCGTCAGCTGGGTACCGGGCTCACCGATGGACTGGGCGGCGATGATGCCGACCGCCTCACCGATGTCGACCAGCTTGCCGGTGGCCAGCGAGCGGCCGTAGCACATGGCGCAGGTACCGACGTGCGACTCGCAGGTCAGGATCGAGCGGGTCTTGACCTCCTCGACACCGTGGTGCACGAGCTGGTCGATGAGCACGTCGCCCAGGTCCACGTTGGCCGGCGCGATCACCTTGCCGTCGATGACGACGTCCTCGGCGAGCATGCGGGCGTAGACGCTGGTCTCGACGTCGTCCGCCTTGCGCAGGACACCATCGGCGCCGCGCGAGGCGATCCGCAGCTTCAGACCGCGCTCGGTTCCGCAGTCCTCCTCGCGGATGATGACGTCCTGGGAGACGTCGACCAGACGACGGGTGAGGTAACCCGAGTCGGCGGTACGCAGAGCGGTGTCCGCGAGACCCTTACGGGCACCGTGCGTGGAGATGAAGTACTCCAGCACGGACAGACCCTCACGGAACGACGCCTTAATCGGCCGCGGGATGGTCTCGTTCTTCGCGTTCGACACCAGACCACGCATACCGGCGATCTGACGCATCTGCATCATGTTTCCTCGGGCACCCGAGTCAACCATCATGAAGATGGGGTTCGTCTTCGGGAAGTTCGCGTTCATCGCCTCGGCGACCTCGTTGGTCGCCTTGGTCCAGATCGCGATGAGCTCCTGAGTGCGCTCTTCCTTGGTGATCAGACCGCGCTCGTACTGCTTCTGGACCTTCTCGTCCTGCGCCTCGTAACCCTTGACGATCTCCTTCTTCGCCTCGGGAACGACGACGTCGGAGATGGCCACGGTGACACCGGAACGGGTCGCCCAGTAGAAGCCGGCCGCCTTCAGGTTGTCGAGCGTCGCCGCCACGATGACCTTGGGGTAGCGCTCGGCCAGGTCGTTGACGATCTCGGAGAGCTGCTTCTTGCCCACCGAGTAGTCGACGAACGGGTAGTCCTCGGGCAGCAGCTCGTTGAAGAGCGCGCGGCCCAGGGTGGTGCGCAGGCGGAAGGTGTCACCCTGCTGCCACTCCGGCTCGCCCTCTTCGCGGGCCGGCGGGGTCCAGCCGCGCGGCGGGATGGTGCCCACCGGGAAGCGGATGTCGACGGCCGACTGGAGCGCGAGCTCACCGGCGTCGAACGCCATGATCGCCTCGGCCGTGGAGCCGAAGGACCGGCCCTCGCCCTTGACGTCACGCAGCTCGCCGTCCGTGGTCAGGAAGAACAGACCGAGGACCATGTCCTGGGTCGGCATCGTGACCGGGCGGCCGTCGGCCGGCTTGAGGATGTTGTTCGAGGACAGCATCAGGATGCGGGCCTCGGCCTGCGCCTCCGCGGACAGCGGCAGGTGCACGGCCATCTGGTCACCGTCGAAGTCCGCGTTGAACGCGGTGCAGACGAGCGGGTGGATCTGGATGGCCTTGCCCTCGACCAGCTGCGGCTCGAAGGCCTGGATGCCGAGGCGGTGCAGGGTCGGCGCACGGTTCAGCAGAACCGGGTGCTCGGCGATGACCTCTTCGAGGACGTCGTACACGACCGTGCGGCCGCGCTCGACCATGCGCTTCGCCGACTTGATGTTCTGCGCATGGTTCAGGTCGACCAGGCGCTTCATCACGAACGGCTTGAAGAGCTCCAGCGCCATCGCCTTCGGCAGACCGCACTGGTGCAGCTTCAGCTGCGGACCGACGACGATCACGGAACGCGCGGAGTAGTCCACACGCTTACCGAGCAGGTTCTGACGGAATCGACCCTGCTTACCCTTCAGCATGTCGCTGAGGGACTTCAGCGGGCGGTTACCGGGACCGGTCACCGGGCGGCCGCGACGACCGTTGTCGAAGAGGGCGTCAACAGCCTCCTGAAGCATGCGCTTCTCGTTGTTGACGATGATCTCCGGGGCGCCGAGGTCCAGGAGCCGCTTCAGACGGTTGTTGCGGTTGATCACACGGCGGTACAGGTCGTTCAGGTCGGAGGTCGCGAAGCGGCCACCGTCCAGCTGCACCATCGGGCGAAGGTCCGGCGGGATGACCGGCACGCAGTCGAGCACCATGCCCTTGGGGCTGTTGCTGGTCTGCAGGAACGCGGAGACGACCTTCAGGCGCTTGAGCGCACGGGTCTTCTTCTGGCCCTTGCCGGTACGGATGATCTCGCGGAGCTTCTCGGCCTCCTCGTCGAGGTCGAAGGACTCCAGGCGCTTCTGCAGCGCCGCGGCACCCATCGAACCATCGAAGTACGTGCCGAAGCGGTCCCGCAGCTCGCGGTAGAGCAGCTCGTCGCCCTCGAGGTCCTGGACCTTGAGGTTCTTGAAGCGGGTCCACACCTCGTCGAGACGGTCGATCTCGCGCTGGGCGCGGTCGCGCAGCTGCTTCATCTCGCGCTCGGCACCCTCGCGCACCTTGCGGCGCACGTCGGCCTTGGCGCCCTCGGCCTCGAGCTCGGCCAGGTCGGTCTCGAGCTTCTTGGCGCGGCCCTCGAGGTCGGCGTCGCGGCGGTTCTCGATCTGCTGGCGCTCGACGGAGACGTGGGCCTCCAGCGACGGCAGGTCGCGCGTACGGCGCTCCTCGTCCACGTACGTGATCATGTACGCGGCGAAGTAGATGACCTTCTCGAGGTCCTTCGGGGCGAGGTCGAGCAGGTAGCCCAGACGCGACGGGACGCCCTTGAAGTACCAGATGTGGGTGACGGGAGCGGCAAGCTCGATGTGGCCCATCCGCTCACGGCGCACCTTGGCGCGCGTGACCTCGACGCCACAACGCTCACAGATGATGCCCTTGAAGCGGACACGCTTGTACTTGCCGCAGTAGCACTCCCAGTCCCGGGTCGGACCGAAGATCTTCTCGCAGAAGAGTCCGTCCTTTTCGGGCTTCAGGGTGCGGTAGTTGATGGTCTCCGGCTTCTTGACCTCACCGTGGGACCACTGTCGGATGTCGTCCGCGGTCGCGAGGCCGATCCGCAGCTCGTCGAAGAAGTTGACGTCGAGCACTTTGTCGTCAATCCCTCTTTCGGGGTCGTGTCTCAATCATGGTCTGTACGGGTCCGGGGACGGCGGGGGCTCAAGGGGCTCGAGCCCCCGCCAGACCCGTCAGACCTCTTCGACGCTGCTCGGCTCGCGCCGGGACAGGTCGATACCGAGCTCCTCCGCGGCGCGGAAGACGTCCTCGTCCGTGTCGCGCATCTCGATGGACATGCCGTCCGAGGACAGCACCTCCACGTTGAGGCACAGGGACTGCATCTCCTTGATGAGCACCTTGAAGGACTCGGGGATGCCAGGCTCGGGGATGTTCTCGCCCTTGACGATGGCCTCGTAGACCTTCACGCGGCCGGTGACGTCGTCGGACTTGATGGTCAGCAGTTCCTGCAGTGCGTAGGCGGCACCGTAGGCCTCGAGGGCCCACACCTCCATCTCACCGAAGCGCTGGCCACCGAACTGGGCCTTACCACCCAGCGGCTGCTGGGTGATCATCGAGTACGGACCGGTCGAACGGGCGTGCAGCTTGTCGTCGACCAGGTGGTGGAGCTTGAGGATGTACATGTACCCGACCGAGATCGGGTCCGGGAAGGGCTCACCGCTACGGCCGTCGAACAGCCGCGCCTTACCGGTCGGGAGCACCATGCGCTCGCCGTCGCGGTTCGGGATGGTGTGCTGCAGCAGACCCGCGAGCTCGTCCTCGCGCGCACCGTCGAAGACGGGGGTCGCGACGTTCGTGCCCGGGTCGACCTGGTCGGCACCGATGGCCTGCAGGCGCTGCGCCCATTCGTCCGCGAGGCCGGAGACGTCCCAGCCGCGGCTGGCGAGCCAGCCGAGGTGGATCTCCAGGACCTGTCCCGGGTTCATTCGGGACGGCACACCCAGCGGGTTGAGGATGATGTCGACCGGAGTTCCGTCCTCGAGGAACGGCATGTCCTCGATGGGAAGGATCTTCGAGATGACACCCTTGTTGCCGTGCCGGCCGGCGAGCTTGTCACCGTCGGTGATCTTGCGCTTCTGCGCCACGTACACGCGCACAAGCTGGTTCACACCCGGGGGAAGCTCGTCGCCCTCCTCGCGGTCGAAGACGCGGACGCCGATGACCTTGCCGGTCTCGCCGTGCGGCACCTTCAGCGAGGTGTCACGGACCTCACGGGCCTTCTCACCGAAGATCGCGCGCAGCAGGCGCTCCTCGGGGGTCAGCTCGGTCTCACCCTTCGGGGTCACCTTGCCGACGAGGATGTCGCCGGCGATGACCTCGGCACCGATACGGATGATGCCGCGCTCGTCGAGGTCGGCGAGGACCTCCTCGGAGACGTTCGGGATGTCCCGGGTGATCTCCTCGGGGCCGAGCTTGGTGTCACGGGCGTCGACCTCGTGCTCCTCGATGTGGATCGAGGAGAGGACGTCGTCCTGCACGAGGCGCTGCGACAGGATGATCGCGTCCTCGTAGTTGTGACCCTCCCACGGCATGAACGCCACGAGCAGGTTCTTGCCGAGCGCCATCTCGCCGTTCTCGGTCGCCGGACCGTCGGCCAGCACCTGGCTGGCGACAACCCGGTCGCCCTCGTCCACGACGACCTTCTGGTTGACAGAGGTGCCCTGGTTGGAGCGGGAGAACTTGGCGAGGCGGTACGTGGTGTACGTGCCGTCGTCGTTGGCGGTGGTGATGTAGTCCGCGGAGACCTCCTGGACCACACCGTCCTTCTCGGCCTTCAGCACGTCCCCGGCGTCGACCGCACAGCGGTACTCCATGCCGGTGCCGACGAGCGGTGCCTCGGACTTGATGAGCGGCACGGCCTGACGCATCATGTTCGCGCCCATGAGGGCACGGTTGGCGTCGTCGTGCTCGAGGAACGGGATCATGGCGGTCGCGACCGACACCATCTGGCGCGGCGAGACGTCCATGTAGTCCACGTCGTCGGGCGCGACGTAGTCGACCTCGCCGCCACGGCGGCGGACCAGCACGCGGGACTCGGCGAACCGGAGCTCGTCGGTCAGCGGCGCGTTGGCCTGCGCGATGACGAAGCGGTCCTCCTCGTCGGCGGTCAGGTAGTCGACCTCGTCGGTGACCTGGCCGTCGGTGACCTTGCGGTACGGCGTCTCGACGAAGCCGAACGCGTTGACCCGGCCGTACGAGGCGAGCGAACCGATCAGACCGATGTTCGGGCCTTCAGGGGTCTCGATCGGGCACATGCGTCCGTAGTGGGACGGGTGCACGTCACGGACCTCGAAGCCGGCCCGCTCACGGGACAGACCACCCGGACCAAGAGCCGACAGACGGCGCTTGTGGGTGAGACCCGACAGCGGGTTGTTCTGGTCCATGAACTGGGACAGCTGGCTGGTGCCGAAGAACTCCTTGATGGAGGCGACGACCGGCCGGATGTTGATCAGCGTCTGCGGCGTGATCGCCTCGACGTCCTGGGTCGTCATGCGCTCGCGGACGACGCGCTCCATACGAGCCAGACCGGTGCGGACCTGGTTCTGGATGAGCTCTCCGACGTTGCGCAGACGACGGTTGCCGAAGTGGTCGATGTCGTCGGTCTCGACGACCATCGACGTGCCGTTGTCGCCAACGGTCTCGGTCTCACCGGCGTGCAGCTTCACCAGGTACTTGATCGTCGAGATGATGTCCTCGACGGTCAGGATCCCGGCGTCCAGCGGAGCGTCGCCGCCCAGCTTCTTGTTGACCTTGTAGCGGCCGACCTTCGCGAGGTCGTAGCGCTTCGGGTTGAAGTAGAGGTTCTCGAGCAGCGTCTGCGCGGCCTCACGGGTCGGGGGCTCGCCCGGGCGCAGCTTGCGGTAGATGTCGAGCAGCGCGTCGTCCTGGCCCTGGGTGTGGTCCTTCTCCAGGGTGGCGCGCATGGACTCGTACTCGCCGAACTCCTCGAGGATCTGCTCGGTGGTCCAGCCGAGCGCCTTGAGCAGAACGGTCACGGACTGCTTGCGCTTGCGGTCGATGCGGACACCGACCATGTCGCGCTTGTCGATCTCCATCTCCAGCCAGGCACCACGGGACGGGATGACCTTGGCCGAGAAGATGTCCTTGTCGGACGTCTTGTCGATGGAGGAGTCGAAGTAGACACCGGGCGAACGGACAAGCTGCGACACCACGACACGCTCGGTGCCGTTGATGACGAAGGTGCCCTTGTTGGTCATGAGGGGGAAGTCACCCATGAAGACCGTCTGAGACTTGATCTCACCGGTCTCGTTGTTGGTGAATTCCGCAGTGACGAACAGCGGAGCCGCGTACGTGAAGTCGCGCTCCTTGCACTCGTCGATGGAGTTCTTCGGAGGCTCGAAGCGGTGGTCGCGGAAGGTCAGCGACATCGACCCGGAGAAGTCCTCGATCGGGGAGATCTCCTCGAAGATCTCCTCCAGACCGGACTTGGTGGGGACGTCCTGTCCGCTTTCCAGGGCCGCCTCGACACGAGCCTTCCACGCGTCATTGCCGAGCAGCCAGTCAAAGCTCTCGGTCTGCAGAGCAAGAAGGTTCGGAACCTCGAGGGGCTCCTTGATCTTTGCAAAGGAGATGCGCAGCGGGGCGGTGCTGGCGCCGTTGTTCGTATTCGCGGTCGAGGCGTTGCGCGAGGCGGCCAAGAGGGGGTCCTTCCGAGGGCTCGGACTCACTACGCGCGTGCCGGTCCCAGGCTGGGTACAGGGACAGAGAACCCCAGGTGGGGTCGCTTCGGTCCACTGTGCTCATACATGGGCATGCCCCTGGTGACGGGCAGGAGGCAGCTAACAGGCAGCGCAAAGGGTCAGTGTAGCCACTCGGCCCACTGATGTCCAGTGCGGGTTTTGGGAGACCCTCATTGTTCTCAACACCTGCGGCAAGCCACGCCCTCAGTGCACATCGATACTGCCCTCTTCGTCGTCGATCCATGCCTCGGATACGGATCGTTGTGACGACGCGTCCTGAGAATTGCGCGCTGCGTGCAGTTCGTCAAGGCCTTCCAAGCACTGACCGGGTGCTGCGATTGTCACGTGGAGCCCGTCACCCGGCGCCCGGAGGCGCAACGAAGATCACCATACTCGTCGCGGCCGACAGTGCAAGGCAGCCCTCGCGGGAGGCCGGGAACGCCGAAGGGCGACCACCCGGATGGGTGATCGCCCTTCAGTGCGTATGCGTCAACAGCGCTTTGACAGCGCCCGCACGCGAGAGCCGAGCCGGTCCCCGCCTAGCGGCGCCCGGTCACGACTCGTCGGGTCACTTGACCTCGACGGAGGCGCCGGCGCCCTTGAGGGACTCGGCGGCCTTCTCGGCGGCGTCCTTGGCGACCTTCTCGAGGACCGGCTTCGGAGCGCCGTCCACGAGGTCCTTGGCCTCCTTCAGGCCCAGGGAGGTCAGCTCGCGCACGACCTTGATGACCTGGATCTTCTTGTCGCCGGCGCCGGTGAGGATGACGTCGAACTCGTCCTTCTCCTCCTCGGCGGCGGCGGCCGGGGCGCCCGGGGCACCGGCGGCGGCAACGGCGACCGGAGCGGCGGCGGTGACGTCGAACTTCTCCTCGAACGCCTTCACGAACTCGGAGAGCTCGATGAGGGTCATCTCCTCGAACTGCGCGAGCAGGTCTTCCTGGCTGAGCTTCGCCATGATGGGCGATCCTTCCACTAATTCGGCTGGTGCCGGATGTACATGTCGGCGGGCGTACGTTGGGCCCGCTTCGACCGTTGCCTCAGGCGGGCTGCCTCAGGCGGCGGTCAATGTGCGAGCCGAATTACTCGGCACCGCCCTGCTCGGCCTGCTTGGCGCGAAGCGCGTCCACGGTGCGGACGAGCTTCGACGGCAGCGCCTGGAAGAGCGCGGCAGCCTGCGACTGCTTGCCCTTCATGGCACCGGCCAGCTTGCTGAGCAGAACCTCGCGGGACTCGAGGTCCGCAAGCTTCTTGATCTCATCGGCGGACAGCGCCTTGCCGTCAAGGACACCGCCCTTGATGATGAGATTCGGGTTGTCCTTGGCGAAGTCACGAAGACCCTTCGCCGACTCCACCGGGTCACCGGTGACGAAGGCAACCGCCGTCGGACCGTTGAACAGGTCGTCCAGCGTGTTGATCCCGGCCTCGTTGGCCGCAATCTTGGTCAGCGTGTTCTTCACCACGGCGTAGGACGCGTTCTCACCGAGAGAACGGCGCAGCGTCTTGAGCTGCGCCACGGTGAGACCGCGGTATTCGGTCAGCACGGCGGCGCTCGAGTTGCGGAACTTGTCCGTCAGCTCGGCAACCGCGGCAGCCTTGTCGGGCCTCGCCATAGAGCCTCGGCCTCCTTCCGGGTGATTCGGACCGCGCGGACCCGAAGGAGGACTGGGGAAAACGAAACGCCCCGGCGCAGGCGCACGGGGCGTGAGCTCGACCGGGAACCTCATCCACGAGGGAATCCGTCGGTCCGGGAGCACTTCCACTGTCACCTACGCGGGTCGTCCGCTGTTCAGCGGATCCTTCGGCCACCGCGCTCTCTTACGAGGGCACGGCAACGACCAGCGGTCTTTGGCTTCTGGGGAAGACTACGCGAACGGTTCCGCGTCTAGCAAATCCGACCGCGACGGTGGGGATCGTCCCGGTCCTGGTGGCGGGCGGGGATCGCTCCCGGCACTCAGCTCGCGGGCTCTTCCTGGTCGACGAGATCCCGGAAGTCGGCGGTGTCGGCGGCGGGCGGCTCCTGCGCCGAGAGCGGGGTGCCGTAGTCGCTGTAGTAGGCGGTGGAGGAGATGGTGCCGGTCGCCGTCACGGCCTTCTCCGTCTTCTTCACCAGCAGGTCCTCGTCGTCGACCCAGATGTCGACCTTCTCCGTGGTGATACCGGCCTGCTCGAGCTGCCTCTTCAGGCCGGCCAGCTGGTCCTCGCCGAGGTACGCGTGCCCGGCCGCCAGGTCGGCGACGTCGACGGTGCCCGAGTAGTGCGTGGTCGTGGCGCCGCGGACCTTCTCCTCGCCGACCTTCCGCACGTCCGAGGAGGCCAGCAGGAGCTTCACGGACTGGTTCGGGGTGGTGTTCCGCATCTGGTCCTCCAGATACGCGCCCGAGCCCCCGGCGAGATCCGCAAGGGCCTCGTACTCGTACTTGATCCAGTGCTTGCCGCCCGCCCTTGCCGCGAACTTGTCGCTCATCCTCGCGTAATAGGCGTCGTGCAGATACCGGGCCTCCATCGAGGTGCTGCCCAGCTGACGCATCGTGTCGGCCAGCCGGCCGCCGGTGTATGTGATCGTCAGATCGCCCTGGAGGCCGTCGGCCCAGCCGAGCACGCCGTCCGCCTTCAGGGACAGCATCGTGCCCATGACCGTCGTCGACTCGACCTTGACGGAGTCGGCCCGGTCGGTGGTTCTCGCCGCGGTGCGCAGCGCGGCGACGGAGCCCGGGTGCGGGCCGGCGCCGCTGTGCCCGGATGCTCTGTCGTCCGTGTCCGAGTCCCCCGAGGGGTCGCAGCCCACCGTGGCCAGGGCGGCGGTCAACGTGATCGAGAGGGCTAAGCACCGCGCAGTCGTGCTCTTCATCCGTCCCGCCCCTCCGACGCTCCTGACCGCACGCTAGCGCAGGCTGCTGACACCCATGTCCGGAAATGCGGACGGGCAAAACAGGGACGAGCGAAACAGGCCAAAGGCGAAACTGGCAGGTCAGGGTCGAAAACGCAGACGGGCCCCGCACCTCGAAGGGTGCGGGGCCCGTCCGACTCAGCCCGTGCGCGACGCGGCTGCCGTGAGCGCTTCAGGCTCAGACGGCGGCCGGGTCCTCCTCGACGAGGAGGTTGCGGGTGCGGTTCGGGTCGAGCGGAATGCCGGGGCCCATCGTGGTGCTGATGGCGGCCTTCTTGATGTAGCGACCCTTGGCGGCGGACGGCTTCAGACGGAGGATCTCCTCCAGCGCGGCGCCGTAGTTCTCCACCAGCTTGGCCTCCTCGAAGGAGGTCTTGCCGATGATGAAGTGCAGGTTCGAGTGCTTGTCGACGCGGAACTCGATCTTGCCGCCCTTGATGTCGTTGACAGCCTTGACGACGTCGGGGGTGACGGTGCCGGTCTTCGGGTTCGGCATCAGACCACGGGGACCGAGCACGCGGCCGAGGCGGCCGACCTTGCCCATGAGGTCCGGGGTGGCGACGACGGCGTCGAAGTCCAGGCGACCCTTCGAGACCTCGTCGATCAGCTCGTCGGAGCCGACGATGTCGGCGCCCGCGGCACGCGCGGCCTCGGCACGGTCACCGGTCGCGAAGACCAGGACCCGGGCGGTCTTACCGGTGCCGTGCGGAAGGTTCACGGTGCCACGGACCATCTGGTCGGCCTTGCGCGGGTCAACGCCCAGACGGAAGGCCACCTCGACGGTGCCGTCGAACTTGGTGGTGGAGGTCTCCTTGGCGAGACGGACGGCCTCGAGCGGGGCGTAAAGCTTCTCCCGGTCGACCTTGGCGTCCGCAGCGCGGAGAGACTTGCTGCGCTTGCTCACTGCTGCTCCTGTGTGTTCTGAAGGAGTCGTGGTGCGGGCCGAGCAGGCCCTGCCACGGTTACTACGGCTGGGTTCAGCCCTCGACCGTGATGCCCATGGAACGGGCGGTGCCGGCGATGATCTTCTCGGCGGCGTCCAGGTCGTTGGCGTTGAGGTCGGGCATCTTGGTGGTGGCGATCTCGCGGACCTGGTCACGCGTCAGCTTCGCGACCTTGGTCTTGTGCGGCTCGCCGGAGCCCTTCTCCACGCCCGCGGCCTTCAGGATCATCTTGGCGGCCGGCGGAGTCTTGGTGATGAAGGTGAAGGAGCGGTCTTCGTAGACCGTGATCTCCACCGGGATCACCCAGCCACGCTGCGACTCGGTCGCGGCGTTGTAGGCCTTGCAGAACTCCATGATGTTGACGCCGTGCTGACCGAGCGCGGGGCCGACCGGCGGGGCCGGGTTCGCCGCACCGGCGTTGATCTGGAGCTTGATAAGCCCCGTGACCTTCTTCTTCTTGGGAGGCATTCCGGGTCCTGTCCTCTTCTGATCTTCCTTGTGCCCGATTGGCCCCGGGCACCAGGCATACCGCACAACGATAACGGGTATAGCCGCGCGGCCTGAAACCGAGCAGGTCAGACAAGCTTTGGCAGCTCGCCTGACCTGGTCGGAAGCGGTTGGTCCAGAATTCGCTAGTTCTTCTGGATCTGGTCGAAGGAGAGCTCGACCGGGGTCTCGCGGCCGAAGATCTCGACGAGGCCCTTGACCTTCTTCGAGTCGGCGTTGATCTCGTTGATGGTGGCCTGCAGCGTCGCGAACGGGCCGTCGGTGACGGTGACCGAGTCGCCGACCTCGAAGTCCAGCACCTGGACCTCGACCTTGCGCTGCGGAGCGGGCTTGCCCTCGGCCTCGGCGGCCTCGCGAGCGGCCTTCTCCTCGGCCTCCGGGGCGAGCATCTTGACGATCTCGTCCAGGGTCAGCGGGTACGGGTCGTAGGCGTTGCCCACGAAGCCGGTGACGCCGGGGGTGTTGCGGACGACGCCCCAGGACTCGTTCGTCAGGTCCATGCGGACGAGGACGTAGCCCGGGAGCTTGTTCTGCTTGATGGTCTTGCGGTCGCCGTTCTTGATCTGGACGACCTCTTCCTGCGGCACCTCGGCCTGGAAGATGTAGTCCTCGACGTTCAGCGAGACGGCTCGCTGCTCGAGGTTGGTCTTCACGCGGTTCTCGTAACCCGCGTAGGTGTGGATCACGTACCACTCGCCGGGGAGGGTGCGCAGTTCCTCACGGAGTGCGGTGACCGGGTCGACCGGCTCGGTCTCCTCCTCGGCCTCAGTCTCAGCCTCGGCGTCCTCGTCCTCGGCCTCGTCTTCGTCCACGACGTGGACGGCGGCCTCTTCGGCGGGCTCTCCGGCGGCGGCGTCGGCAGCCTCGGCCTGGTCCGGGTCCACGGCGTCCGCCGCCTCGACGATGTCGAGCTCGTCCTCAGCGGACTCGACCGGCTCGATCGCCTCGTTCAGGTTCGGGTCAGACACTGTGGCTGCTTCTTCCTGGATACATAGGGGTGGAACACGCGAAATGGGCGCCGGGTACGGCGCCCTCCGCTCTCGGCTCAGCCGAAGACGTACTTGACTGCCTGGTTGAACCCATAGTCAATCACGGTCACCAGAGCGATCATGATGACGACGAAGACAATCACCACTGTGGTGTATGTCGTCAGCTGGCTGCGAGTCGGCCAGACGACCTTGCGGAGTTCCGCGATGACCTGGCGGTAGAAGAGCGCGAGCCGCTTCAGCGGGCCCTTCTTGCCGCGCTTGCCGCCCTTACGGGTCTTCTTCCTGGACTCCAGCGCCTCGTCCTGGGCATCAGGCATGTCGATGGAGCCCACGGCGTCCGTCACTCGTCCTCACCTGATTCCGGGTCGTGGCCGTGCCGCGCCCGGTGGAGCCGCACGGCGGTGCATTGCAGTACGTACATGCGCACACATCCTGGCGAAGGTGTGTGTAGCAGGGCCGGAGGGACTTGAACCCCCAACCGCTGGTTTTGGAGACCAGTGCTCTACCAATTGAGCTACGACCCTTTGGTTCCCCCAACGTACCGCATTCATCCACATGCACGGAGTGCGTGGGACGAGTACGGCCGGTGAAGGCCAACGGGAAGAGAGTGTACGTGTTCTGGAGCCGGTCGTCGAACAGAAAGCGGCAGGTCCCGCTCAGTCGCCCACTCAGCGTGGTGGTCCGTCCCTTGGTGCCCGGTGTGTGAAACCCGTGTGCCGCGGTGGTTTCCGGTCTGGAACGATGGGGTGTATGAGCGCTGCAACTCCTTCCACCGACCGCCGGGTCTCCGCCCGCATCGGCGCGATCTCCGAGTCCGCGACCCTCGCCGTCGACGCCAAGGCCAAGGCCCTCAAGGCCGCCGGCCGTCCGGTGATCGGTTTCGGCGCGGGCGAGCCCGACTTCCCGACCCCGGACTACATCGTCGAGGCGGCCGTCGAGGCCTGCAAGAACCCCAAGTACCACCGCTACACGCCGGCGGGCGGCCTGCCCGAGCTGAAGGCCGCGATCGCCGCGAAGACGCTGCGCGACTCCGGCTGGGAGCCCGACGTCTCGCAGATCCTCGTCACCAACGGCGGCAAGCAGGCCATCTACGAGGCCTTCGCCGCGATCCTCGACCCGGGCGACGAGGTCATCGTCCCGGCGCCGTACTGGACGACGTACCCGGAGTCGATCCGGCTGGCCGGTGGTGTGCCGGTCGACGTCGTCGCCGACGAGACGACCGGCTACCGCGTCTCCGTGGAGCAGCTGGAGGCCGCACGCACGGAGCGCACGAAGGTCGTGCTGTTCGTGTCGCCCTCGAACCCGACCGGTGCCGTCTACAGCGAGGCCGAGACCGAGGCGATCGGCCGCTGGGCCCTCGAGCACGGCCTGTGGGTGCTGACCGACGAGATCTACGAGCACCTGGTCTACGGTGACGCGTCGTCCGTGTCCCTGCCCGCGCTGCTGCCCGAGCTGCGCGACAAGTGCGTCGTGGTCAACGGCGTGGCGAAGACCTACGCGATGACGGGCTGGCGTGTGGGCTGGATCATCGGCCCCAAGGACGTCGTGAAGGCCGCGACGAACCTGCAGTCGCACGCCACGTCGAACGTCGCGAACGTCTCGCAGGCCGCGGCTCTCGCCGCCGTCTCCGGCGATCTGACGGCCGTCGCGGAGATGCGTGAGGCCTTCGACCGGCGCCGCAAGACCATCGTGCGGATGCTCAACGAGATCGACGGCGTCGTGTGCCCCGAGCCGGAGGGCGCCTTCTACGCGTACCCGTCGGTGAAGGCCCTGATCGGCAAGGAGATCCGCGGCAAGCGCCCGCAGAACTCCGTGGAGCTCGCCGCTCTCATCCTGGAGGAGTCCGAGGTCGCGGTGGTGCCGGGCGAGGCCTTCGGCACGCCGGGCTACCTGCGGCTGTCCTACGCGCTGGGCGACGAGGACCTGGTCGAGGGCGTCTCGCGGATCCAGAAGCTGCTCGCCGAGGCGCGGGACTGATCTTTGCGGCTGAACCGCCGCCGCTCTCGCGGACCTGGATGCTCGCCGCGGGGGTTGCTCAATTGATGGTTGCGGTCGGGTGGGCGCCCGGAGAATTCCGGGCCGTCGCGACGATCTCCCGCTGCACCTCGCTCACCCCGCCCCCGAAGGTGTTGATCTGCGCCGCCCGGTTCATGCGCTCCAGCTCGCCGTCCCCG
>NZ_JBSFWK010000022.1:0-125944 GCF_053594815.1 Streptomyces sp. NPDC002577 | reverse complement strand
CCCTCGTGGCGGAGCCACGTGGGCGTTTCGGCAACGCGGCGAGCGTGCGTGCCAGACACCGCGAGGCAGGCGGGAATTTGACGACAGGGCCTAGCCGCCCGCAGCCGCTCAGGCCGCAGTCCAGTCCCCACTCTCGATCGGCTTGCCGTTCGCTCGCAGGTCCGCTGCGACCGCCGCCGCGGCCACGTACACCCAGGCCCGCACCACCCTCCCGTCGCCGCACGTCACGGGCCGGGCCACGCGCTCGTAGATGTTGGCGGGATCGCCGGGGGCATACCCCTCCAACCGATCCAGCCTGGCGAGCAGTCCGGCGTACCCATCCGGCGTGGCGGTCACCAGTTCGCCGAGCACAACGCCCCCGTCCTCCTCGACGACGTACGGATAGCCGGGCCCGTCGTACAACACCGCGCCCGCGAGCCGGGCCGGTTCCTCCGTGACTGTGCGCCCGCGCAGGAACAGGTCGTGGTTGCACTCTCCGGGCCGCAGCGTCCCGTATACGAAGAACGGCAGATGCGTCACGCCCCGCTCTCCCCCATCTCACGCGTCTCGCGGGTCACCCACGCCAGATAGGCCGCGCTCCCCCGCACCACCGGCGTGGCGATGATCTCCGGCACGTCGTAGTCGTGGGCCTCGGTGAGCCAGGTCTCCAGCGCCTCGTACCTATCGGCCGTCGTCTTGAACAGGACCTGCCACTCGTCCGCGGTCTCGACGGTGCCCTCCCAGCGGTAGACGGACGTGACGGGCCCCGGGATCTGGGCGCAGGCCGCGACCCTCGCCTCCACTGCCCCGTGGGCAAGCCGCCGCGCCTTCCCCTCGTCGTCCGTCGTGGTCAGCACGGTCAGCCACTCAGCCGTGGTCATGTACGAGTTCCCTTCGCAAGCACCGCAGATCCGGTCCACGGAACCGATTGTCGCCCCCCCCTGCTACGGCCACCGCCGCCACCTGCACACCCGCCCCACCCCACCCCACCTGCAGCCCTCCCCCACCCGCGCACCACAGCTCCACGACAGCGGCACAGCATCGCTATGGACATGACATGTCATGAGCCCGTAAACCTGAGCGAACGTCAGTGCGCTTCCCAGGCCGCCCCCCCCCAGAACGCCAGGCCAAGGCGCAGGCCCAGGCCCCAGCCGAGGAGACCGATGAGACGACCGACGACTGCGACGCGTTCGGCCACACCGGCCCCGAAGACCCCGAAGACTCCGGCCCCGCCCCTCTCGCATCGCAGCGCCGCGGGCATCGCTGTGGCGGCCACCGCCCTCCTGGCCGGCGCCCTCACCCCCACCGCGGCAGCGGCCGACCAGCCGCCGCCCACCCGGGCCGACGCGATCCGCCACGCACAGGACGTGATCGCCTCGCTCACCGGGCGACTCGGCATCACGGACGCGCAGTCCACGGCGGTGCGCGACGTCATCGTCGACGCGGACGGAAGCCAGCACGTCCGCTACGACCGCACGTACCGTCAGCTCCCGGTCATCGGCGGAGACTTCGTCGTCCACCTGGCCCCCGACGGCAGCTACCGCAGCGCCGACCGGGCCGTACGCGGCGATCTCGCCGTGCCGACGGTCAAGCCCGCGCTCTCCGCGTCGAAGGCCGCGGACCTGGCCACGGCGGCCCTGCGCGCGGCGAACCTCGGTGAGACGCTGCGCAAGGTCCTCGCCACGCCGCAGCTGGTCGTCGACGCGCTGCACGGCGAGCCGACACTGGCCTGGCGCACCCAGGCCACCGGTCAGGACTCGCTCGGCAATCCCGTCGCCCGCGTCGTCCTCACCGACGCCCGCACCGGCCGGCAGATCGACGCCTGGGACAGCATCGAGACGGCGACGGGCGACGGCCAGTCCCTCTACAGCGGCACGGTGCCGCTGCAGACGACCCAGTCCGGCTCGTCGTACCAGCTCAAGGACGCCACGCGCGGCGGTACCTACACGGGCGACGCGCAGAACAAGACGGATACCTGCCTCCTCACGATCTGCCTGGAACGGGCGCCCGCGGCACTCTTCACGGACGCCGACAACCACTGGGGGAACGGGACGACTTCGGACGGCGCGTCCGCGGCGGTCGACGCCCAGTACGGCACCGACACCACCTGGGACTACTACAAGAACGTCCATGGGCGCACCGGTATAGCCGGTGACGGCAAGGGGTCGTACAACCGTGTGCACTACGGGACCGACTACAACAACGCCTTCTGGGACGACAACTGCTTCTGCATGACGTACGGCGACGGCGACGGGACGACCTTCGGGCCGCTCGTGTCCCTGGACGTGGCCGGGCACGAGATGTCGCACGGCGTCACGTCCAAGACCGCGGGACTCACGTACTCCCGTGAGCCCGGCGGCCTGAACGAGGCGACCTCCGATATCTTCGGCACGCTCGTTGAGTTCTACGCGGCCAACGCCTCCGACCCCGGCGACTGGATGATCGGCGAGAAGATCGTGAAGCCGGGTTTCGGCAAGTCCGCGCTGCGCTACATGGACCAGCCGTCCAAGGACGGCAAGTCCGCGGACTGCTGGAGCTCGTCGGTCGCCGGTCTCGACGTACACTACTCGTCGGGCGTCGCGAACCACTTCGCGTATCTGCTGGCGGAGGGCAGCGGCCCGAAGACGATCGGCGGGGTGCTGCACAACGGCACCACGTGCAACGGCGCGACGCTGACCGGCATCGGCAGGGACAAGCTCGGGAAGATCTGGTACCGGGCGCTGACGGTCTACATGACGTCGTCCACGAACTATGCGGGCGCCCGCACGGCGACGCTCAACGCGGCCAAGGACCTGTACGGCGCGGGCAGCGCGGAGTACGCCGCGGTGGGCGCGGCGTGGTCGGCGGTGTCGGTGGGCTGACGGGCCCGCGCCCTGTCGTCCGTAGCGTGATGTTCGTACCGTTTGCGTCATGACGACGTCACCGAACCCGCGCAGGCAACCGGAATCCGTGCACTCGGAACCCGTGCAGGCGGTACCCGTGCAATCGGAACCGCCCCTTGTGGATCGCGTTGAGATCGAAGGCCAGCCGGCCACAGCTGAGCAGCTGCTGTGGCCGGCCCTCGTCAACGACGGGCACTTCACCGCGATGCAGGTCAGAGGCGGCCGGGTGCGCGGGCTCGCGGTGCATCTGGCGCGGCTGGAATCGGCGACCCGCGAGCTGTTCGACCGTGAGCTGGACGGCGGCCGGGTGCGCGAGCTGGTCCGGCACGCGCTCGGCGACGACGTCGCGGACGCCTCCGTACGGGTCTATGTGCACGCGCCGGGCGGGGAGCCGCAGATCATGGTCACGGTCCGGCCGCCCGGCGAGATGCCGGCGGCCGCACAGTCGCTGATGTCCGTGCCGTATCTGCGTCCCGTGCCGCACATCAAGCATCTCGGCGGCTTCGGCCAGAGCCACTACGGGCGGCTGGCCCGCCGGGCCGGCTTCGACGACGCGCTGCTGACCGGTCCCGACGGCGCGGTCAGCGAGGGCGCGGTCACGAACATCGCCTTCTACGACGGTTCGGACGTCGTATGGCCCGACGCGCCCTGCCTGGCGGGCAGCACGCTGCAGCTGCTCGAGCCGCGCCTGGCCGGTGCCGGCCTGGGCTCGCGGCGCGCGCCCGTGCGCCTGGCCGACCTGGCCTCGTATACGTCCGCCTTCGTGACGAACGCGCGGGGCATCGCACCTGTGCGGCGGATCGACGACACGCACTTCACGGTCGACGAGAAGCTGATGGGGGCACTGGCTGACGTGTACGCCTCCGTGCCGTGGGACGCGGTCTGACGCGCCGGGTGGCGCGGGTCGGTCACCCGTTCACAGCCGCGCCGCGCCTTTTGCGGTTCCTTTTCGCGACACGCCGGTGACCTGCTGGAACGTTCGCGTTCGAGTGTCCGGAAAGGGGCCGTCAGCGGATTTCTGATGGCTCATCAGCAGGCGGGTGCCGTCGAGTGCCACTTACCTCGGAAGAGCAGGGACGCGACCGAATCAGCGGCACATGGGGATGCCGCGGGCCGCGCCCTCTCGGAGGTGCAAGCACCATGCGGAGATGCCGTCTGCTGACCGGTGCCGTGCTCGCCGCCGCCGTGGCGGGCCTGTCGGCCGCCCCTGCCTACGCGGGCGACGCGAACGCCCTGGACCTGTATCCGTCCACCACGGCACCGGGCGCCACGGTGTCGGTGAACACCAAGGCGTGCGGCGCCGGTGAGACGGCGACGGGGGACGCGAGCGCGGTGGGCGCGGGCATGTTCACGCTGGCGCCGAGTGCGCACGAGGGAGAGGCGATCGGCCAGTTCAAGGTGCCGCCCGGCGCCCAGCCGGGCACGTACGAGATCGTCGCGAAGTGCTTCCGCGGAGACAAGCAGGTCGCGGGCGATCTGAAGGTGCTCCTGTCCGTCTCCGGGGAGCAACTGCACCCCAAAGGACGCGTAGAGACGGGGGTCGGCGGCGCGCTCGGTCCCGACCCCGTGCAGACCGCGGCGGGCGTGGCGGCGCTTGCCGTGGCCGCCGCGGGCGGTACCTGGCTCCTGCATCGCCGGGCGAGAGGCGACAGGATCTGAGGACGCCCTCCGCTGTCCACCGGTACCGTTCCCTCCCCTCCGGGCCCGTAGCCCCTCGCGGCGCCCGGAGGGGGCGCGGACACCCTGCATCCGGCCGGCCGCCGGGCAGCCACACACCGCACCAGGCGGCCGGCGCAGGCCGCGACCGGCCTTCATCAGCGACCATCAGCCACCGGATCAACCATCAGAACCACCGGATCAACCACCCGGACGATCCCCCCGGAGGTGCCCATGCGCAGAATCAGCAGGGCAGGGCCGGCCAGGACTCGCACAGCACGGCCGGCGCGCGGTGCTCGCCGCCGAAGGGTCCCGGACGCCGCGATAGCCGCCGTCACCGCCGTCGCCCTCTGCTCCGGCATATGGCTGGTGCGCAGCGGCATCGAAGGCCATCCGCCGCCGCAGCCGTCCGCCGCGCAGGCCGGCGACGCCGCGTCGGCCGGGCTCGGCACCGGCCGTGAAGCGCCCGCCGCGCCCCCGCTGCCGCCCTCGCCGCCCGACCGCATACGCATCCCCGCGATACGCGTGAACGCTCCCCTCATAGGCCTCGGCCTGACGTCCTCGGGCAGCCTCGATACCCCGCCGCCCGAGCAGAAGAACGTCGCCGGGTGGTACGAGGCCGGGACGACGCCCGGTGAGACCGGTACCGCCGTCGTGGCCGGACATGTCGACAACGCCGAGGGCCCCTCCGTCTTCTACAACCTCGGCGCCCTGAAGAAGGGCAACACCATCGAGATGGACCGCAGGGACGGCTCGGTCGCCGTCTTCACGATCGACGCCATCGATGTGTTCGACAGCCGGAACTTCCCGGACGAGAAGGTCTACGGGGCCGCGAGCCGCCCGGAGCTACGGGTGATCACCTGCGGCGGCGGCTATTCGAAGAAGACGGGCTATCAGGGAAACGTCGTGGTCTTCGCACACCTGACCGGAAGCCGCTGACCGGAAGCCGCTGGACGCAGAAGGACACCACCGGACGACCTGTGGCCTCACGCCACCCACTGCTCGTACGCCAGGTTCACGACCAGCGCGAGGACCACCGTCAGCAGCACGACCCGGACGAAGCCGCTGCCCTTCTTCAGCGCCGTGCGCGCGCCGAGGGTGCCGCCCGCCAGATTGAACACGGCCATGAGCGCGGCCAGTTGCCACAGCACCGTGCCCTGCCACGCGAACGTCGCGAGCGCTCCGGCGTTGGTGCAGCAGTTGACGATCTTGGCGGTCGCCGAGGCCGTCACCAGGTCGAGGTGGAGCACGGCGGTGAGCGTGAGAACGAGGAACGTACCGGTGCCGGGGCCGATCAGCCCGTCGTAGAAACCGATGCCCAGACCGGCCAGTCCGATGGCTGCGAGGACGCGGCGGCGGGATGCGGGACCGGTCGCCGGGGCGGTGCCGAACGCGGGCTTGAGGATCACGAAGGCGCCGACACCCAGCAGCACGACCATGATCACGGGCTTGAGCACCTCCGTGCTCATCCCGGCCGCGAAGAACGCCCCACCCGTCGACCCGGCGATGGCGGCGAGACCGATACGGACCGCCGTCCACACGTCCACAGGCGCCTTGCGCACATACGTCACCGCCGCGCCCGTGGTGCCGACGATCGCCACCGCCTTGTTCGTGCCGAGGGCGTACGCCGCCGGGGTGCTGCCCGGCAGGCCGAGCAGCAGGGCGGGAAGCAGCAGCAGTCCGCCGCCGCCCACCACGGCGTCGACCCATCCGGCCGCGCCCGCGGCGAGGCAGAGCACGAGCACGGTCATCAGGGATATGTCAGGCATGATCGCGACCCTAGGGAGGCGATGCATAGCCCGTCCATGGAATACGACGAGTCTTGAGGCCCATCTGAGGTTGGGCCGCCCGGAAGCGGCCGCTACCAGGGCAGACGGACCCTGCACAGCAACCCGCACCGGCCCCGCATCGGACCCCCTCGCCCAAACCCTCACACTCACCCCCGGCCACTGCTGAGCGCAGCGTTCCTCTCGGGAAACAGAGGGGATGTCGACGGGTAACACCCACGACGCACGCTCAGGTCATGACCTCGAAAACGCGTGTGGTGGTGATCGGCGCCGGCCCCGCGGGCGCACGGCTCGCCCAGCGGCTGGGGCCCGACGCCCTGCTCATCGGCGAGGAGGAGCACGCCCCGTACAACCGCCTCCTGCTCGCCGAGGTGCTGGCGGGCAGGTACGCGCCCGAGATCATCGCGCTGCCCGCCCCGCAGAGCCCCCAGCTGCGTGCCCGCGTCGTCCGCGTGGACCGCGAGGACCGGCTGGTGCACTGCGACGACGGCAGCGTGATCGCATACGAGACGCTGGTCCTGGCGACCGGATCCAACCCGGTGCTGCCCGCGCTGCGCGGTCTGTTCGAGCCGGGCGCCCGCGACCTCCCCAGGGGCGTGCACGCCTTCCGCACGATGGACGACTGCCTGGCGCTCTCCGCGGCGGTACGCGAAGGGACGCGCGCCGTCGTCATCGGCGGCGGCCTCCTCGGCGTCTCCGCGGCGCGGGCGCTCGCCGAGCGCGGCGCCCAGGTGGTCTTGGCCCAGCAGGGCGAGCGCCTCATGGAGCGCCAGCTGGACGCCAGGGCGTCGGAGCTGGTGCACCGCCACCTGACCGGCATGGGCGTGGAGATCCACACCGAGTGCCGCGTCCGTGGCGTCCACTGCGCCGACGGCGCGGTGCAGTCCGTGGAGCTCGCCGACCACTACCGGCTCGAGGCCGACCTCGTCGTCCTCGCCTGCGGTGTCCGCCCTCGCACCGGCCTCGCCGTCGCGGCGGGCCTGGAGGTCCGCAAGGGCATCGTCGTCGACGACGAGCTGCGCACCTCCGACCCGCACATCCGGGCCATCGGCGACTGCGCCGAGCACGACGGTCACGTCTACGGCCTGGCCGCGCCGGCCCTCGACCAGGCCGACACCCTCGCGGCGCTCCTCACCTCGGACGTCGCCCCTCGCTACACCGGCACCCGCGCCCTGACCCGGCTCACCCTGGCCGAACAGGGCACCGGCCCCCTCGACGTCGCCGCCTTCGGGGAGACCGAAGCCCTGCCCGGCGACGACGTCGTGCAGCTCACCGACGCCACCCGCCGCACGTACCGCAAGGTCGTCGTCCGCGACGACCGCCTGGTCGGCGGGGTTCTCATCGGCGAACTCGGCACCGTCGGCGCGCTCGCCCGCGCCTGGGAGGGAGCAGAGCCGCTCCCCGCGGACGGTGCCCCCCTGCTCCACCTGCTCACCAACCATGGAGGCTCCTGATGTCCACGACCGCACTTGTGGGGACCGGCCCCCGCCCCACGATCGTGCTCGTCGGCCACGGCATGGTCGGCCAGCGCTTCCTCGAAGCGCTCGCCGAGCGCGGCCTGACCGCCACGCACCGCGTGGTCGTGCTGTGCGAGGAGCCGCGCCCAGCGTACGATCGCGTGGCGCTCACCTCGTACTTCTCGGGCAAGACGCCCGAGGACCTGTCGATGACCGACATGGCGTTCATCGAGAAGGAGGGCATCGAGCTGTACGTCGGCGACCCGGCGGAGACGGTCGACCGCGAGGCCCGCAAGGTGACCGCCAAGTCCGGCCAGGTCTTCGAGTACGACATCCTCGTCCTCGCCACCGGCTCCTACCCGTTCGTGCCGCCGGTCCCGAACAAGGAAGCCGAAGGCTGCTTCGTCTACCGCACGATCGAGGACCTGCTCGCGATCGAGGAGTACGCGAAGACCAAGGCGACGACCGGTGCCGTGGTCGGCGGCGGTCTGCTCGGCCTGGAGGCGGCCGGCGCCCTCAAGGGCCTCGGGCTGGGCGCCCACATCGTGGAGTTCGCGCCGCGGCTGATGCCGGTGCAGGTCGACGACGGCGGTGGCGCCGCGCTGCTGCGCACCATCGAGAACATGGGCCTGACCGTGCACACCGGCGTGGGCACTCAGGAGATCGTCACCGACGAGTCCGGCGCGGTCACCGGCATGAAGCTGTCCGACGGCTCCGAACTCGCCACGGACCTGGTGGTGTTCTCCGCCGGTGTCCGCCCCCGCGACCAGCTGGCCCGCGACTGCGGCCTCACGGTCGGCGAGCGCGGCGGCATCACCGTCGACGAGCAGTGCCGCACGGTGAACGACCCGCACGTGTTCGCGATCGGCGAGTGCGCACTGGCAGCGGACGGCCGGGTGTACGGCCTGGTGGCCCCCGGTTACGAGCAGGCCGAGACCGCCGCCGCAACCATCGCCGCGGACGAGGCCGCCTTCACCGGCGCCGACCTGTCCACCAAGCTGAAGCTGCTCGGTGTCGACGTGGCGTCCTTCGGCGACGCGCACGGCGCGACCGAGGACTGCCTGGACGTCGTCTACTCCGACTCCCGCGCGGGCCTGTACAAGAAGCTGGTCATCGGCCGCGACGGAACCCTGCTCGGCGGCATCCTGGTCGGAGACGCGGAGGCGTACGGCACGCTGCGCGCGCTCACCGGCTCGGTCCCGCCGATCGCGCCCGAGTCTCTCGTCCTGCCCGCCGGCGCCGGGGAGCCCGCCCAGCTCGGCCCGTCCGCACTGCCGGACGACGCGATCATCTGCTCGTGCAACAACGTCCGCAAGGGCACGATCCGCGGCGCGGTCACCGAGCACAAGTGCACCACCGTGCCCGAGGTGAAGAAGTGCACCAAGGCCGGTACGACGTGCGGCAGTTGCGTCAAGGTCCTCGGCCAGCTCATCAACGCCGAGCTGGAGGCGTCCGGCGTCGAGGTCGACAAGGGCCTGTGCGGCTGCTTCGGCCAGACCCGCCAGGAACTCTACGAGATCGTCCACGCCCTGCGCATCACCTCGTACCAGGACCTCCTCGACCGCTACGGCCGGGACGAGGCGCGCGGCGGCGACGGCTGCGAGATCTGCAAGCCCGCGGTCGGTTCGATCATCGCCTCGCTCGCGCCGACGCTGGGCGCCAGCGGCTACGTCCTGGACGGCGAGCAGGCATCGCTGCAGGACACCAACGACCACTTCCTGGCCAACCTGCAGAAGAACGGCTCGTACTCGGTCGTGCCGCGTATCCCCGGCGGTGAGATCACCCCGGAGAAGCTGATCGTGATCGGCGAGGTGGCCCGCGACTTCGGCCTCTACACGAAGATCACGGGCGGTCAGCGCATCGACCTGTTCGGCGCGCGCGTCGAGCAGCTGCCGCTGATCTGGGCACGGCTGGTGGACGCGGGCTTCGAGTCGGGCCACGCGTACGGAAAGGCGCTGCGCACGGTGAAGTCCTGCGTGGGCCAGACCTGGTGCCGCTACGGCGTGCAGGACTCGGTCCGCATGGCCATCGACCTGGAGCTGCGCTACCGGGGCCTGCGCTCCCCGCACAAGCTGAAGTCGGCGGTCTCCGGCTGCCAGCGCGAGTGCGCCGAGGCCCAGTCCAAGGACTTCGGCGTGATCGCCACGGCGAACGGCTGGAACCTGTACGTGGCGGGCAACGGCGGCGCGACCCCGCGCCACGCGGACCTGCTGGCCCAGGACCTGTCCGACGCCGAGCTGATCCGGCTGATCGACCGCTTCCTGATGTTCTACATCCGTACGGCCGACCGGCTCGAGCGCACCTCGACCTGGCTGGAGCGCATCGAGGGCGGCCTCGACCACGTGCGTGACGTCGTCGTCCACGACTCGCTCGGCATCTGCGACGAGCTGGAGAAGCTGATGGCCGACCACGTCGCGAACTACCGCGACGAGTGGGCCGAGACCATCAACGACCCCGAGAAGCTGTCCCGCTTCGTCTCGTTCGTGAACGCGCCCGACACCCCGGACCCGTTGGTCAGCTTCGTCCCGGAGCGCGACCAGATCAAGCCGGACCTGCCGCTGCTGACGATCGGCACCCGACCCCTGGAAGGAATCGCCACCCGATGACGCTCGCCCCGGAAACCACTGATCTGAAGGTGCAGCTGCTCCTCGACGGGACCGGTGACTGGTTCACGGTCTGCGATCTGGCACTGCTGACGCCCGGCCGCGGTGTCGCGGCCCTGCTGCCGGACGGCAGTCAGGCCGCGATCTTCCTCGACCGGTCGGGCCGCCTGTACGCGATCGACAACCGTGACCCGTTCACGGGCGCCGCGGTCCTCTCGCGGGGCCTCATCGGCTCGGCGCAGGGGCGCGCGTTCGTCGCCTCGCCGCTGCTGAAGCAGCGCTTCGACCTGGAGTCCGGGCGGTGCCTGGACGACGACGAGGTCGCGCTGACGGCGTACGAGGTGCGCAGCGCGGGCGTCGCGGCCTGAGCTGCGGCGACATGACAGGTGAGGGCCCCACCGGCTGCTGACGCCGGTGGGGCTCACGCCTTGCTGACGCCGGTCGGGCTCACGCCTTGAGCGCGTCGTATGCGACGCCCGTCAGCCGCTCGGACTCGGCCCACAGCCGCTCGCCCGCCGCGTCGTTCAGCGTCCACGGGGCGCGCCAGGACGGCGCGGGCGCGCCTCGCCAGCCCTGGAGCCGGGGGCCGGTGAAGGAGTCGGGGGCGACGCCGGGTGCCGTGGCCGCGTACAGCGTGGGCAGCGCACCGGCCTCGGCCGACTGGGCGAAAACCCGGTTGCCGACGGCCATGAGACGCTCGACGCCCTTGCGGCCCTCCATCCTCGCGGCGCGCGTCTGCAGGTTCGTCGAGGCGTACCCGGGGTGCGCGGCGGCAGCGACGACACGGGAGCCGACTTCGCCGAGACGGCGCGCCAGCTCGTGGACGAACAGCAGGTTCGCGGTCTTGGAGCGTGCGTATGCGATCCAGCGCCGGTAGCGGCCCTCGCTGTTGAGGTCGTCGATGTCGATATTGGCGAGCGCGTGAACGCCACTGGACACGCTGACGACGCGAGCCTCGGGTGCGGCCATGAGCCGTGGCAGCAGCAGCCCGGTGAGCGCGAAGTGCCCGAGGTGGTTGATGCCGAACTGCGTCTCGAACCCGTCCGCCGTCCGGCCGTACGGCAGGGCCATCACGCCCGCGTTGTTGACGAGCAGATCGAGCCGGCCGTGGTCGCGGTCGTAGCCGGAAGCGAACTCCCGTACGGAATCGAGCGAGGCGAGATCGAGCGGGACGAACTGCACGTCCGCGTCCCGGACTTCCGCCCGGATCCGGTCCGAGGCCTCGATGCCGCGCGTCTGGCTGCGGCAGGCGAGGAGCACCCTGGCTCCGTGCCGGGCCAGTTCACGTGCCGTGACGTATCCGATGCCGCTGTTGGCACCGGTGACCACGGCGACACGACCGCCCTGGTCGGGGATGTCGCCCGCGTTCCAGCCCGTCATGGCGGAGCTCCCTCGTGATGACGTCGGTCACCTCACCGTACGACGGCCGGGCGATCGCTTCTCGGCCGTGCGACCCCAGAACAACACCAAGACAATGCCAAGACAACGCCAAGACATCGCCATGAAATGTCCATGGCCCGTCAACTCGGCACGCCTAGGTTCCATACCGCTCGACCCCGGCGCCGCCCGGTGTCCGGGGCCGTCACAGCACCCTGGAGCGAGAGTGGAACGTCGTACCTTCCTGCGCGGAGCAGTCATCGGCACCTCGGCCGCCGCCTTCGGCGGCACGCTCATGCACGGCGCCGCCTACGCGGCCCCCGCCCAGCCGGGCTCCGGCCCGTACGGGGCCCTCGGCGCCGCCGATGCCCATGGCATCCAGCTGCCCACGGGCTTCACCAGCCGGGTGATCGCCCGGTCCGGCCAGCAGGTCACCGGCACCTCCTACACCTGGCACAACGCCCCCGACGGCGGCGCCTGCTTCGCCGACGGCACCGGCTGGATCTACGTCTCCAACTCCGAGATCAACCCGAGCGGCGGAGCCGGCGCCGTCAGATTCAACTCCTCCGGCACCATCACCGGCGCGTACCGCATCCTCTCGGGCACCCGGCAGAACTGCGCCGGCGGCAAGACGCCCTGGAACACCTGGCTGTCCTGCGAGGAGGTCAGCCTCGGCTACGTCTACGAGACCGACCCCTACGGCGTGAACACCGCCACCCGCCGCGACGCCATGGGCAAGTTCAAGCACGAGGCGGCCGCCGCCGACCCGGTCCGCAAGGTGATCTACCTGACCGAGGACGAGTCCAGCGGCTGCTTCTACCGTTTCATCCCGAACACCTGGGGCGACCTCTCCTCCGGCACGCTGCAGGTCATGGTCGCGGGCACCGCCACCTCCGGCTCCTTCACCTGGGCCGATGTGCCCGACCCGGACGGCTCCCCGACCACCACGCGCACCCAGGTATCCGGCTCGAAGAAGTTCAACGGCGGCGAGGGCTGCCACTACGCCAACGACACTGTCTGGTTCACGACCAAGGGCGACAACCGCGTCTGGCAGCTCGACCTGACGAACAACACGTACGAGCTGGCCTACGACGACTCCCTCGTCACCGGCGGCTCCGCACCCCTCACCGGCGTCGACAACGTCACCGGCTCGTCCTCCGGCGACCTGTTCGTCGCCGAGGACGGCGGCAACATGGAGATCTGCATCATCACGCCCGACGACGTGGTCGCGCCGTTCCTCCGCATCACCGGCCAGTCCGGCTCGGAGATCACGGGCCCGGCGTTCTCCCCCGACGGCACCCGCCTGTACTTCTCCTCGCAGCGCGGCACGACGGGCAGCTCGTCCGGCGGCATCACGTACGAGGTGACGGGGCCGTTCCGTAGCTGACCCCCGTAAAGCGGTGAGGGGCGGCACCCCCGCACAGGGTGCCGCCCCTCCTGGAGAACCGGAGCCTTCGTGAGTCGGTGAGGGTCGGGGACCGACGGGGCTCCGGGGTCAGGGGGTGGCCGGCAACCGTTGCCGGCCACCGGTGATTCAGCGGTTGTCGCTGCCCTTCGCCGAGGACGCCGCGCGGCCGGCCTCAAGGCGGGCCACCGGGATCCGGAACGGCGAGCAGGAGACGTAGTCCAGGCCCACCTCGTGGAAGAAGTGGACGGACTCCGGGTCGCCGCCGTGCTCGCCGCAGACGCCGAGCTTCAGGTCGGGACGGGTCTCGCGGCCGGCCTTCGCGGCGTTCCGTACGAGCGAGCCCACGCCGTCCCTGTCGATGGTCTCGAACGGGGAGACGCCGAAGATGCCCTTCTCCAGGTAGGCCGTGAAGAAGGAGGCCTCCACGTCGTCACGGCTGAAGCCCCAGACGGTCTGCGTCAGGTCGTTCGTGCCGAACGAGAAGAACTCGGCGGCCTCGGCGATCTGACCGGCCGTGAGCGCGGCGCGCGGCAGCTCGATCATCGTGCCGATCGCGAGCTTCAGCTCGACGCCGGTCGCGGCCTGGACCTCGGCGATGACCTGGTCGGCCTCGTCGCGGACGATCTCCAGCTCCTGGACGGTGCCGACGAGCGGGATCATGATCTCGGCGCGCGGGTCGCCCTTGGCGTTCTTGCGCTCGGCCGCGGCCTCGGCGATCGCCCGTACCTGCATGGTGAACAGGCCGGGGATGACCAGGCCGAGGCGTACGCCGCGCAGGCCCAGCATCGGGTTCTGCTCGTGCAGCCGGTGCACGGCCTGCAGCAGACGCAGGTCGTTCTCGTTGGCGTCCTTGCGGGACTCGGCGAGCGCCACGCGGACCGACAGCTCGGTGATGTCGGGCAGGAACTCGTGCAGCGGCGGGTCGAGGAGGCGGACGGTGACGGGCAGGCCGTCCATCGCCTCGAACAGCTCGACGAAGTCCTGCTTCTGGAGCGGCAGGAGCTGCTTGAGGGACTCCTCGCGCTCGTCGTCCGTGTCCGCCAGGATCAGGCGCTCCACCAGTTCGCGGCGGTCGCCGAGGAACATGTGCTCCGTACGGCACAGACCGATGCCCTGTGCGCCGAAGCGGCGGGCGCGCAGCGCGTCCTCGGCGTTGTCGGCGTTGGCGCGGACGCGAAGGCGGCGCTTGCGGTCCGCGAAGGCCATGATGCGGTGCACGGCCTCGACCAGCTCGTCGGCGTCGTCGGCGCCCGCGTGCATGCGGCCCTCGAAGTACTCCACGACGGGAGACGGGACGACCGGGACCTCGCCCAGGTACACCTTGCCGCTCGACCCGTCGATGGAGATCAGGTCGCCTTCCTCGACGATGTGCCCGCCCGGCACCGTCATCCGGCGCCGCTTGGTGTCGACCTCGAGCTCCTCGGCGCCGCAGACACAGGTCTTGCCCATGCCGCGGGCGACCACGGCCGCGTGGGACGTCTTGCCGCCCCGGCTGGTCAGGATGCCCTCGGCCGCGATCATGCCGTCGAGGTCGTCGGGGTTGGTCTCACGGCGGACCAGGATGACCTTCTCGCCCGAGCGCGACCACTTGACGGCCGTGTACGAGTCGAAGACCGCCTTGCCGACCGCCGCGCCCGGGGACGCCGCGATACCGCGGCCGATCTTCTCGACCTTGGCGTCCTCGTCGAAGCGCGGGAACATCAGCTGCGCGAGCTGGGCGCCGTTGACGCGCTGCAGCGCCTCGGCCTCGTCGATCAGGCCCTGGTCGACGAGCTGCGTCGCGATACGGAAGGCCGCGGCCGCGGTGCGCTTGCCGACGCGGGTCTGCAGCATCCACAGCTGGCCGCGCTCGATGGTGAACTCGATGTCGCAGAGATCCTTGTAGTGGTTCTCGAGGGTCTCCATGATCTGCATGAGCTGGTCGTACGACTTCTTGTCGATCTGCTCCAGCTCGGCGAGCGGCACGGTGTTGCGGATGCCCGCGACGACGTCCTCGCCCTGGGCGTTCTGCAGGTAGTCGCCGTACACGCCCTGGTGGCCGCTCGCCGGGTCGCGGGTGAAGGCGACGCCGGTGCCGGAGTCGGGGCCGAGGTTGCCGAAGACCATCGAACAGACGTTGACCGCGGTGCCGAGGTCGTGCGGGATGCGCTCCTGGCGGCGGTACAGCTTGGCGCGGTCGCCGTTCCACGAGTCGAAGACCGCCTTGATGGCGAGGTCCATCTGCTCGCGCGGGTCCTGCGGGAAGTCGCGCCCGGCCTCGGTCTTGACGATCTTCTTGAACGTCGTGACCAGCTTCTTCAGGTCGGCGGCCTCGAGGTCGGTGTCGACCGCGACCTTCTTGGTCTTCTTGGCCTTCTCCAGCGCCTCCTCGAAGAGCTCGCCGTCGACGCCGAGAACGGTCTTGCCGAACATCTGGATGAGGCGGCGGTACGAGTCCCAGGCGAACCGATCGTCGCCGGCCTGGGTCGCGAGACCGGCCACGGACTTGTCGGAGAGCCCGATGTTGAGGACGGTGTCCATCATGCCGGGCATGGAGAACTTGGCGCCCGAGCGGACCGAGACGAGAAGCGGGTTGTCGGCCTGGCCGAGCTTCTTGCCCATCTTCTGCTCGAGGGCGTCGAGGTGCGCACTCACCTCGTCACGCAGTGCCGCCGGCTCCTCGCCGCTGTCGAGGTAGACCTTGCAGGCCTCGGTCGTGATGGTGAAGCCCGGAGGGACAGGCAGGCCGAGGTTGGTCATCTCGGCGAGGTTCGCACCCTTCCCGCCGAGCAGATCCTTGAGGTCCTTGTTGCCCTCGGTGAAGTCGTAAACGAACTTCACGCCCTGAGGTACGTGGGGATCTTTGTTTTCCGACACGGGACTCGACTCCTCGAGGACGCGGTGGCTGCCCTGACGGCGAGGAACATACCCAGATCGAAGGCACCTCGGTACGTCCACTTGCGCGTCATACGGCTGTAACCACCCGTCCGCCAGCAGATCGAAAGTGATGGGGCCGTTCAAGTTTGGGTCTCGATGTTTTCAGATCTTGAACGAATCAACGCCTGTAGACGCCAAATAGCGCTCACCTGAGCGCTTCAAATCACACTTGCTTCCACTTCTTGAAGTCAAAATCAATGGCACTCAGTGCCACCCTTTGGAGAAGTCAAGCGTCCCAAGATCCGCTCATCTGAGCGCACTGGCTATCAAGGGTGGCGAGAATCACGCTACAGACGCGGGCCGGATTCCACTATCCGGAACGGCTTCGCCGGGGACGCCGGACGGGCGTCCGGGGGCGCCGCCGGACGCGGTGGCATCTGGGATGGAGGCCGTCAGGGACTGGCGGCCGTCACAGACCCATGGCCAGCAACCGCTGCTCCACCCGCTCCGGCGCGTACAGATACTCCACGACCAGCGCGCCCGCTCCGATGAGCCCCGCCCGCTCGCCGAGCCGCGAGGTGACCACGTCCAGACGGGCCGTCGAGCGCGGCAGGGCCCGCTGGTACAGCAGCTCGCGGACCCCGGTCAGGAACGGGGTCCCGGCCAGGTCACCCGCGATCATCAGCACCCCCGGATTGAGCAGCGTGACCACGGTGGCCAGCACCTCGCCGACCCGGCGGCCCGCATCGCGCGCCAGCCGCACCGCCTCCGGGTGCCCGGCCGCAAGCAGCTCCCGCACGTCCGAGCCGGACGCGGCCGGCACACCGGCCTCCGTCAGCCGCTGCGCCAGGGCGCGCCCGCTGGCCACGGCCGCCAGGCAGCCGTACGAGCCGCACTTGCACAGCGCGTCCGCGCCCTCCGGCACCCGGATGTGCCCGATGTCCCCCGCGCCCCCGTCGATGCCCCGGTAGATCTCGCCGCCCACGACGACGCCCGCGCCGATACCGGTGGAGACCTTGACGAGCGCGAAGGCGGAACAGTCCCTGTATCCGGCGCGCTGTTCGCCGTACGCCATGAGGTTCGCGTCGTTGTCGACGAGCACCGGCACGTCCGACGGACCGCCCGCGTGCTCGGCGAAGGCGCGGCGCAGCCGGCCCCGTATGTCGTAGCCGTCCCAGCCGGGCATGATCGGCGGCTGTACGACGCGGCCCGTGTCGCTGTCCACCGGGCCGGGCACCGCGAGGCCTATGCCGCACACGCGGTCGCCGTGGGTGCCGGTCTGCTTCAGCAAGTCGGCGAACCAGCCGCCGAGTTCGGCGAGGACCGCTTCCGGGCCCTCCTCGACGAGCAGCGGGCCCGTGTGCTCGGCGAGCACCTCACCGGCCAGGGAGAGCAGCGCCACGCGCGCGTGGCGGGTATCGAGGTCGGCGGCGAGCACCACCGCGTGGGCGTCGTCGAACTCGAGCCGTATGGAGGGGCGCCCGCCGAGCGGTGAATCCACCGGCCCGGCCTCTCCTTCGCGCAGCCAGCCCGCCCGGAACAACCGGTCGAGCCGCTGGCCGACCGTGGCCCGGGACAGCCCCGTCACCTGCTGCAGCGCACCGCGCGTCGTCGCGCGTCCGCTGCGCACCAGGTGCAGCAGATCTCCGGCGCTCGCCTGGCCCCCGGCCATGTCTCCTCCTCCAGAACCGACTACCCAACCCAACCCTCTTGCGTCGAGCAACTCCACATTACATATTGGGTTTTGCGTGTTAAATAGACGTAACCCTACGGTACCCATTGCCGAACTGGTCGGCCGGACGTCTTCGGGGAGACCTGCGTGGACCGCACAACCCAGCTCACCGCCCGTCGCAGCGGGCACGCCAACATCGTGGGCACCGACGGCTCACCCCCCGTCCCCGGCCGGGGTGAGATCGCGCATACCGGAGCGATTGCATTCAATCCCCCGGACTTTGAGCGGTCACTGCACCTCAGCGCCGCCCGGGTGCTGGGGGCCAACTGGACCGGAACGTCCACCGTGCCCTCGCGCGGCCTGTATCCGCACCAGTGGTCGTGGGACTCGGCGTTCATCGCCATCGGCCTGCGCCATCTGTCGCCGCACCGCGCGCAGGTGGAGCTGGAGACGCTCCTGGACGCCCAGTGGGGTGACGGCCGCGTCCCGCACATCGTCTTCAACCCCACCGTCCCCCTGGACGCCTACTTCCCCAGCCCGGACTTCTGGCGCTCCTCCACCGCGGGCAGCCCGGCCGGCGCGCCGCGCACCGTACAGACGTCCGGCATAGTGCAGCCGCCGGTGCATGCGCTGGCCGCCTGGCTGGTGCACCGGGCGGATCCCGAGCTGTCGCGCGCCCGTTCCTTCCTCCCGCGGGTCTATCCGCGGCTCGCCGCCTGGCACCGCTATCTGCTGCACCGCCGGGATCTGGGCGGCCACGGTCTCGCGGCCGTCGTCCACCCCTGGGAGCAGGGCATGGACAACAGCCCGGCCTGGGACGCGCCCCTCGCGCGCGTGGCGCCCGCTTCCGCCCGCACCTTCCGCCGCGCGGACCTGGACCACGGCGCCGCGCAGGACCGCCCCACCGACCTGGACTACGGGCGGTACGTACGCCTGGCGGCCGACTACCGCGACGGGCGGTACGCGGACGGGGCGTGGGGGTCCCCCCGCTCGAGCGGGGGGACCCAGAGCGGGGGAGGCTTTGCGGTCGAGGACCCGGCGTTCAACGCCCTGCTGATCGCCTCCGAGCACGCGCTGGCCCGTATCGCCGGGGAGCTGGGAGCCGCCGGGACGGCTCGGCACGCGCGCGCGGAGCGGCTGACGCGCACCCTCGTGGAGCGGCTGTGGGACCCGGCCGAAGGGCTCTTCTTCTGCCGCGACCTGCGCGACCCCGCCGGCCGCGGCCGCGGCTCGCTCGTGCCTGTGCGCAGCATCGCGGGCCTGCTGCCGCTGATCCTGCCGACGCTCCCCCGGCCCGTCGCCAGGGCACTCGTGGACACCGCGCGCGGGCCGCACTTCGAGCTCGGCGGCAGCGCGCTCCTGGTGCCGAGCTACGACCTGAAGGGCCCGGCCTTCGATCCGCACCGGTACTGGCGCGGCCCCGCCTGGTTCAACACCAACTGGCTGCTGGAGCGCGGCCTGCGCCTGCACGGCGAGCGCCCGCTCGCGGCCGGGCTGCGCGCGGCGCTGCTGAGGACGGCGGCCGACTCGGACTTCGCGGAGTACGTGGATCCGTACACGGGCGAGGGGTGCGGCGCGCACGGCTTCAGCTGGACGGCCGCGCTCACCCTCGATCTGCTGCACGGCGACGCGCGCGCCAGGAGGTTCCAGCGCGACGCGCTCGGCCGGTACGACGGGGCCCGCGCGCACGACGGACTCGACCAGCACGACGGCTTCGACAAGCACGACGACTTCGGCAAGCACGACCGCTTCGACAAGGACAAGGGAGGGGACCGGCGATGACGGACCGGCATCATCTGCTCGTGCACGGCGGGACGTTCGCGGCCGTGGGCCACGGTGGCGACATCAGCGGGGTGCGCGGCAGCACCTCGCCCGACGGGCTGTTCGTGCGGGACGCCCGGCATCTCAGCCGGTGGCAGCTGACGGTCGACGGGGCCGTTCCCGACGTCCTCACACCGGTCGCGGACGGGCAGGACGCTCTGCGCGGACCGGACGGCCGGAGCGCCGTGCACGGGGCGGGCACCGCGCGCTGCGTGCTCGTGCCGCGCGGCGGCCGCCAGGAGCCGCCCGCGTACACGCTCTTCCGTGAGCAGGCCGTCGCGGACGGCTCGTTCGTCGAGGTGCTGCGCATCGCCTCCAACCGGCCCGTGCCGGCGACGGTCCGCATCGGGCTGACGGTCGACGCCGACTTCACCGACCAGTTCGAGCTGCGCTCGGACCACCGTACGTACGCGAAGACGGGCGCCGTCCGCAGCCGGCGGATCCTGGAGGACGGCGTCGAGTTCAGCTACCGGCGCGGCGAGTGGCGGTCCTGTACGACCGTCACCTCCGAGCCCGCTCCGGACGGCGTCGAGGAGACCGGAACCGGCGCGCGGCGCCTCGTCTGGACGCTGGAGCTGGAGCCGGGCGCCACGGCCGTGCTGACCCTGCGCGTCGCGGCCTGCCCGCACGGCGCCGCCGAGCCGCGCGTACCGCTCTCGCCGTCCGCCGCGGCCGCCCAGCTGGCCGATATCGAGCGGGAGTTCACGGACGGCATCGCCCTCCCCGACGACGGCTGGCCGGAGCTGGCCGCCGCCTGCGCGCAAGGCCTCTCCGACCTGGCCGTCCTCCAGGTCCCGGCGACCGGCCCGGACGGCGAGGAGCTGCGCGTACCGGCGGCGGGCGTCCCGTGGTTCCTCACCCTGCTCGGCCGTGACGCTCTGCTGACCTCGCTGTTCGCGCTCCCCTACCGTCCGCAGCTGGCCGCCGCCACGCTTCCCGCGCTGGCCGCGGTGCAGGCCACGGAGGCTTCGGCGGGCACGGTGGCGCAGCCGGGCAAGATCGTCCACGAGGTGCGCCACGGCGAGCTGGCGCACTTCGGCCAGGTGCCGTACGGCCGGTACTACGGCTCGGTCGACGCGACGCCGCTGTTCCTGGTACTCCTCGGCGCCTACGTCGAGCAGACGGGCGACGCGGCCCTGGGCCGCCGCCTCGAGCGGCACGCGCGCGCTGCGGTCGGCTGGATGCTGGACCACGGCGGCCTCACCTCGCGCGGCTATCTCGTCTACCGCGCGGACGAGGGCGGCCTCGCCAACCAGAACTGGAAGGACTCGCCGGGCGCGATCTGCACGGCGGACGGCAGCCGCGCCACAGGTCCTGTGATGGCCGCGGGCGCCCAGGGCTACGCGTACGACGCCCTGCGCCGCACCGCGCAGCTCTCCCGCACCGTCTGGGGCGACGAGGTGTACGCGGACCTGCTGGAGCAGGCCGCCGCCGACCTGCGCGACCGCTTCCAGCGCGACTTCTGGATGGCCGACCACGACTTCCCCGCGCTCGCCCTGGACGGCGACGGCCGGCACGTCGACGCCCTCGCCTCGGACGCCGGTCATCTGCTGTGGTCGGGCCTGCTCGACAAGGAGTACGGCAAACGGGTCGGCCGCCGTCTCCTGGAATCCGACTTCTTCTCCGGCTGGGGCGTCCGCACGGTCGCCGCGGGCCAGCCCGCCTACCACCCGCTCTCCTACCACCGGGGCTCGGTCTGGCCGCACGACAACGCCCTGATCGCCCTGGGCCTCGCCCGGTACGGCCTGCACGACGAGGCCCGCACCGTCGCCCACGCCCTGGTCGACGCGGCAACAGCCGACGGCCACCGCCTCCCGGAGGTCCTCGCGGGCTACGACCGCTCGACGCACCCGTCGCCGGTTCCGTACCCGCACGCGTGCGTACGGGAGTCGCGGTCGGCGGCTGCGCCGCTGGCGCTGCTCACGGCGGTGGGGGGCGCGTAGGGCCAGGGCTCGGTGGCCGATGGTCCGCAGCGCGTCAGGTCCGAGCTGAGCGCTTCTCTGCGCGCCGGTTCGCACGCCTCTTGCGATGGTGTTCGCCCCATGTGCCGAGCGTTATGGCGATGGCGGCGAACACCGCGGCCTCGATCACGTTTGCAGGCTCGTCGTCGAGGACGTGCGAGACGCCCCAGACCATGATCGTCGTCACGCCCCATGCCACGGCCCAGTCAGCCAGCTGCTTCCTAGTGGGCCGGCGCCGCCCCCCGTTCACCATGGCCAGAGGATAGGCGGGGAGTCGGGTCGCGTCAGCCCCCGGAGGTGTCAAGCTCCGCCTCTTCGCCCACCCCGGCACAGTCATAGGGGTCGGCCAGCCACCCGTCCGGCAGCGCCACCCGGTTCTTCCCCGACGTACGCCCCCGGGGCCCATCCGCCCCCGCGGGCCACTCCTGGTCGAGATCCAATTCGGAGAGCCCCGCCTCGAGATCGGCGAGCGACGAGGCGACCGCGAGGCGCCCCCGCATCTCGGAGCCGACCGAGAACCCCTTGAGGTACCAGGCGACGTGCTTGCGGAAGTCGATGACGCCGCGCGCCTCGTCGTTCAGCCACTCGCCGAGGAGCGTGGCGTGCCGCACCATGACGGCCGCCACCTCGCGGAGAGTGGGGCGGGAGAGGTCCTCGCGCCCCTCGAAGGCGGCGACCAGATCCCCGAACAGCCACGGCCGCCCGAGGCACCCGCGCCCGACGACCACGCCGTCGCACCCGGTCTCGCGCATCATCCGCAGCGCGTCGTCCGCGCACCAGATGTCGCCGTTGCCGAGGACGGGGATCTCCGGCACATGCTCCTTCAGCCGCGCGATGGAGTCCCAGTCGGCGGTGCCGCCGTAGTGCTGTGCGGTGGTGCGTCCGTGCAGGGCGATCGCGGTCACGCCCTCCTCGACGGCGATGCGCCCCGCGTCGAGGTAGGTGATGTGGTCGTCGTCGATGCCCTTGCGCATCTTCATCGTCACGGGCAGGTCGCCGGCCCCGGCGACCGCCTCGCGCAGGATGGCCCGCAGCAGGTTCCGCTTGTACGGCAGGGCCGAGCCGCCGCCCTTGCGGGTCACCTTGGGCACGGGACAGCCGAAGTTGAGGTCGATGTGGTCGGCCAGGTTCTCTTCGACGATCATGCGGACAGCCTTGCCGACGGTCGCCGGGTCCACGCCGTACAGCTGGATCGACCGCGGGTTCTCGCTCGCGTCGAAGTGGATCAGCTGCATGGTCTTCTCGTTGCGCTCGACCAGCGCCCGCGTCGTGATCATCTCGCTCACGAAAAGACCCTTGCCGCCGCTGAACTCACGACACAAGGTGCGGAACGGCGCATTCGTGATACCCGCCATGGGAGCGAGCACCACGGGCGGCTGAACCGTGTGCGGGCCGATCGAGAGCGGTGAGGCTGACATGGCGGACTGTGCGGTGGACGGCGTGGGCATTTCCTCATTGTCGCCCACACGCCCCGCACGGACGAAAGTTTTTAGTTAGGCGTACTACAGGAGTACCTTTACGGCATGCCCGAGCTCAGCCATCGCCGACGGATGCTCATCCTGACCATCTGCTGTCTGAGTCTGCTGATGGTCAGCCTCGACAACACCGTCCTGAACGTCGCCCTGCCGTCCCTGCAGAGAGACTTCGACGCAAGCGTCGCGGGCCTGCAGTGGACCATCGACGCGTACACGCTGGTGCTGGCGTCGCTGCTGATGCTCGCGGGCTCGACCGCCGACCGGATCGGCCGCCGCCGGGTCTTCCAGACCGGTCTCGTCGTCTTCACCGTCGGCTCGGCGCTCTGCTCGCTCGCGCCCAGCCTCGATCTGCTCGTCGTCTTCCGGATGGTGCAGGCCGTCGGCGGTTCGATGCTCAACCCGGTCGCCATGTCGATCATCACGAACACGTTCACCGAACCGCGCGAGCGCGCCCGTGCCATCGGCGTCTGGGGCGGTGTCGTCGGCATATCGATGGCGGCCGGACCGCTGGTCGGCGGCCTTCTGGTGGAGTCGGTCGGCTGGCGCTCCATCTTCTGGATGAACGTGCCGGTCGGCGTCGCCGCACTGCTGCTGACCGCGCGCTACGTCCCCGAGTCCCGCGCGCCGAAGCCCCGCCGCCCCGACCCCGTCGGGCAGCTGCTGGTCATCGCGCTGCTCGGCAGCCTCACGTACGCGATCATCGAGGCGCCCGCCGCGGGGCTCACGTCACCGCGCATCCTGGCCTGCGCCGCAGTCGCACTCGCCGCGCTCGTCGCACTGCTCGTCTACGAGCCGCGACGCGACGAACCCCTCATCGACCTGCGGTTCTTCCACAGCGCTCCGTTCAGCGGGGCCGTCGGCATCGCGGTGAGCGCGTTCGCCGCGCTCGGCGGCTTCCTGTTCCTGTCCACGCTCTACCTCCAGAACGTACGGGGCCTCGACGCCCTCCACGCCGGTCTGTGGATGCTGCCCATGGCCGCAATGTGCTTCGTGTGCGCCCCGCTGTCCGGGCGGCTGGTCGGCAACCGGGGGCCGCGGCTCCCACTGCTGGTCGCGGGTGTGGCGATGACGGCGAGCGGTGTTCTCTTCGCTGCCTTCGAGGCGGAGACGTCGAACTCCACGCTCGTGATCGGCTATGTCCTGTTCGGCGTCGGCTTCGGCTTCGTGAACGCGCCGATCACCAACACGGCGGTGGCCGGGATGCCGCGCGCCCAGGCCGGAGTCGCCGCCGCGGTGGCCTCGACCAGCCGGCAGATCGGTGCGACGCTCGGCGTCGCGGTGATCGGCGCGGTCCTGGCCTCGGGCGTCGCCGGTTCCGCGTACCGCGACAGCTTCGTCTCCGCTGCCCGCCCCGCATGGTGGATCATCACGGCGTGCGGCCTGGCCGTCCTCGTCCTGGGCGCCCTGACGAGCGGCACATGGGCTCGCCGTACAGCCCGGCGCACGGCAGAATGCCTGAAGACGGCGGAGACTCAGCAGGCGGCCGGGGTGCCGGGGCGCGCGTAACCGGCGCCCGGAGCTCCGTCGGCGAGCGCCAGAGCGTGCAGCTTCTCCAGCCGCTCACGCGACTCGGCGTCGGTAGGCGCGTACGTCACGAGGCGCGGGCCGGGCGACGGGCCCAGCCAGAGGTCGGTGTGGTCCAGGGTGAGCAGCCCGACGTCGGCGTTGCGGAACTGCTTGGTCTTGCTCTGTGCCCCCAGCACCTCGTGCCGCTCCCACGCCTCGCGGAACTCCGGCGACTCCGACTCCAGCCGCTTGAGCAGCATCTTCCAGGCGGGCTCGGCGAGATGCCCGGCCATCGCCGCCCGGAACTTGGCGGCCATCAGCCGCATCGTCTCGTCGAGCATCACGATCGACGACCGCCACTCCTCGTAGGTGAACGCGAGGATCAGGCTGTTGCGGTCCTCGGGCGGGATCGCGTCGAGGTTGCACAGGAGCCGCCCGTACGTGCGGTTGTACGCGAGGATGTCGTACCGGCTGTTCTGGATGCAGGCCGGCAGCGGCTCCAGCTGCTCCAGCACCTGCCGCAGCGCCGGAGTGATCGACGGGCAGGGCGTGCCGGGGGCGGGGTCGGCGGCGCCCGCCAGCTTGAAGAGGTGGGCGCGCTCGCTGCGATCCAGCAGCAGGGTGCGGGCCAGCGCGTCGAGGATCTGGGCGGAGACCTGAATGTCGCGGGCCTGTTCGAGCCAGGTGTACCAGGTGACGCCGACCGCGGAGAGCTGTGCGACCTCCTCGCGTCGCAGGCCCGGTGTGCGCCGGCGGCGCCCACGCGCAAGGCCGACCTGCTCGGGCGTGATGCGCTCGCGGCGGCTGCGCAGAAACGCGGCGAGCTCGTGCCGCCGCACCTCGGCCGCCCCCTCCGCGGGCTCCGCGACCTCTGCGAGCTCCGCGGCCCCTGCGGCCTCCACGACCTCCGTGACGGTCGCGGTCTCCATGGCCGCCACCAGGGACTCCCGCTCCCTGGCCTGCGGCGTCCTCGTCTGTGGCGTCATGGTCGTCATGCCTCCAGCGTGCCGAACCGCCGAGCCTGTTTCCAGGTACTCCTTCTACCAGGATAAAGAGACTCTGGTACCAGTCTGAGTCCGGGAGGAGGCTGACGTACGTGAGCGAATCAGGAACAACAACCCTGGCAAGCGCAGTACGCGCCCCGACCGCCGCCACACCCGCACTCGGCGGACTCGGACTCTTCACGGTGCTGCTCGGTGCGGCACTCCCCCTCATCGATTTCTTCATCGTCAACGTCGCCCTGCCGACGATCGGCCACGACCTGGCCGCGAGCGAGTCGGTACTGGAACTGGTCGTCGCCGGGTACGGCGTCTCGTACGCCGTGCTGCTGGTCCTCGGCGGGCGGCTCGGCGACATGTTCGGCCGGCGCAGGCTCTTCATCGGCGGCATGGCGGCCTTCGGCCTCACCTCGCTCGCGTGCGGCCTCGCGCCGGACGCCTGGACGCTGGTCCTGGCGCGGGCGGCACAGGGTGCCGCGGCCGCACTGATGCTGCCGCAGGTGCTGGCCACGATCCAGGCGGCCACGTCCGGGCAGCGGCGCGCACGGGCGATGAGCCTGTACGGCGCCACCGCCGGCCTGTCCATGATCGCCGGGCAGATCCTCGGCGGCGTCCTGGTCTCGGCCGACATCGCGGGCTCGGGCTGGCGGTCGGTGTTCCTGGTGAACGTCCCGGTCGTGCTGGCCGGCCTCCCGCTCGCGGCACGCGCGGTGCCGGAGACCCGCTCCCAGCGCCCGGAACCGATCGACGGACCGGGCACCGCCCTGCTGGCCGTGTCCCTGCTGACGCTTCTCGCGCCGCTCACCGAGGGGCGCGCGGCCGGGTGGCCGCTGTGGACCTGGGTGGCGCTGGCCGTGTTCCCGTTCGCGGCGTTCGCGTTCTACCGGGTGGAGCGCGGCGCGGAGCACAAGGGGCGTACGCCGCTCGTGCCGCCGAGCCTGTTCGGGCTGATGTCGCTGCGGCGCGGCCTGGTGATGATCGTGCCGTTCTCGATCGGGTTCAGCGGTTTCATGTTCGTTATCGCGGTGTCGCTGCAGCAGGGCGCGGGCGCCGACCCGGTCGCGGCCGGGCTGGCGCTGACGCCGATGGCGGTCGCCTTCTTCCTGACCTCGCTGGCGGGACCGCGGCTCGTCGCCCGGTACGGGACGCGTGTGGTCACCGCGGGCGGGCTGATCCAGGGCGTCGGCATCGCGCTGATCGTGCTCGCGGCGTGGCGGAGCTGGCCGCACCTGGGCTTCGTGGAGCTCCTGCCAGGCGCGGCGGTGGCGGGCATGGGCCAGGCGATGCAGCTACCGCTCCTCTTCCGGATCATCCTCTCCGAGGTGCCGACGGCCCGTGCGGGTGTGGGCAGCGGCGTCATGATCACCACGCAGCAGTCGGCCCTGGCGCTGGGCGTCGCGACGCTCGGCACGCTCTTCGTGTCGCTGACGCCGGGCATGGGCATGGGGGACGCGCTGATGGTGACTCTGCTGGTGCAGCTGGCGGGCGTGGCCCTGACGACGGGACTGAGTCTGCGGCTGCCGAACACGATCGGGTGACGCACGACCCGATCCCACGCATGACAGCTGACAGATATTGAAATCTGTCAGCTGTCATGCCATGGTGATGGTGTCCGGCTTTTCCATCGAAGGAGCCACGGAGCCACCATGCAAACGCGCACTCTCGGGTCCCACGGCCCCCGCACCTCCGCTCTCGGCCTCGGCTGCATGGGCATGTCCGCGCTGTACGGCGACGCGGACAGGGCCGAGTCGATCGCCACGATCCACGCCGCTCTCGAAGCGGGCGTCACCCTGCTCGACACCGGCGACTTCTACGGCATGGGCCACAACGAACTGCTGATCAACGAGGCCCTGCGCACTGCCCCCGCCTCCCTGCGCGAACAGGCCCTCACCAGCGTGAAGTTCGGCGCACTGCGCGACCCGGACGGCGGCTGGTCCGGATACGACGGCCGGCCGGCCGCGGTGAAGAACTTCGCGGCGTACTCACTGCAGCGGCTCGGCGTCGACCACATCGACATCTACCGGATCGCACGCGTCGACCCCGACGTGCCGATCGAGGAGACGGTCGGCGCCATAGGAGAGTTGGTGGAGGCGGGGCATGTGCGGCACATCGGCCTCTCGGAGGCGGGCCCCCACACCATCCGCCGGGCCGTCGCCGCGGCCCCCATCTCGGACCTCCAGATCGAGTACTCACTGATCTCCCGCGGCATCGAGGCGGAGATCCTCCCCACCGCCCGAGAACTGGGCGTCGGCATCACGGCGTACGGAGTGCTGTCCCGCGGTCTCATCTCCGGCCACTTCACCCGGGACCGGCAACTGGCCGCGAACGACTTCCGCGGGATGAGCCCCCGCTTCCAGGGCGAGAACCTGCAGCACAACCTCGACCTCGTCGACGCGCTGCAGAAGGTCGCGGAGCAGAAGGGAATATCGGTCGCCCAGACCGCGATCGCCTGGGTGCTGGCCCAGGCCGACCGGCGGGGCGCGGACATCGTGCCGCTCATCGGCGCGCGCAGCCGCGTGCGGCTGACCGAGGCGCTGGGTGCCCTGGACGTCGTCCTCGACGAGGCCGACCTGGCGGCGATCGAGGAGGCCGTGCCGGCCGGGTCCGCCGCGGGCGACCGCTATCCGGCAGCACAGATGGAACACCTCGACAGCGAGCACTGATCCCCGACCGGTACGGTCGACGCCATGGCAGCCGAGCCCCTGACCGCTGAGCGCATCCTCGAAGCGACCGAGGAGGTGCTGCGCCGCCACGGCCCGGCCAAGGCCACCGTGGTCGACGTCGCCCGCGTGCTGGGCGTCAGCCACGGCAGCGTGTACCGCCATTTCCGTACCAAGGCGGAACTGCGGGAGGCGGTGACGAAGCGCTGGCTGGACCGCACGACCGAGACACTGCAGCAGGTCGCAGAGGCCGAGGGCGAGCCGACGCCGGAGGTGCTGAGGCGGTGGCTGGCCGAACTGTTCGCGGCGAAGCGGCACAAGGCGGGCGACGACCCTGAGCTGTTCGCCACGTACGAAGTGCTGCTCGACGAGAGCAGCACCGTCGTCGAGCAGCACATCGCCGAACTCGTGGACCAGCTCACCCATATCGTCGAAGAGGGCGTCCAGCGGGGCGAGTTCACGGCCGCGGGTTCCGATGCCGCCGCGACGGCCCGAGCGGTGTTCGATGCGACGGGCCGCTTCCACGACCCGGCGTACGCGCCGGAGTGGTCGCGCCCCGGCATCGAGGACGCCTTCACGTCCGTACTGGAGCTCGTGCTGCGCGGGCTGGGCACAGACGCGCACCGTCCCGCCGGCTGACCTGGGCCTCTGCGACGACTCAGGCTACTCGGCAGCGGAGGGATCCAGCGTCGCCTGGTGCGCCTCCGCCAGATGCTCCTGCGCCTTGAGCCAGGGCAGGAACTGGGCACCCTTGCGCCAGCCACAGGTGTCACAGACGAGCGACCGCTGAACCCCCGCCCGCTGCACACGGACGATGTGCTCACGCCCGTGCTGGTCCCATCTACTGACCTTGCTGGTCGTCATCGAACCCATCGCGCCTCCCGCCCCTGGCCACGTCGCGCCCAGTGTGCCCGAACGACACGGCCCAGGGAGCACCGTTGTGGGCAATCGTTCCGCAGAGGCTCCCGTTGTGGGCAATCGTTCCTCCCCCAGCTACCGCTGGGAGGTGCCCCCAGGCGATGGGGGTACCTCCCATGCCCTTAAGGCAATGGGGGAGGGTGGGCACAACCCCACGACGGCGGGCGCCCGTCACCTGAGGCCAGCCCCGAAAACGGACGGTGCCGGGCCCCGTAACGGGAACCCGGCACCGTACAAGCCCAGCGCAGCGCCTAGCAGCCGATCAGCCGGCTGGCCAGATACCCCTCGATCTGGTCGAGAGACACCCGCTCCTGCTTCATCGAGTCACGCTCACGCACAGTCACGGCGTTGTCCTCGAGGGTGTCGAAGTCAACGGTCACACAGAACGGCGTACCGATCTCGTCCTGTCGGCGGTAGCGACGCCCGATGGCGCCGGCATCGTCGAACTCGATGTTCCAGTGCTGCCGCAGCGCCTGCGCGAGGCCCTTGGCCTTCGGGGACAGCTCCGGGTTCCGCGACAGCGGAAGCACGGCGACCTTCACCGGGGCGATGCGGTGGTCGAAGCGCATGACCGTGCGCTTCTCCATCTTGCCCTTGGCGTTGGGCGCCTCGTCCTCGTTGTAGGCGTCCAGCATGAAGGCGAGCATGGTGCGACCGACACCGGCCGCGGGCTCGATCACGAACGGCGTGTAGCGCTCGGCGGCTTCCTGGTCGAAGTACGACAGGTCCTGGCCGGAGGCCTGGGCATGCGCCGACAGGTCGTAGTCGGTGCGGTTGGCGACGCCCTCGAGCTCACCCCACTCGTTGCCGCCGAACTGGAAGCGGTACTCGATGTCAGCGGTGCGCTTGGAGTAGTGGGAGAGCTTCTCCTTGGGGTGCTCGAACCACCGCATGTTCTCCTCGCGGAGACCCAGGCCGGTGTACCAGTTCCAGCGCTGCTCCATCCAGTACTCGTGCCACTTCTCGTCCTCGCCCGGCTTGACGAAGAACTCCATCTCCATCTGCTCGAACTCGCGGGTGCGGAAGATGAAGTTGCCCGGCGTGATCTCGTTGCGGAACGACTTGCCCATCTGGGCGATGCCGAACGGCGGCTTGCGGCGGGAGGTCTGCTGGACGGCCGCGAAGTTCGTGAAGATGCCCTGCGCGGTCTCGGGACGCAGGTAGGCGATGGAGCCGCTGTCCTGCGTCGGGCCGAGGTGCGTGGACAGCAGACCCGAGAACTGCTTGGGCTCGGTGAACTGGCCCTTGTTGCCGCAGTTCGGGCAGTTGATGTCGGCGAGGCCGTTCTCGGGGAGGCGGTTGTGCTTCGCCTCGTAGGCCTCCTCCAGGTGGTCCGCGCGGTAACGCTTGTGACAGGAGGTGCACTCGGTGAGCGGGTCGGTGAACGTGGCGACGTGCCCGGAGGCCTGCCATACCTCGGTCGCCAGGATCACCGACGAGTCGATACCGACGACGTCCTCGCGCGAGGTGACCATGTAGCGCCACCACTGGCGCTTGATGTTCTCCTTCAGCTCGACGCCCAGCGGCCCGTAGTCCCAGGCGGCGCGCTGGCCGCCGTAGATCTCACTGCACGGGTAGACGAAGCCACGGCGCTTGCTGAGGCTGACGATGGTGTCGATCTTGTCGGCGGCCACGGTGCTCTCTTCATTACGACGACGACGAAGCGTTTGCCCTGAGCGAAGGCTCTGAGCATCACTTCAGGAGCGAATGCTTCAGGTTACCGGCGCTCGCACCCCCCGGATCAAATCGGTTCGCCCCTCTGCGGCCCTCAGCGCTCGCAACGTCCCTGCACAGAGCTTTCCCAGGCCTTTATTGACAATCGTTTCCAGATTTGTTGAAAATGACTGTCATGAACGTACGCCGCACGCCGCCCTCTCCCCGACCGGGTTCCCGCATACGCACCGGCATCGCTGTCGCCGCCGTCACCGCGCTGGGCCTGGGCGCGCTCTCGGCCTGCTCCACCTCGAACGCCGCCGAGGGCAGCAGCGGGAAGCTCGACGTCGTGGCGTCCTTCTACCCCATGGAGTTCCTCGCCGAGGAGATCGGCAAGGACCACGTCCATGTGACCACCCTCACCGAGCCCGGCCAGGAGCCGCACGACCTGGAGATCAGCGCCCGCCAGACGGCGCAGCTCCAGGAGGCCGACGCCGTCCTCTACCTCAAGGGCCTCCAGCCCGCCGTCGACGACGCGGTGCAGCAGTCCGAGGTCAAGACCAAGATCGACGCCGCCTCGCTGACCAGCCTGGAGAAGCACGGCAACGAGGTCGGCGGGCATGCCGAGGCGCACGACGACCACGCGGCCGAGGAGGGTGGCGGCACGGACCCGCACATCTGGCTCGACCCCGTGAAGTACGCCCAGGTCGCCGAGGGCGTCGGCAAGGCCTTCGAGAAGGCCGACCCGGACCACGCCGCGGAATACAAGAAGAACACCGCCGCGTTGGTGAAGAGGCTCGACGGCCTGAACACCCAGTTCAAGGACGGTCTGGCGAACACGGACTCCAAGGTCTTCATCACCACCCACGCCGCCTTCGGCTACCTCGCCGAGCGCTACGGCCTCACCGAGGAGGCCATCACCGGTCTCGACCCGGAGAGCGAGCCGAGCGCCGCGCGCGTCAGGGAGCTGCAGGAGATGGCCAAGGCCGACGGGGTCACCACCGTCTTCTACGAGACGCTGGTCAGCGGCAAGACGGCGAAGACCATCGCGAGCGACGCAAACCTGAAGACCGATGTGCTCGACCCCATCGAGGGCATCACCGACAAGTCCAAGGGCGACGACTACTTCCAGGTGATGGAGTCCAACCTCCAGGCCCTGGAGAAGGCACTCGGCGCCAAGTGACGCCGACACCCCTCCAGCCGACACCCCGCCAAGTGACGCCGGCACCCCCTCCGCACCGCCGGAGCAGCACGGAAAGGCGCGAGCCATGAAGGCCAACCCGGCCGACCACCCCACGGACGCCGTCATCACCCTGCGGGCAGTGACGGCGGAGCTCGGCTCGCGCCCCGTGCTGCGGGGCATCGACCTCACCGTGCGCCGCGGTGAGGTCGTCGCCCTGCTCGGCGCCAACGGCTCCGGCAAGTCGACGGCGGTCCGGACGATCATCGGCCAGGTGCCCGTCAGCGGCGGCGAGATCGAGCTCTTCGGCACCCCGCGCCGCCGCTTTCGCGACTGGGCGCGCGTCGGGTACGTGCCGCAGCGCACCACGGCCGCGGGCGGCGTGCCCGCCACCGTGACCGAGGTGGTCTCCTCGGGGCGCCTCTCGCGCGCCCGCTTCGGCATGCTGCGCAAGGCCGACCGGGAGGCCGTGCACCAGGCCCTGGAGCAGGTCGGCATGGCCGACAGGGCCAAGGACTCCGTGGGCGCGCTCTCCGGCGGCCAGCACCAGCGCGTACTGATCGCGCGGGCCCTCGCCGCCCAGCCCGAGCTGCTGATCATGGACGAGCCGATGGCCGGCGTCGACCTGGCCAGCCAGGAGGTGCTCGCGGCCACCCTGCGCGAGCAGGTCGCGTCCGGCGCCTCCGTCCTGCTGGTCCTGCACGAGCTCGGACCGCTGGAACCCCTCATCGACCGCGCCGTGGTGCTCCGGGACGGCTGCGTCGTCCACGACGGGCCGCCACCGGCCGCCGTCGGCCAGCACGCGCTGCCCGGCCACGACCACGTCCACCCGCACACCGCCGACGCCGAGCCGGTCCGCACCGGCCTGCTGAGTTAGGACACAGGCGATGGAAATCCTGGACTACGCCTTCATGCAGCGGGCCCTGCTCGCCGCCGTCCTCGTCGGCATCACCGCACCCGCCGTGGGCATCTACCTCGTCCAGCGCCGCCAGGCCCTGATGGGCGACGGCATCGGCCACGTCGCGATGACGGGTGTCGGTCTCGGCTTCCTGCTGTCGACGTCCCCGGTGTGGATGGCGACGGCGGTCGCCGTACTCGGCTCGGTGATCATGGAGCTGATCCGCTGGTACGGCAGGACGCGCGGCGACATCGCGCTCGCCATGCTGTTCTACGGCGGTATGGCGGGCGGTGTGATGCTGATCAACCTCGCGCCGGGCGGCTCCAACGCGAACCTGAGCTCCTACTTGTTCGGTTCGCTGTCGACGGTGTCCGAGGGGGACGTGCTCGCCATCTGCCTGCTCGCCGCCTTCGTCGTGCTCGTCACGCTGGGCCTCAGGCGGCAGCTGTTCGCGGTCAGCCAGGACGAGGAGTTCGCGCGTGTGACCGGGCTTCCGGTGCGCGCCCTGAACCTGCTCACCGCCGTCACCGCGGCGGTCACGGTCACCGTCGCCATGCGGGTCGTGGGCCTGCTGCTCGTCAGCGCGCTGATGGTGGTGCCCGTGGCGGCCGCGCAGCAGCTCAGCCGGAGCTTCGCCGCGACCTTCGGCATCGCGGTGACGATCGGCGTGGGCGTCACACTCGGCGGCACGGTCACGTCGTACTACCAGGACGTGCCGCCCGGCGCGACCATCGTGCTGCTGACCATCGCCGTGTTCATCGCCCTGACGGCACTGGCCACGCCGCTCGCCCGGCGCAGGGCGCGGGCCGCCGCGGCCGTTGCCGGGACCGAGGCGGGGGCGACGGACTGCGTGCTTCCGCCGGCCGCGACGGAAGCCGGGACGGAGACCGGAGCCGGGGCGGCACCGGTCCCTCAGCCGGTCGCTCGCCGCGGGTGACCGTCCCACCGCAACCGGTCCACCTGGCACAATGGCCCGGCAGCTGATGTGAGGAGGCAACGGTGACGACCGCTGGACCAGTACGGGGCCGATCCACCCGGCAGCGTGCGGCCGTGGCAGCCGCGCTGGACGAGGTGGACGAGTTCCGCAGCGCGCAGGAGCTCCACGACATGCTCAAGCACCGGGGCGACTCCGTCGGCCTGACCACGGTCTACCGCACCCTGCAGTCCCTCGCCGACGCGGGCGAGGTCGACGTGCTGCGCACGAGCGACGGCGAGTCCGTCTACCGCCGCTGCTCCTCCGGCGAGCACCACCACCATTTGGTCTGCCGCGCCTGCGGCAAGGCCGTCGAGGTGGAGGGCCCGGCCGTCGAGAAGTGGGCCGAGGCCATCGCGTCCGAGCACGGCTATGTGAACGTGGCCCACACGGTGGAGATCTTCGGCACGTGCGCGGAGTGCGCGGCGGCGGCCAAGGAGAACTGACCCGCCACCACGGTTGCTTTCGGGCCCTTCTCAGACCCGGCTCGGATGCCGGTCGAGAAGGGCCCGTAGTCGTTCCGCGTCAGCCTTGGCGCCCCGGGTCGCCCTCCATGGCGAGCAGTTCCTCGTTCGGGATGGCCCCGCCGAAACGGCGGTCGCGCGATACGTACTCGACGCAGGCCCGCCACAGGTCGCGCCGGTCGAAATCCGGCCACAGGACGTCCTGGAAGACCATCTCGGCGTAGCTGGACTGCCAGATCAGGTAGTTGGACGTGCGCTGCTCGCCGCTCGGGCGGAGGAAGAGGTCCACGTCCGGCATGTCCGGGTAGTACAGATACTTCTGGATCGTCTTCTCGGTGATCTTGGCCGGGTCGAGCTTTCCGGCCGCGACGTCGGCCGCCAGCTTCTGCGCGGCGTCCGCGAGCTCGGCCCGCCCGCCGTAGTTCACGCAGAAGTACAGCGTCATCGCGTCGTTGTCCTTCGTCTGCTCCTGGGCGACCTGGAGCTCCTGCACGACGGACTTCCACAGCTTGGGCATACGGCCCACCCAGCGGATACGGATGCCGAGTTCGTCCATCTCGTCGCGCCGGCGCCGGATGACGTCCCGGTTGAAGTTCATCAGGAAGCGCACCTCGTCCGGCGACCGCTTCCAGTTCTCCGTCGAGAAGGCGTACAGGGAGAGGTTCTTCACGCCCATCTCCAGGCAGCCCTTGAGCACGTCCATCACGACGCTCTCGCCGACCCTGTGGCCCTCCGTGCGCGGCAGCCCGCGCTCCTTCGCCCACCGGCCGTTCCCGTCCATGACGATCGCCACGTGGTTCGGGATCAGCTCACCGGGCAGCTTCGGCGGACGCGCCCCGGAGGGGTGCGGCTCGGGGGCCTTGTACTCGCGGCGGGGGCGTCCGAGCATCCCGCGTCGTGCCATGAGGCTCACGTCTTCCTGCTCTCGACTTTCTGCTTGCCGGGCTCGCCGGTTCTGCCAGGGCTCGCCGGGTGGGTTGTCACTTCTCTACGTACCGCAGGGAGCGCAGTCCGCGCTCCAGGTGCCAGTGCAGATACGCCGACACCAGGCCGCTCCCCTCCCGTACGTGCCGGGGCTCGCACGCGTCCGCGGTCTCCCAGTCGCCTGTCAGCAGCGCACCGAGGAGGGTCAGTGCCTCCGGCGAGGGTACGACGCTGCCGGGCGCGCGGCAGTCGGGGCATACGGAACCGCCCGCCGCGACCGAGAAGAACCGGTTCGGGCCGGGCATTCCGCACTGTGCGCAGTCGCCGAAGCTGGGCGCGTAGCCGTTCACGGCGAGCGAGCGCAGCAGGAAGGCGTCCAGTATGAGATTCGGTGCGTGCTCGCCGCGGGCGAGCGTGCGCAGGGCTCCGACGAGCAGCAGGTACTGCTGCACGGCCGGCTCGCCCTCATGATCGGTGAACCGTTCCGCCGTCTCCAGCATGGCCGTACCGGCGGTGTAGCGGGCGTAGTCGGTGACGATCCCGCCACCGTACGGAGCGATCGTCTCGCTCTGCGTACAGAGCGGCAGCCCGCGGCCGATCAGCTCACTGCCGCGCGCGAAGAACTGCACGTCCACATGGGAGAAGGGCTCGAGCCGCGCCCCGAACTTCGACTTCGTCCGGCGCACTCCGCGGGCGACGGCACGCACACGGCCGTGCCCGCGGGTCAGAAGCGTGATGATGCGGTCGGCCTCACCGAGCTTCTGGGTCCGCAGCACGATGCCGTCGTCCCGGAACAGACTCATGGGCCCATTCTCTCCCACGGCCGCGGGTGGCTGTGGCGGGTCAGGGCACCTCGCCCCGGCTGCGCGCGTTCGCGTACGCGGTGGCCGCGCGCAACCGTTCCGCCGCGGTCGCGGCCCGTACGGCTCCGGGTTCGCAGTCCCACTCCCGGCCACCGCCCAGCGGTCTGAGCTGAACGTACGGCCCCTCGTGGCCCACCACCCGGCCCACCTTGCCGGTACGGGTGTCGACGGCGTACGAACCGATGGGGGGCTTCATCGTGCGGTGCCCCCGTTCGAGGTACGGCCCCCGAGGACCGCCGCCAGACGAGCGGCGACTTCGATGGAACATCGACCCAATTCGATCAGGGGGCATGGGGCATCGCGCGCCACGGTCACCGGGTCGATCCGCAGGGAAGGCAAAGTAATTCCCGCCCGCGCAAGCGCCATGCGCAATTCCGTCACCGTCTCCTCCGCCTCCTCGGCACACCGCGCCGAGTGTCGTGTTCCATCTTCCGCCTTCACCGGTTCCCTTTCCCTCCGACTTTTCATGCTTCACATCTCCACGATGCCGTTCCGCGCCTACACTCGACAGAAGCCGGATCTCTACAAGTGCGGTGCACACCAAGGGGGTTGGCCATGGCCAACGGTTCACGGCAGGCGGCTTGGGAGTTCTTCGGGGCAGAACTGAAACGACGCCGTGAGGACACGGGTTTCACCCAGGTGGAGCTGGGCGCACGCGTCTTCGTATCCGGTGCATACATCGGCCAATTCGAACAGGCAATTCGCAAGCCCCAGTTGGACGTCGCCCAACGGATCGACGACGTCCTGCAAACCGGCGGTTTTTTCGAGCGGATGTGCAGGAAGCTCATCAATGACCAGCGCTACGCCGAATACTTCGCGCCGGTTGCAGAACTGGAAGCTTTGGCCACGAAAATCTGTGAGTTTGCCCCGACGGTTGTCCCGGGGCTGTTGCAGACAGCCCCGTACGCACGGGCCGTCACCATTGCAGCAAACCCGTTCGTCACCGACGAGTACGTGGACGAGAAGGTGTCGGCCCGACTTGAGCGGGCCCGCATCCTCAGAGACGCTGCAAGGCCCGAGTACTGGGCGATCCTGCACGAAAGCGTGCTGCGCATCCCCGTTGGCGGTCCTGCCGCGATGGCCGAGCAGCTGGAGCACATCGCCGCGCTGGCTCGCGCGCGGCAGGTTCTCGTGATGGTGCTCCAGCGCTCAGTAGGCGCGCACGCTGCGATGGCCGGGGATCTGAGGCTCGTGGAGTTCGAGGACGCGCCGCCAACCGCCTATACAGAGACATCGTTTTCGGGAGATCTGCTCGACGATCCGGCGGTGGTGAAGCGAGCCCAGCGCGCCTACGATCTCGTGAGGGCAGCCGCCCTGTCGCCGAAGGCGTCCCTCACCCTGATCGAGTCGGCAGCGGAGGACTTCAGAGGATGCGTGAGTACGACCTGAGCACCGTCAGCTGGCGCAAGAGCACCTACAGCAACGGCGAAGGCGGCAACTGCCTCGAGGTCGCCGACGGTCACCCCGGTATCGTCCCCGTCCGGGACAGCAAGATCCCGGACGGCCCCGTCCTCGTGGTGACCACCGATGCGTGGGCGCCATTCGTGGCCGCGGTGGCGAGGACCGGCTGTTGCGTCTGAAGATCTATGTCGCTGAGGGAGACTCGCCCGGTCTGCAGAGTCGCCCAGGCCACGATGCGTACGCCAGCTTGTTCGACAATGACGGAGCGTCTGTCACGCGAGATGGCGACGGTCTGACACGCTGGCATACCGCCGACCGGCACGCTTCCAAGAAGATGATCGAGGTCTCCGTGCCGGGGACCTCGACCGTCGACCAGCTCACGCAGAGGTGCTTAGCCGAAGCACGCTCGGCGAAGCTCGCCTGCTGGCCGACAGAACCACTGGCCGTGTGGCTCCTCGATGCGGTGACGGGCGAGAGACTGGAGGCTGAGCAGCGCGTCACCGACCTCGATCTGGCAGAGGGCGACGTGCTGGTGCTGTGTATCGAACATCCGCCCCAGGCTCTCTACTCACTCGCGCCCATCCCCGACTCGGCCGCGCTGATCCGCAGGCTCCAGCTCGCTGAAGGCGTGCTCCCGCCGGACGGAGGCCCGCGTCTGTGGGGGGTGCTGCTGTACACCGATGCCGACGCGGAACTCGCCTCCTACGTCCGTACGCACTTCGAGGATCTGAACGCCCTCTCCGGGCCGGCGACCAGGGTGTTCGTCATCGAGCGGCCCGCGGACTGGCGTACGGCCAAGAGGTACTGGCGCAAACACCTGGAACCGGAGTTGTACCGGGTGCTGTCCACGATGAGGTGGCTCGCCTGGCAGCCCTTCGACCACCAGGGCGCGTACGAGATCGCCGACCTCATGGGCGTCGACCGGGACCTCCTGCCGTGCCTGGTGTTCTTCCACCCGACCGGAAGACCGCCGGCCGAGGTGGAGAAGATCGTGTTCCGCATCGAGGACGTCTCGGTCGGCTACTTCCGCGCCCTGTTCGGCGGTATCGCAGGAGCCCTCCGCGCGGCCGGAGACGGGGCATCGCCGAGCCTTCGGGAACAGTTGCGCGCCGAGGAGGCTGCGGCTCACTCGCGGTTCGAGGCATGGTTCGCGGAACTCCAGCAGCGTGATCCGGAGTGGTGGCGCGGGCCGCTGCCCACCATGCCCGAGCCAACGCTGGAGGAGACGCTGCACACCCTCGCAGCCGGGGGGCCCGCCGCCGACGCCGAGGCATTCGCCCGGGTGCGCTCGGCGTCGGAGGCCATCAGAAGCCGACTGAGGCCCGCGCAGCAGCCCGCCCACCCGGATCACATCCACACGTTCCACAACTGCCGAGTCGTCGTCACTTCAGGAGCAACCGTGTCGGAGAACTTCTATTTTCAGGGCGAGAACACCACGTTCATCAACCGCCCGCAGGACACGGTCATCCGCGACTTCCAGAACACGTACGGGACGGGCGCAGGCGCCGAGGACCTGATTCGGCTGCTTGAACTGGTCCTGTCCAGCCGGAACTTGACGGACAGCGAGCGCAACGAAGCAGCAGGCGCGGTACACGACGTGGCCCGGCTCAGCGCCGAGCCCGAAGCCGACGTGCCCGCCGTCCGGACCCGGCTGCAGCGCCTTCGGGAGCTGCTGTCCAGCAGCGCGGACATCGCCCAGCCCGCGCTCGCCATCATCGCGTCGGTAGCGGCCCTCTTCGCGGGCTGATTTCCAGCCCATCCGGCAATTTCGAACGCCGCACGCAGGCGGCCGGAACGCTCCCCGGCGGCGAGCACCAGACGCTCGCGATGGGCCGCGCCCTGGTGTGCCGCCCGATCCTGCTCATACTCAAAGGGCGGCACTGAGAGGCACCACAAGCACGAGGGCAGCCAAGCGGCGTACTCACCCGACCTTGCGCAGCTCTCCGTCATCGAAGACGGCGACCATCACCAGGCTGCCGCCTAGCGCTTCGATGTACCGCGCCACCACGTCCGTTCCGGAGACCTGGCCGCTCTCGATCTGGGAGACCCGGCCTTTACTGACTCCCATGTGTTCGGCCACCTGTGCCTGTGTGAACCCGCGCTCCTGACGCATCTCGACCAGGCGCCATGCGCGGACTTCGGCGAGCATGCGCTGGGCGCCCTCCAGGAAGGCGTCGGGACCGCCTGCCAGATCCTCTGCCCGCTCTCGGTGTCCCGTGGCCGACCACCTGATGTGTCCGCTCACTTCCCCAGCTCCTTCTTACGGTCGGCGACGTACTCGGCATACCGCTGCTCCGCCAAGGGGATCGCCTCGTCGTACCAGGCGCTCCAGTTCCCGGCCTTGTCGCCGGCCACGAGCAGAATCGCGGAGCGCCACGGGTCGAACATGAACAGCACCCGCACCTCACTGCGCCCCGCCGAGCCCGGCCTCAGCTCCTTCAGATTGTGCAACGCCGAACCCTTGATGCGGTCGACCAGTGGCCGCCCTTCGGCCGGACCATGGCAGGCGAGAATCCAAATGGCCTGATTGACCAGCACGTACGAAGCCGGATCGGCCTTCTCGAGGTCGTTGAGCCACTGATCCACCTCGCTGGTGAGGTACACGTCCCACTGTTCGCCCACTCCCGAGCCCTTTCCTGAGTTTAGCAGTCACTAAACTCCTGGCTAAGGAACGCCGGACGCCAAATGCATCGATGTCACCCTGACGAGGCACGTCACTGGTCAGTCGGCTCGCCCAAGGTCGGCCTACCCTGGCAAGAGCCCCAGCCGTCAGCCGACCCCACGAGTCGCCTGCCCCGCCCGCGCCTCGATCCCCCTGAAGTGGTCCGCCATCGCGCGCTGTGCGCCCTCGACGTCTCGGGCGCGCAGGGCCGTGAGGATGTCGCGGTGGCGGCGGACGGTGAGGTCCGGGGTCGGGTCGTCGGTCCAGCCGCGGGCCGCGGAGACGCGGCGGAAGACGTTCCAGAAGGCGCCGAGGAGCTGGGGCACGAGCGTGTTGCCGAGTGACTGGTAGAGCACCTCGTGGAACTCGCGGTCGAGTTCGGGGAGGGGACTCCCGGGGCTGCCCGTACCACCGGTCTCCTCCATGCGGAGAACGATCGTTTCCAGCCGGTCGAGTTCCGTGTCGGTGAGGGACGCCGCGACCCTGCGTATGAGGCCCTCCTCCAGCACCTCTCTGACCTGCAAGATCTCGCCGAGGGCCCGGGTGTCGTCGTCGACCTGGGAGAGCGCCCGGAAGGTGAGGCCGTCGACGAGGGGGGTCAGTGAGGCCTGGCCGACGTACGTGCCGTAGCCGTGCCGTATGTCGACGATGTCGAGGGCCTGGAGCGCCTTGAGGGCCTCGCGGACCGAGTTGCGGCTGACGCCTAGGTCCTCCATGAGCTCGGTCTCGGTCGGCAGTGGGGCTCCCGGCTGGAGCTTGCGGTCGAGGATCAGCTGCATGACCTCGCGCTGGATCTGGCCGCTCACGCGTCGCTCGCGGGCGGACCGCGGGCCGGGGTTCCTCGGCCCCGAGGGCTGCTCGGACATGCGGCACATCGTACGCGCGGGGACGTCCGACGTCCCATGTCAGCCGGAAATCTCTGTCCTGTTCGGAGGAAGAGGTCTCCAACTGCCGTGTTTCACCGTGTCATTGGTTGCACCTCTGGAGGAAGTGTCAGAAATGCGCGGTCTCTTGACCACCTTCGGGCCCCCTCCTATGGTCACGCTGCTGGGCATGACGTAGGACGTCGTATCTCCCCCACTCCGGCCACCGCTACGACCCCCGGTACCCCTCCCCCCAAACCTCTCCTCCCAGGAGGATCCGTGCGCGACGTGACCCATGTACCGGCGCTGCACCGCCGGTCGTTCCTGAAGTACACCGGCGCGCTGGGCGCGGCCGCCGCTGTCACCTCGACGCTGTCGGCCTGTTCCGCGGGGCCGGAGTCCACCAATGAGACCGACGACGGCGACGGCAAGGGCGGTCTCACCACGCTCACCGCCGTCATCGGCTACGGCAACGACCAGAGCTGGGATCCGCTGATGACGGCGTCGGCGTTCAGCATGGCCGCGAACCACCACATCTACGAGGGGCTGCTCGACACCGACCCGATCACGCGGGAGCCGTATCCCGCGCTGGCCACGGCGATCCCGTCGGACCTGTCCGCGACGACCTGGAAGTTCACGCTGCGCGACGGCGCGAAGTGGCACGACGGGAAGCCGGTCACGGCCGACGACGTCGTCTTCACCTTCGGCCGGGTCCTGGACCCGGACACGCAGACGCTCGCCAAGAACTTCTTCGCCTCCTGGCTGAAGGAGGTCAGGAAGACCGACGACCAGTCCGTCGAGCTGGTGCTGAAGTTCCCGTTCCCGGAGGGCGCACCGCGGCTGACGCTCGCCAAGATCATGCCGAAGCACGTGTACGACCAGCCGGGCGCGCTGGACGACGCCATGAAGGGCAAGGCGGTGGGCTCGGGGCCGTACCGGCAGACCGCGCACCACCCGAAGTCCAACACGACGTTCGAGGCCTTCGACGGCTACAACGGGCCACGCAAGGCCACCTTCAAGAAGATGAACTGGCTGTCGATCGTGGACGCCGCGCCGCGCGTCGCCAAGATCTCCGGCGCGAGCGCGGGTGCGCAGATCTCCGACAACATTCCCTACGCCAACATCGACCAGCTGAAGAAGGGCGGGCTGACGGTCGAGGGCGGCGCCGGGATGAACCATCTGTTCCTGCTCTTCAACACCGCCCACAAGCCGTTCGACGACGTGCGGGTGCGGCAGGCGCTGCACTACGCGATCGACACGGAGAAGATGATCTCGGCGGCGCTGCGGGGGCACGGCAAGCCGGCGACCTCGTACCTCAACGAGGGCAATCCGACGTACCGCAAGGCCAAGACGGTCTACGCGTACGATCCGGCCAAGGCCAAGCAGCTGCTGGCGGACGCCGGGGTCAGCGGGCTGACGGTGAATCTGATGGCCGTCAACGTCAGCTGGATCGTGGACTGCCTGCCGACCATCAAGGCGTCGTGGGACGCGATCGGGGTGAAGACGACGCTGGAGCCGCAGGAGACGGCGGCGCTCTTCACGAAGCTCGACCAGAAGCAGGACTTCCAGGTGGTTGCAGCCGCGTCCAACCCCAACCAGTTCGGGCTCGACGCGGACCTGATCATGCATTACAACTACGGGCCCGGAAACACCTGGATGCGGTACGCCCGCTGGGAGGACAGCTCCGAGGCCAAGGCCCTGTTCAAGATGATGGACCAGGCCACGCAGGAGCCCGACGCCGCGAAGAAGAAGCAGATGACGCAGGACTACATCGACGTCGTCGCCGAGAACGCCGTGATCTACCCGGTCGTCCACAACGAGCTGATGACGGCCTGGGATCCGAAGAAGATCACCGGCATCAGGCCACAGCCGTATCCCGGGATCAACGTCCTGCAGGCCAAGCCCGCCGCCGGCTGACCCGCACGCACCCTCACGGAGGCCTGACCCGTGGTCACGATCGCCAGGATCCTCGTCCGCCGTATCGCCCTGCTCGTGCCGCTGATGCTCGGCATCGTGCTGTTCGTCTTCCTCGTGATGCGGTTCTCGGACAGCGATCCGGCGTCGGCGTACTTCCAGGGCGCGAACCCGACCGAGCAGCAGCTGCACGACTTCCGTGAGCGGAACGGGCTGCTCGATCCGCTGCCCGTGCGCTACGTCCACTTCGTCGGCGACCTGCTCCGCGGCGACATGGGCATCAGCGTGCTGACCAGGGCACCGGTCGTCGACCAGGTCACCACCGCGCTGCCGCTCACCATGCAGCTGACGTTCATGGGGCTCGGGATCGCGGTGGTGCTCGCCCTGCTCGGCGGGGTGACCGCCGCGATCTACCGGGACCGGCTGCCCGACCAGCTGATCCGGGTCGTGTCGCTGACCGGGGTCGCGGCGCCCGGTTTCTGGCTGGCGCTGCTGATGATCCAGTATCTGGCCGTCGACCGGGGCTGGTTCCCGACCGGCGGATACATCAACCCGGCGGACTCGTTCAGCGGCTGGCTGAAGACGATGACGCTGCCCGCGTTCGCGCTGTCGCTGCCGGTCGCGGCCCAGCTCACCCGCATCGTGCGCACGGCGGTGGTGGAGGAGCTGGACAAGGACTACGTCCGCACGGCGATCGGCAGCGGACTGCCGCCGGTCGTCGTGGTCGGACGGAACGTGCTGCGCAACGCGCTGATCAACCCGCTGACCGTGCTCGGCCTGCGGGTCGGCTATCTGCTCGGCGGCGCCGTCGTCATCGAGACGATCTTCTCGCTGCCGGGGATGGGGAAGCTGATGATCGACGCCGTGAAGAACGGCGATCCGGCCGTCGTGCAGGGGGTCGTGCTGACGACGGCCTTCGGGTTCGTGATCGTGAACCTCGTCATCGACATCCTCTATCTGCTGGTCAATCCGCGTCTGAGGGGGGCCGCGTGATGCCCCGTCTGCTGGGGAGCCTTACGAGGGGGCAGCTGGCCGAACGGCTGTCCCGGCCCGGGATCCGGCTGCGCGGATTCCGCCGGCTGCCCGTCGTCTCGCGGATCGCCGTCGTGGTCATCGGCGTCGTCGTCCTCATGGCGCTGCTCGCCCCGCTCATCGCCCCGCACGACCCACTCGACCAGGCCCCGCTGATCGACCACGGCCACGGCGAGGGCGCCCCGTCGGGCGAGCACTGGATGGGCCAGGACAGCCTGGGCCGCGACATCCTGAGCCGCCTGATGTACGGGGCACGCTGGTCGCTGGCGATCGGCCTCGGCGCCACCGGCCTCGCCCTCGTCGTGGGCGCACTGCTGGGCGCGATCGCCGCGACCTCGCGCAAGGCGGTCGACGAGACGCTGATGCGGTGCCTGGACGTGGTCATGGCATTCCCGGGCATCGCGCTGGCGGCCGTGCTCGTGGCCGTGTTCGGCGGCGGCATCCCGGTCCTGATCTGCGCGATCGCGTTCCTCTACACGCCGCCGGTGGCGCGCGTCGTACGGGCCAACGTGATGGACCAGTACGGCGAGGACTACGTCACCGCGGAACGCGTGATCGGGGCGCGGACGCCGCACATCGTCCTGAAGCACGTGGCGATCAACTGCGCCGCTCCGGTGCTGGTGTTCTGCACGGTGCAGGTGGCGGAGGCGATCGTCTTCGAGGCGTCGCTGTCCTTCATCGGCGCGGGCGTACGGCCGCCGGACCCGTCGTGGGGCAGCGTCATCGCGGACGGCAAGAACATGGTGCTGACCGGCGGCTGGTGGGCCACGGTCTTCCCCGGGCTGCTGATGCTGGTCACCGTACTGTCGCTGAACATCCTGTCGGAGGGCGTCTCGGACGCGTGGGCCGCGCCCGCCGCCCGCGACGTACCGGCGGCGAAGGCGCGTACGGAGGACCGGCTGGAGGCGGCCGAGCCGGGGACGGGGACGGTGCTGGAGCTGCCCGGTCTCACGGAGGCGGCGGCGCGGCTGCGGGAGCGCTCGCGGCCGCTGCCGCAGGGGCCGCCGGTCCTGGATGTGGCCGGGCTCGCCATCGGCTTCGACGCACGTCACGACGGTGTCGACATCGTCGACGGGATCAGCTTCGACGTACGCCCCGGTGAAGTCCTCGGCCTGGTCGGCGAGTCCGGCTGCGGCAAGTCGCTGACCGCGCTGACCGTGATGGGTCTGGAGCCGAAGGGCGCCCGGATCCGCGGCAGCGTCACCTTCGACGGCAGGCAGCTGGTCGGCATGCGGATGCGCGCGCGGCGCCGCCTCCTCGGCCATGACATGGCGATGATCTACCAGGACGCGTTGTCGTCGCTGAACCCGGCGATGACGATCCGCGCGCAGCTGATGCAGGTCGTACGGCGCCAACCAAAAGGGGCGGCGCGAAGCGCCTCCACCAGGGGTGGTGGTCGGGCGACGGGCGGGAGAACGGCGGGCGAGCTGCTCGAGATGGTGGGTCTGGACCCGGAGCGGACCCTGCGCAGCTATCCGCACGAGCTGTCCGGCGGCCAGCGCCAGCGCGTACTGATCGCCATGGCCCTGTCGCGCAGCCCGAAGCTGATCGTCGCGGACGAGCCGACGACCGCGCTGGATGTGACGGTTCAGGCGCAGGTCATCGAGTTGCTGTTGCGGTTGCGCGCGGAGCTGGGCTTCGCGCTGATCCTCGTCTCGCACGATCTGGCGCTGGTCGCGGACGTCACCGACCGGGTGGTGGTGATGTACGGCGGGCAGATCGTCGAAACCGGCGCGACCGCCGACCTCGTCGAGGCCCCGGCCCACCACTACACGCGCGGGTTGCTGGGTTCGGTGCTGTCGCTGGAGTCGGCCGCCGAACGGATGACGCAGATCAGGGGTGTCGTGCCGTCGCCCGCCGACTTCCCGGCGGGCTGCCGGTTCGCCGACCGGTGCCCCATGGCGAGCGGGGTGTGCCGGGAGACGGCGCCGGATCTGGTGGGCCGCTCCAGGGATCTGCTGGGCGTCGGCCGCAGGCACGCGGTCGCCTGCCACCATCCCGCGGTCGGGGTGGACCTGGCCGGGCCCCGAGGGAACGAGGAGGCCGTCACATGAGTCTGCTCTCGCTGTCCGGCGTGCATGTCGTGCACAAGGCGCGTACCGGCGGGCTGTTCTCGCGCGACCGCGTGTACGCGCTGACCGGCGCGGATCTCACCCTCGGGCCCGGCGAAACCCTCGGCGTCGTGGGCGAGTCGGGATGCGGCAAATCGACGCTCGCGAAGGTGCTGGTGGGCGTGCAGAGCCCGACGGCCGGCACGGTGTCGTTCGGGGGCCGCGACCTGTGGGCCATGAAGCCCGCCGAGCGCAGGGCGACGATCGGCGGCCTCACCGGCATGATCTTCCAGGACCCGTCGACGGCGCTGAACCGCAGGCTGACCGTACGGCAGATCCTTCGCGACCCCCTCGACGTCCATCGGCGAGGGACGCCCGCCCAACGGGAGGAGCGGGTACGGGAGCTGATGGCGCTGGTCGGCCTGCCGCGTGTCCTCGCCGACGGGCTGCCCGGGCAGCTCTCCGGCGGGCAGCGGCAGCGCGTCGCCATCGCCCGCGCCCTCGCGCTCGAACCGCACCTGGTCGTCGCGGACGAGCCGACCAGCGCCCTGGATGTGTCCGTACGCGCCCAGATCCTCAACCTCCTGCTGGACCTGAAGGAACGGCTGGGGCTTGCGCTGGTGTTCGTGTCGCACGACATCCAGACGGTACGGCGGATGAGCGACCGCGTGATCACCATGTACCTGGGGCGGATCGTCGAGGAGTCACCGGCCGGGGAGGTCACCGACCGGGCCAGGCATCCGTACACGCGCGCGCTGTTCTCGGCGACCCCGGGGCTCCTGGACCCCATCGACCCGATCCCGCTCGTCGGACCCGTCCCGTCCGCGACCCGTCCGCCGAGCGGCTGCCCGTTCCGTACGCGGTGCTGGAAGGCCGACGACGCGTGTGCGGCCGTCATGCCGGACTTCGCGGACGCGGCGACGCCGGGGCACCGGTTCCGCTGCCACCATCCGGTGGGCGACGGCCAGTCGACGCGCGATCTGGTCGCCCAGGCTGCGACCCTCAGTACAGCGGACGTCCCGCCGGACAGTCCGAGATATCCGACGTATCCGACACAGAAGAACGCCAGGGAGCAGGAGCCTTCATGACTTTGCCCACCCCGCTGAACGGTGTCGTCCCGCCCGTCTGCACCCCCCTGACACCGGACCGCGAGGTGGACACCGCCTCCCTCATCAGGCTCGTCGACCATCTGGTTCAGGGCGGCGTGGACGGCCTGTTCGTCCTCGGGTCCTCGTCGGAGGCCGCGTATCTGCCCGACCTGCAGCGCCGGATCGTCGTCGAGACGGTCGTGGGGCATGTGGGCGGGCAGCTGCCCGTGCTCGCCGGGGTCATCGACATGACGACGCCGCGCGTCCTGGACCACGTCCGGTACGTCACCGAGGCGGGCGCCGACGCCGTCGTCGCCACCGCGCCCTTCTACACACGCACCCATCCCGCCGAGATCGCCCGCCACTTCCGGCTGATCGCCGCCGGGTCGCCCGTGCCGGTCCTCGCGTACGACCTGCCGGTGTCGGTGCACTCGAAGCTGGCCGCCGGGCTGGTGCTCGAGTTGGCCGCCGAGGGTGTGCTGGCCGGGCTCAAGGACTCGAGCGGTGACGAGGGCGGGTTCCGGCAGGTGGTGATGGGGGCACGCGCACAGAGTGACGTCGCCGGGTTCAGCGTGCTCACCGGGTCCGAGCTGGTCGTGGACTCGGCGCTGGCGATGGGGGCGGACGGCGTCGTACCGGGTCTTGGGAACGTCGATCCCGAGGGGTATGTGCGGCTCTATCGGTACTGCCGGGCAGGTGACTGGGAGCGGGCTCGGGCCGAACAGGAGCGGTTGTGTGGGCTGTTCGGGATGGTGCGGGTGGGGGATGCGGGGCGGATGGGGGGTAGTTCGTCGGCGTTGGGGGCGTTCAAGGCGGCGCTCTATCTGCGGGGGGTGATCGACTGCCCGGCGACCGCCGAGCCTCAGATCCCGCTCTCCTCTGAGGAGGTCGAGCGGGTGGGCAAGTTCCTGGCCGGCGCGGGGTTGTTGTAGGAGGTTTCCCCTTCCCCGATCCCGCCCCTTCCCCAAACTGAGGCTCCGCCCCAGACCCCCGGATCGCCCTTCGGGCTCGTCCTCAATCGCCGGACGGGCTGAAATTGCGGGGTTGGGGAGAGACCAGCCCCGACTCATACGCCACGATCACCAACTGCGCCCGATCCCGCACCCCCAACTTCCCCATGATCCGGCTGACATGCGTCTTCGCGGTGAGCGGACTCAACCCCAGCGCATCAGCGATCTCCGCATTGTTGAGCCCCCGCGCGACCAACGTCAGGACCTGCCGCTCACGCTCGGAGAGACAGTCGGGCCCGCCCGTCGCGGACGCGGCCGTGTGCGGCCCCGGCCCGCGCAGGACACGGGCGATCAGCCGGGCCGTGGGCCCGGGCGAGAGCAGCGACTCCCCCGCGGCCACCGTACGGATGGCATCAAGCAGTTCAGCGGGTTTCACGTCCTTGACGAGAAAACCGGAGGCCCCCGCCCGCAGCGCCTCGATGATGTGCTCGTCCGTGTCGTACGTCGTGAGCACCAGGACTTTGACGCCCGCCAGATCCTCGTCCGCGGCGATGATCCGCGTCGCCTCGATACCGTCCAGGTCGGGCATGCGGATGTCCATGACGACCAGGTCGGCGCGGGCGGACCTGGCGAGTTCGACGGCTTCCCGGCCGGTGGCCGCCTGGCCGACGACCTCCATGTCGCGGGCCGACTCGACGAGCATCGCGAAGGAGGCGCGCACCAGCGTCTGGTCGTCGGCGAGCAGCACCCGGATGGACCCCGGCTCATACGGCGGATTCACCGGCGGATTCATCGCACCTCATCTCGTATCGACGTTCCCGGAGTGCGCAGAGGGAGGACGGCGCTGACCGCGAACCCGCCCTCCGGCCGCGCCCCCGCCTCCAGCGTGCCGCCCACGCTGCGGGCCCGCTCGCGCATGCCGACGAGCCCGAACCCGGGCGTGCCGCCGGGCGCGGCCGCCCCGTCATCGGTCACCTCCACACGGAGCGCGCCCCCGGCCGCGCGCAGGCCGACGCGGACCGTGATGTCCGGGCCCGCATGACGCACGGCATTGGTCAGCGCCTCCTGCACGATGCGGTAGGCGGCGGCGCCCACGGCCGGCGGCACATCCTCGGCAGCCACCGCCAGGTCGACCTTGGCACCGGCGGTCCGTGCCGCCTCCGCCAGGTCGGGCACGCCGTCGAGCCCGGGCAGCGGCCCGCGGGCATCGGCGGTCTCGGTGTCCCGCAGCACCTCGAGCGTGGCCCGCAGTTCGCCGCGAGCGGTACGGCAGGTCTCCGCGATGTCGTCCAGCGCCCCGGCGACGGCCTCCCGGTCGAGCCGGTCGGGGTCGGCGGCCAGCACGTGCGCGGCCACCGAGGTCTGCACTCCGACGAGTGTGATGCTGTGCGCCAGCAGATCGTGCAGGTCCCGCGCGATGCGCAGCCGTTCCTCGGCGACCCGGCGCCGGGCCTCCTCCTCGCGGGTGCGTTCGGCGCGTACGGCGCGCTCCACGATGGAGGCGTGGTACTGGCGGTAGTAACGGACGTCGACCCCGAGGAACAGCACCGCGATGATCCAGCCGGAGACCCGCAGCGTTTCGAGGGCCTCGTGCGTGCTGACGGTGAGCATCACGCTCAGGCCGACACCGAGGACGGCGAAGCCGGTCAGCATCGTGCGCAGCGGGCGGCCTGTGACGGCCACGGTGTAGAGCATGATGTACGACGCCGGAATCGGCGCGAGGTGGTTGTTGTCGAGTGCGTGGTACGGGGCGGCACACAGCACCAGCGCGGCCAGGGCCCGCAGCGGATGTCTGCGCCGCCACAACACCGGCACATGGACGGCGAACAGCAGCGCCCAGCCGAGGGCGTCGGGCCTGCGCGCGTCGTCGGTCAGCAGCGCGATCAGTACGGCGGCGACCGCGACCGTTCCGGCGAGCAGTGCGTCGTTGCGCAGCGCGTGCGACGCGGTCAGAGGGTCGCGGCTGATCGCCTCGATGATCCGCTCTCCCAGTAACGACCGCCGCTCCTCCGTCGACGATCGCGCGCCGATCCCGGCCGCCCCGCCCTTGACCGCTGTCGTACTCTCCCGGCCCTGGACCGTTGTCGTGCTCTCCCCGTCGTGCACGTCTTCATCCTCCCGTACGGAGACGCCCCTCCGGCAGAGTCGGAATCCGGCCGGAGGAGCGTCCAGGCTGTCAGGTCAGGGCGGTCAGGGCGTGCGCACGACCACCGGCTCGGGCACGCGGGGCTCCGGGGATCGCGGGGCCATCGACAGCCTCCCCGGCCACCACACCTTCCGCCGAAGCAGCACACTGGCCGTCGTCACCAGGTACGTCCGTACGAGGAACGTGTCCAGCAGGACGCCCACGGCGATGACGAAGCCGAGTTCCACGAGGCCCACCAGGGGCAGCGTGGTCAGGACGGCGAAGGTCGCGGCGAGCACGACGCCCGCGGAGGCGATCACGCCGCCGGTCGTACGCAGCGCGGTGAGCGCCGCGGTCTCGGGTTCCGCCCCCGACAGGGACTCCTCGCGCATGCGGTGCATCAGGAAGATGCCGTAGTCGACGCCGAGGGCGACGAGGAACACGAAGGACAGCAGCCCGAGTCCGGGATCGGTGCCCGCGAAGCCGAGGACCGGCCCGAAGACCAGGCCGCCGATGCCGAGGGCCGCGCCCCACACGGCGACGACGGCGACGAGCAGCATCAGCGGCGCGACGATGCTGCGCAGCAGCGCCATGAGGATGACGAGCACGGCGCTGAGGACGAGCGGCACCACGACGCTGCGGTCCCTCGCCTGACTGTCGGCCAGGTCGATCTGCTGGGCGCTGGGCCCGCCGACGTATGCGCCGTAGGAGCCGTCGAGCCCGTCGCGCAGCGCCTCGATCGTGCGGGTCTCGCCGGCCGTCTCGGGCCCGTCGGTCGCGAAGACGGAGATCTCGGTCCAGCCACCGCCGCTGCGCCCGCGGACCACGTCCGCGACCCCGTCGGTGGAGCGGGCCTTGTCGAGTGCCGCGCCGGCCCGGTCGGTGGGCGCGATCACGCTGATCGGCTGGCTACTGCGCTCGGGGTACTCGCGTGCCAGCGTCTGCATCGCCGTGATCGACTCGGGCTTGTCGGTGAAGGAGTCCGCCTGTTTGAGGCCGCCGGGCAGGTTGAGGGCGCCCAGCGCGAGCGCGCCGAGCAGCACGGCCCCGCCCACCAGCACCGCCGCGGGCCTGCGCGTCGCCGAGGCGCCCATGGCGGCGAACAGCGACCTGCGGGCCTTCGGCGCACTGCCGTACGCGGGCACGAGCGGCCAGAACACGCGGCGGCCGAGCAGGACGAGGATCGCGGGCAGCAGCGTCGTCATCGCCACGAGTGCGGCCAGTACGCCGACCACGCCGACCGGGCCCATGCCGCTGCTGCTGTTGAGGTCGGCGGCGAGCAGGCACAGCAGTCCGGCCGCGACGGTGCCGGACGAGGCGAGGATCGCGGGACCGCAGCCGCGCAGGGCGGCGCGCATGGCGTCGTACGGCCGCTCGTGGCGCCGTAGTTCCTCGCGGTAGCGGGAGACCAGCAGCAACGCGTAGTCGGTGCCCGCGCCGAGTACGAGGACGGTCATCACGCCACCGCTCTGGCCGGTGATGGTCACGTCGAAGGCCTGGTTGAGGCCGTAGGCGGCGGCCATCGCCGTGCTCGCCGCGGCACCCGCGACGCCCAGCGGCACCAGCCACAGGAACGGGCTGCGGTAGATGAGGATCAGCAGGACGGTGACGACCCCGAGCGTGGCGTACAGCAGCGTGCCGTCGATGGTCCCGAACACCTCGGCCATGTCGGTGTTGAGGGCCCCGGGGCCGCCGACCTCGACGCTCAGTCCCCCGCCGCCGTTCGCGATGTCGCGGACACCGTCGACGAACGCGTCGCGGGCGTCCTCGTCCTGGCCCGGCCGGGTGCTCGACACCGGGTACATCAGGGTGCTGCCGTCCTGGGACGGGACGGCCTCGGGCTGCGCCGTCAGGTCGTACGCCGACGCGATCTCGCGGACCTGGCCGGCGGCCGTGTTCCGGTCGGCCGCGGTCAGCCCGCCGTCGCGGTGGTACACGAGGACGAGATCGGTGGACCCGCCGCCCGGCAACTCGTCCTGGACACGCGCGACCCGGGTGGAGTCGGCGCTGTCGGGCAGATAGTCGACGGTGCGGTTCTGCTGGGCGTCGCTGAACTTGCCCGCGAGCGGCCCGACGAGCAGGAACACGGCCACCCACAGTCCGATCACCGCCCAGGGCACGGCTCGTCGGCGCCGTGCCGACACCGGTCGCTTCATGGTCGTTGCGGCCCCCATCGACGGGCCTCCCTCCGCCACAAGAGTCTGGACGTGTCCAGACTCCCGGCGAGGCAAGGCCGATTCGTCGGGCTCGAGGGCGAGTTCGCCGCTACTGCCGGGGGTGTCCCGAACCAGGGATTACTCCCCCGGGAGTACCGTCGGCGCAGGCACCGGCCTGCGCAGAGTCACGCGTCAGACGCGTCAGAAGGGCGTGCGCGCCGCCGCCAGCAGCCGCGTCACGTCCTCCTCCGGGATCGTCAGCGCCCGCCCCACCGTGGTGAGGACGCCCCGCTCCGCGGTTGTGTACGGGCCGTCGGCGAGGGCGATGCGGGCCGCCTGCAGCAGGACCGACTCGCGGCCCGCGGCGACGAGGTGGGGCGCCAGCGGATCGAGGGCTTCGTGGAGCTCTATGGCGAGACCGGCGATGCTCGAACCGCACTGTTCGGGCATCAGCCGACCGGTGTCGGCGGCCAGTGCCTCGACGAGCGCGGCGAGCTGTTCCTCGGTGCAGTCGTCGGATCCGGCGCAGCGTACGGCGGCGACGGCGGTCTCCAGCGCTGCGCGTGAGGGGGCGCCGCCGGAGGCGAGGACGGCGAGGGCCACGGTGTGGACGGCGTCGCGGAGCATCGCGGCGAGGCGGGTGGTCGTCGGGTGGTCGAGGGCGTCCGTGCCGAAGCGGTGGCCGCACGCGGTGCATTCGACGACCGGCCCGGCGGCACCGCGCGGCAGCAGCGGGACACCGAGCACGATGAACCGGCGCCGGCCCGTCCTTCGCTGGTAGTTGCGGTCGCCGCCGCAACCGGGGCAGAAGAACTCACCGTCGCCGACGGTGGTCCAGACGGTGCGGGTGCCGAAAATGCGCGCAATGGCAGAACTACGGCCGTTTCGTCCCCATCCTGGCAGCACGTCGTCGCACCTCCGTAACCACGCGGCAACATCGTCGCGTTGGCGTGATGTTAGCCACATCGATGACGCGGCGTCAGTACGTAGGAGCCACATGGCGCCGACATGGCCGAGACGCGACGCGGCCCCGCCCGCCTCAAGGGCGGACGGGGCCGGGCAAACCCAGGTGAACGGGGTTATCGCGCCGATCGGTTGACGGCGGAGACCACGGCCTTCAGCGACGCGCGTGTCGTATTCGCGTCGATGCCGATGCCCCACAGCACCTTGTCGTCGATCGCGACCTCGATGTACGAGGCGGCCTGCGCGGAGGCGCCCTCGCTCATCGTGTGCTCCTGGTAGTCCAGCAGTCGGGCGTCGACGCCGATGGCGCCCAGCGCGTGGAAGAACGCGGAGATCGGGCCGTTGCCGGTGCCGACCAGGGTCGTCTCGACGCCGTCCACCTCGGCCTCGACGGTCAGCGTGTCCACGCCGTCCTTGTCGGTCGTGGACTGGCCGGTCTTGACCTGGATGCGGCCCCAGGCGTTCGCGGGGTTGGGCAGGTACTCGTCCTGGAAGACGTTCCAGATGTCCTTCGGCGTGACCTCGCCGCCCTCGGCGTCGGTCTTGGCCTGGATGATCTTCGAGAACTCGATCTGCATCCGGCGCGGCAGGTCCAGCTTGTGGTCGTTCTTCAGGACGTACGCGATGCCGCCCTTGCCGGACTGCGAGTTGACGCGGATGACGGCCTCGTAGGAGCGGCCGACGTCCTTGGGGTCGATGGGCAGGTACGGAACGGCCCACTCGATGTCGTCGACCGTGACGCCCTTGGCCTTCGCGTCGGCCTCCATCGCGTCGAAGCCCTTCTTGATGGCGTCCTGGTGGGAGCCGGAGAAGGACGTGTAGACCAGGTCGCCCACGTACGGGTGGCGCGGGTGGACCTCCATCTGGTTGCAGTACTCCCACGTACGACGGATCTCGTCGATGTCGGAGAAGTCGATCTGCGGGTCGACGCCCTGCGAGAACAGGTTCATGCCCAGGGTGACCAGGTCGACGTTGCCGGTGCGCTCGCCCTGGCCGAACAGGCAGCCCTCGACACGGTCGGCGCCGGCCATCACCCCCAGCTCGGCGGCGGCGACGGCCGTACCGCGGTCGTTGTGCGGGTGGACCGACAGGCAGACGTACTCGCGGCGGGACAGGTTGCGGCCCATCCACTCGAAGCGGTCGGCGTGGGTGGAGGGGGTGGAGCGCTCGACCGTGGCGGGCAGGTTCAGGATGATCTCGCGACCCGGGCCGGGCTGCCAGACATCCATGACCGCCTCGCAGACCTCCAGCGCGAAGTCCAGCTCGGTGTCGGTGAAGATCTCCGGCGAGTACTGGTAGCCGAACTCCGTCTCCGGGCCCAGCAGCTTCTCGGCGTACTCCATGACCAGCCGCGTGCCGTCGACGGCGATGTGCTTGATGTCGTCCTTGGAGCCGCGGAAGACGACCCGGCGGAAGACCGGCGCGGTGGCGTTGTACAGGTGGACGGTGGCGCGCTTGGCGCCCTTCAGCGACTCGACGGTCCGCTCGATCAGGTCCTCGCGGGCCTGGGTCAGTACGGAGATCGTCACGTCGTCCGGGATCGCGCCCTCTTCCTCGATGATCGAGCGCACGAAGTCGAAGTCGGTCTGGCCGGAGGCCGGGAAGCCGACCTCGATCTCCTTGTAGCCCATCTTGACCAGCTGGTCGAACATCCGGCGCTTGCGCTCGGGCGACATCGGGTCGATCAGCGCCTGGTTGCCGTCGCGCAGGTCCGTCGACAGCCAGCGCGGGGCCTTGGTGATCCGGTTGTTCGGCCAGGTGCGGTCCGGGATGTCCACGGCCTCGTACTGGCCGTACTTGTTGATCGGCATCGCGGTCGGCCGCTGGAAATGCGTCCCGTTGGTGATGGGCGTAGGGCGATCAGCAGTAGCTGTCATGATGCGTGGGGCTCCTCTGGGGTCCGCGGGGGACGGCCGACGGGTCGAAGCGCAACACCGAACTCCGCGGGGAGGGGGTCGGCCTACGACTACAGGCCCTCGCCGCGGCAGCTAAGGAGAAGCAGCCCGAAACGCATGATGTTCCGTAGCCTAACCGAGACAGCGCCGTCTGCGGGGGCCCGTATCAGTATGCGGGATCGCCGGCCGGTAACGGGCAAGAGGTGATCTGTCACTCCATTTCAGCAATCATGCTTGCAGCTAGTGACACTCGCGTGACCCAGTGCCACATTGCACGCATGACCGTCAACGCCATGACCCCCGACCCGGCGGGCCTCGAGCCCGTCTTCTGCACCATCGTCCCGCCCCATATCCTCGACACCCTCGCCCAGCACGCGGACGCGGCTCTCGCCGGTCCCGCACGCCGCACCCTGGAGCGGGACGCCCTCGAGCGCACGCGCCGGCGCCTGACCACGGTGATCGGCGCGCCCTCGGTGGCCCCGCCCGCTCGGACCACCGCCGAACAGCCGCACCGGACGATCTACGACGCCGGCCACGGCACCGACCTGCCCGGCCGCAAGGTGCGCGGTGAGGGCGACGAACCCGCCAACGACGCGACGGTCAACCGCGCGTACGCCGGTCTCGGCGCGACCTTCGACCTCTTCCTGAAGGCATACGGGCGCGATTCCGTCGACGGCGACGGCCTCGCGCTGAACGCGACGGTCCACTACGACGAGGACTACAACAACGCCTTCTGGAACGGCGAGCAGATGGTCTTCGGCGACGGCGACGCCGAGATCTTCCTCGACTTCACCATCCCTGTCGACGTCATCGGCCACGAGCTGACGCACGGCGTCACGCAGTACACCGCGAACCTGGCCTACTTCGGGCAGTCAGGCGCCCTGAACGAGCACATCTCGGACGTCTTCGGCTCGCTGATCAAGCAGTACACGCTCGGCCAGACCGCCACCGAGGCCGACTGGCTGATCGGCGCCGGCCTGCTGGCGCCGCGCGTCACCGGCAGCGCCCTGCGCTCCATGAAGGCCCCCGGCACGGCCTACGACGACGATGTGCTCGGCAAGGACCCGCAACCCGCCACCATGGACGGCTACGTCCGCACCAACCGCGACAACGGCGGTGTCCACATCAACTCCGGCATCCCCAACCACGCCTTCTACCTGGTCGCCGACGCGTTGGGCGGCAACGCCTGGGAGAAGGCGGGACAGATCTGGTACGACGTGCTGACCGGCGGCGAACTGGACTCGCAGGCGCAGTTCACCGACTTCGCGCAGCTGACGGCCGAGGCGGCGGTGAGCCGGTACGGCGAGGGCGAGGAGCGGCAGGCCGTGCTCAAGGCGTGGGAGCGGGTCGGGGTGGCCACTACTGCCTGACCCGTCGCCGTACTAGACAGGACCCATGCGTATCCACGTCACACGCACGGGCGGATTCGCCGGTATCGAGCGGCACGCCGAGGTGGACGTCACCGGGCGGGCCGACGCCGAGGAATGGCGTTCCCTGGCCGAGCGGGCCCTGGCCGCCGGCCGGGGCACGCCGTCGGCCGGGGTGCCGGACGGTTTCAGCTACGAGATCACGGTCGACGACCGGACGGTCCACTGCGCGGACCCCCACCTGACGGAAGCCCAACGGGAACTGATCAGGAGGGTGCTGAAGGAGGGGGCGTAGCGCGGGAGGGGTGTAGCGCTGGAGGGGTGTAGCGCTGGAGGGGTGTAGCCCCTTCTCGCAGAAGCTCGGAATCAGAACCCGAGGCGCCGCAGCTGCTTGGGGTCCCGCTGCCAGTCCTTCGCGACCTTCACGTGCAGGTCGAGGAAGACCGGAGTGCCGAGCAGGGCCTCGATCTGCTTGCGGGACTTGATGCCGACCTCCTTCAGGCGCTTGCCCTTGGGGCCGATGACGATGCCCTTCTGGCTGGGGCGCTCGATGAACAGGTTGGCGTGGATGTCGAGCAGCGGCTTGTCCGCGGGGCGGTCCTCGCGCGGCAGCATCTCCTCGACGACGACCGCGATCGAGTGCGGCAGCTCGTCCCGTACGCCCTCGAGCGCGGCCTCGCGGATCAGCTCGGCCACCATGACCTGCTCCGGCTCGTCGGTCAGGTCGCCTTCGGGGTAGAGCGTCGGGCCCTCGGGCAGGAGCGGGACGAGCAGGTCGGCGAGCAGCTGCACCTGCTTGTCGCCGACCGCGGACACCGGGACGATCTCCGCCCACTCGAAGCCGAGGTCCTTGCCGAGCTGGTCGATCGCGATGAGCTGCTCGGCGAGGGCCTTGGAGTCGACGAGGTCGGTCTTGGTCACGACCGCGACCTTGGGGGTCTTCTTGATCCCCGCGAGCTCCTTGGCGATGAAGCGGTCGCCGGGGCCGAGCTTCTCGTTCGCCGGCAGGCAGAAGCCGATCACGTCGACCTCGGCCCACGTGGTGCGCACGACGTCGTTGAGGCGCTCGCCGAGCAGGGTGCGCGGCTTGTGCAGGCCGGGGGTGTCGACGAGCACCAGCTGGGCGTCGGGACGGTGCACGATGCCGCGGACCGTGTGCCGCGTCGTCTGCGGACGGTTCGAGGTGATCGCCACCTTCTGACCGACCAGAGCGTTCGTCAGCGTGGACTTGCCGGCGTTGGGACGGCCGACGAAACAGGCGAAGCCGGACCGATGGACGGACTCGGACGGCTTGGACGCCTCGGATGCAGGGGTGCGAACGCTCATGGCGCCCATTCTCCCTGATCGTCCGGACCCCGCCGTACACGGCCGGAGACCGCCGCACACAGCCGGACACCGCACACAGCCGTGCACCGCTGTCTCGCGGTGAGATTCCGGAAACCCCCAAGCAATACGAAACATGCCGGAAACGCGAAGGTACCCGTCGCGAAATGTATGCCGGTGAGGCTCTCCGACGCCGAGTCCCCCCACTCCACCCCGAGGAGAGACCCCTTTGCCTCCCGAGACCCTGGCAGCGGCGCGCATCGACTCAGGCGACACGGCCTGGCTGCTCGCCTCCACCGCGCTCGTCCTGCTCATGACACCCGGGCTGGCCCTCTTCTACGGCGGCATGGTCCGCACGAAGAGCGTCCTCAACATGCTGATGATGAGCTTCGTGTCGATCGCGCTGGTCACGGTCGTCTGGCTGGTCGCGGGCTACTCGCTCGCCTTCGGCGACGACGCGTTCGCCGGGATCATCGGCGGTCTCGACCACCTCGGCATGGCGGGCATCGGCCCGGACAGCGTCACGGGCACCGTGCCGACCCTCCTGTTCACCACCTTCCAGCTCACCTTCGCGATCCTCACGGCGGCGCTGATCAGCGGCGCGATCGCGGACCGCACGAGGTTCGCGGCCTGGCTGGTCTTCGTACCGGTGTGGACGCTGCTGGTATACGTTCCCGTCGCGCACTGGGTGTGGGGGCCGGACGGCTGGATCGCGAACTCCCTCGGCGCCCTCGACTTCGCGGGTGGGCTCGTCGTCGAGATCGCCTGCGGGGCTTCGGGCCTGGCCCTTGCCCTGGTGCTCGGACCCCGCATCGGCTTCAAGAAGGACGCGATGCGTCCCCACAACCTGCCGATGGTGCTGATGGGCGCGGGCCTGCTCTGGTTCGGCTGGCTCGGCTTCAACGGCGGCTCGGCGCTCGGCGCCAACGGGCTGGCCGCGGCCTCGCTCCTCAACACCGTGGTCGCGGGCTGCACGGGCCTGCTCGGCTGGCTCTTCGTCGAGCAGCGCCGCGACGGCCACCCGACCACCTTCGGCGCGGCCTCGGGCGCGGTCGCCGGCCTGGTGGCCATCACACCCGCGTGCGGCACGGTCGGCATCCTGGGCGGCGCCGTGGTCGGGCTCGCCGCAGGCGTCATCTGCTCCTACGCGGTCGCCTGGAAGTTCCGCTTCGACTACGACGACTCGCTGGACGTCGTCGGCGTCCACTTCGTCGGCGGAGTCGTCGGCACGCTGCTCATCGGCCTGTTCGCGACGGCCTCGATGACGGGCGGCAAGGAGGGCCTCTTCTACGGCGGCGGTCTCGCGCAGCTCGGCAGGCAGGCCGTGGCCGTGGTGGTCGTCGCGGCCTACACGTTCCTCGTGACGTACGGGATCGGCAAGGCCGTCGACAAGCTGATGGGCCTCCGTGCCTCGGCTGAGGACGAGCTGACGGGCCTGGACCAGACAGTGCACGCGGAGAGCGCCTACGATCACGGCGTTCTGGGCCACGCTGCCCCGCAGACAGCGGCCCTCGCGGCGCACGTGCCGGCGCCCGTTTCGAAGGACAGGAGCCCCTCCGCATGAAACTCATCACCGCGATCGTCAAGCCCTACCGCCTCGACGAGGTGAAGACCGCGCTCCAGGAACTCGGCGTACAGGGCCTGACCGTCACGGAGGCCAGCGGCTACGGCCGCCAGCGCGGCCACACGGAGGTGTACCGGGGCGCGGAGTACCAGGTCGACCTCGTACCCAAGGTCCGCATCGAGGTCGTCGTCCAGGACGCCGACGCGGACCCGGTCATCGACGCGATACTCCGAGCCGCCCGCACCGGCAAGATCGGCGACGGCAAGGTCTGGGCGGTCCCGGTGGAAACGGTGGCCAGGGTAAGAACAGGCGAACGGGGCCCGGACGCGCTGTAGTCCTGCCGTACCGCTGTGGGCAGTCGTTCCGCTGGGGCGATGGGGGTCCCCCACGCCCTTAAGGCAGTGGGGGAGGGTGGGCACAGCCCACGACGCACGGCGCCCCGTCGCAGTACCCGTACCGAGCCCCCAGTGGCTCAGCCCGCGCTGACGGTGGCCCGGACCGTCCCATCAGGTCCGGCCACCAACACGGGCGTCCCGGCCCCACCAAGGTCGCGGACGGCCGCAAGGTCAGCCTCCGAGGCGGCCTCCGCTTCGGTAACAACCGCCGCGGCCTCCAGCGACTTCGCGCCAGAGGCAACCGCCATGGCAACAGCCGTCTGCAGCGCACTCAACCGCAGCGACTCAAGCGCAACGGTCCCAGCGACATACGTACGCCCGGTCTCGTCCCGCACGGCCGCCCCCTCGGGCACACCGTTGCGGGCCCGTGCGGAACGGGCCAGGGTGACGATCTTGCGGTCCTCGGGGTCAAGCGCGGTGCTCTCGGTCATGTGCCGAGCATACGAACTACCCCGCCACCCGATACATCGCCCCCCGCCGGCCCTCCGGCGTGGCGAGCCGCTCCAGCTTCGCGGCGGTGTCCGTGTCCGGCTGGGGCGTGTGCAGCACGATCGTCAGATCGGGCCGCGCCGGCACCCGCAGCTGCGTGGACTCGACGAACAGCGTGCCGACCACCGGGTGCTCGAGCTCCTTGGCGAGCTGCCCGCCCGGGGCGATGTCCCGCCGCTCCCACAGCGCGGTGAACTCGGAACTGGCCGCCTTCGCCTCCGCCACGACGGCCTGGAAACCGTCGTCGTCCGGGCACTCCGAGCACGCCGCCCGGAACTGCGCGACGACCTGGTGGGCGTTCTGCTCCCAGCTCTTCGACCGCGCCCGGTAGATGGGGTCCGTGAAGAACGTGATGAGGCAGTTCTGCGAGGTCTCGGGCCGCATGCCCAGCACCATGGCCGCCGCGTCGTTGTACATCACACAGTTCCAGTACCCGTCCATGATGTGCGCGGGGAACGGCATCCATGCGTCGATCAGCCGGTGCAGCCCCTCGCACATGTCCTTGTCGGCGTCGGCCGTCTCCGGCGGGGGCGGGTTGAGCCCGGCGAGCACGTAGAGATGGCGCCGTTCGGCGCTGGTCAGCTTGAGCACCCGCGCGACCGAGTCCAGCACCTGCGGCGAGACCGAGATGTCGCGGCCCTGCTCCAGCCACTGATACCAGGAGGCGCCGACGCCCGCGAGCACGGCGACCTCCTCACGGCGCAGACCCGGCGTACGCCTGCGGGCGCCGCCGTCCGGAAGGCCCGCCTCGGACGGTGAGATCCGGGCGCGACGGCTCATCAGGAACTCGCGCAGCTCGCTGAGGCGGCGCGCCTTGGCAGGGTCCGTTTCCGCACTCGCCACGTACAACTCCCCCTGTGCTCGTTGTCTGGTGGTGCGACCACCAGCATAAGTTCCCGCTCCCCACGGTTATTCCGGCCGCACGAAGCTCATGGTCATGGCGATCGAGACTTCCTCATCCACCAACACCCGCGCTGTCGCGGACACTTCGACGGCATCGACGGTCCCCCTCCCCGACCCCTCCGGAGCGGCCCGGCTGTCGACCCGCGGCAAACTCGTCCTGTTCGTGCTGTGCGCGGCCCAGTTCATGGTCGCGCTGGACTTCTCCGTACTGAATGTGGCGCTGCCCGAGCTCGGCCGGGATCTCGGTATGAGCCAGGCGGCGCTGCAGTGGGCGGTGACGGCGTTCGCGCTGCCGTCCGGCGGTTTCCTGCTGCTGTTCGGCCGGATCGGCGACCTGTACGGGCGGCGCCGGCTGTTCCTCTCCGGGCTCGCCCTCTTCGGTGCGGCCTCCGTGCTGGCGACTCTTGCCTGGGATCCGGCGTCGTTCCTGGCCGGGCGGGCGCTGCAGGGTCTGGGCGCGGCGGTGATCGTGCCGAGCGGCATGTCCCTGCTGACCACCACCTTCCCCGAGGGCCCACAGCGCGACCGCGCGCTCGGTATCTCCGGGACCCTGCTGTCGCTCGGCTTCACGATCGGCATGGTGGCCGGCGGGGTCCTGACCGACACGGCAGGCTGGCGTTCCACGATGGGGCTGCTCGCCGTCTTCGCACTGATCGTGCTGCCGCTGGCACCGGGCCTGCTGCCCGAGTCGCGCACTCCCGAGCGGCCGCAGCTCGACGTACCGGGCGCGGTGACCGTCACCGGCGGCCTGCTCTCGCTCATCTACGCCCTGTCGACCGCCGCGGAGCGCGGCTTCGGCGGGACGGACGTCATCGCCACGCTGGTCGCGGGCGTGGCCCTGCTGGCCGCCTTCGTGTACGTCGAGTCGCGGACCGCGGCGCCGCTCGTCTCGCTGCCGATGCTGCGCCGCCGCACGGTCGCGTGGGGCAACGTGGGCGGTCTGGTCACCTTCTCGATGATGTCGACGGTGGTCTTCGTACTGACCCTCTACCTGCAGGAGACCCTGCACCTGTCGGCCTTCGAGACGGGACTGGTGTTCGGCGTGCAGGGCGTGCTGTCCGTGGTCGCCGGAACGTACACGCCGAAGGTCATCGGCCGCTTCGGCGCCCGCCGGACGCTGGTCGGCTCGCTGCTCGGCCAGGGCGCGCTCGTGGCCACGCTGCTGGGCCTGGGCGAGGGCGGCTGGTCGGTGTGGCTCGCCGTGGCCGGCATTTCGCTGGCGAGCATGTGCCACCTGGGCGCGATCATCTCGTACGGCCTGACGGTCACGTCCGGCGTACCGGACGAGGAGCAGGGCCTGGCGACGGGCCTGGTCACCTCGACCCAGCAGGTCGGCATCACGATCGGCATCCCGCTGCTCGGCGTGGTCGCGACGACGGCGCCCGATCTGCTGCGGGGCGTCCACACGGTGCTGACGGTGGACGCCGCGGTCGTCCTCGCAGCGGGGGTGCTGGTGGCCCTCGGCCTGGGGAGCCAGCGCGAGGCGGCGGTGAACTGACCGGGCAGCCGCCACGGCCGGTCGGAGGCGGAGGCGCTACGGCCGGTCGAGGCGGAGGCGTTCCGCGCGCGGCAGGCCCGCCACCACCAGGTCGTAGGAGTCCTCGATCAGTTCACGGACCAGACGGTCGGGCAGGGGCCCGACCGTCACCGTGTTCCAGTGGCGTTTGTTCATGTGCCAGCCCGGCACGATCCGCCCGGGGTGGTCGGCGCGCAGCCGCAGCGCGTCCTCCGGGTCGCACTTGAGGTTGACGGTCAGCGGCTGCCCGCTGAGGTCGCTCAGCGCGAACATCTTGCCGCACACCTTGAAGACCGAGGTCTCCGGATTGAAGGGGAAGTCCTCGACCGCGGCGTTGAAGGAGAGGCAGAAGGTGCGCAGCTCGTCGGGGCTCACGCGGCGTCGTCCTCCTCCGGGGCCACCGGTCCCACCGGCTCCACGAGCACCGTCACGATCTTGTTCCGGCGGCCCGCGGCGGCCTCGGCCGTGAGCCGCAGCTCCCGGCCGTCGGGCAGCTCGACGAGCCCGGAGGCCCCGGCGATGGGGACGCGCCCGAGCGCTTTGGCGAGCAGTCCGCCGACGGTCTCGACGTCCTCGTCGTCGTAGGCCTCCAGGCCGTACAGCTCGCCGAGGTCGCCGATGTCGAGCCGGGCCGTGACCCGGTACCGGCTCTCGCCGAGCTCCTCGACGGGCGGCAGCTCGCGGTCGTACTCGTCGGTGATCTCGCCGACGATCTCCTCGAGGATGTCCTCGATGGTGACGATGCCGGCCGTGCCGCCGTACTCGTCGATGACGACGGCGACGTGGTTGCGCTCCTGCTGCATCTCGCGCAGCAGGTCGCCGGCGTTCTTGGTGTCCGGCACGAAGGCCGCGGGCCGCATCGCGGTCGACACCAGCTCGGACTCGGCGTCTCGGCTGATGTGCGTCTTGCGGGCCAGGTCCTTCAGATACACGATGCCGACGATGTCGTCCTCGCTCTCCCCGGTCACCGGGATGCGCGAGAAACCGGAGCGCAGCGCCAGCGTCAGAGCCTGCCGGATCGTCTTGAAGCGCTCGATGACGACGAGGTCGGTGCGCGGCACCATCAGCTCGCGGACGAGGGTGTCGCCGAGCTCGAAGACGGAGTGCACCATGCGGCGCTCCTCGTCCTCGATCAGCGACTCCTGCTCGGCGAGGTCGACCAGCGCGCGCAGCTCGGCCTCGGAGGCGAACGGGCCGCGGCGGAAGCCCTTGCCGGGCGTGAGCGCGTTGCCGATGAGGATCAGCAGATACGGGATGGGGCCCATGATGCGGGCCAGCGGGACCAGGACGTACGCCGCGACCGTCGCCGTGTTCAGCGGGTGCTGGCGGCCGATGGTGCGCGGCGAGACGCCGACCGCGACATAGCTGACGAGCACCATCACCGCGATGGCGACGGTGAGCGCCTGCCAGGTCTCGTCGAACTCGATCAGGCACGCGTACGTGACGATCGCGGCCGCCGCCATCTCGCAGGCCACGCGCACGAGCAGCGCGACGTTGAGATAGCGGGTGGGGTCGGAGGCGACCTGGGCGAGCTTGGCGGCGCCGCGCCGTCCGCTGCGTACCGCCTCCGCCGCGCGGAAGCTGGAGACGCGCGCGAGGCCCGCCTCCGCGCAGGCGGCGAGCCAGGCGACGACGACCAGCAGGACGGCGCCGACGATCAGTTGACCGCTCACGGCACTATGAGACGGTCGGGGCCGGGGAGGGGCCGGTCATGCCCTTCTCCGCCCGCCAGCCGTCCACGATCGCTTGCTGAAGGCCGAACATCTCGGCCTTCTCGCCGGGCTCTTCGTGGTCGTATCCGAGCAGGTGCAGCACCCCGTGGACGGTGAGCAGCTGGAGCTCCTCGTCCATGGAGTGCTGCGTGGGGGCCTCCTGGCCCTGCTTGGCGGCGACCTCGGGGCAGAGCACGATGTCGCCGAGCAGGCCCTGCGGGGGCTCCTCGTCGTCCTTCGACGGGGGGCGCAGCTCGTCCATCGGGAAGGACATGACATCCGTCGGACCCGGCAGGTCCATCCACTGGATGTGCAGCTGCTCCATGGCGTCGGCGTCCACGACGATCACCGAGAGCTCGGAGAGCGGGTGGATGCGCATCCGCGTGAGGGCGTAGCGGGCGATGTCGAGGATCGCCTGCTCGTCGACCTCGGTGCCGGACTCGTTGTTGACGTCGATCGACATGGTCGTGCTGATCTCCTGCTGGTGGGCTGTCACTGCCCCGGTCACTGCCCCCGGGAGCCGCGGCCCTGCTGGGGGCCATGGCCATGGGGACCGTGGTCGGTGCCGTTGCGGCGGTCGTAGTTCTCGTAGGCGTCGACGATACGGCCCACCAGCTTGTGCCGTACGACGTCCGTCGAGGTGAGCATGGAGAAGTGGACGTCCTCGACGCCGTCGAGGATCTCCCGGACCTGCCGCAGACCGCTCTTGGTGCCGCCGGGCAGGTCGATCTGCGTCACGTCACCCGTGATCACGATCTTCGAGTCGAAGCCGAGGCGGGTGAGGAACATCTTCATCTGCTCGGGATTCGTGTTCTGCGCCTCGTCGAGGATGATGAACGCGTCGTTGAGCGTCCGGCCTCGCATATAGGCGAGGGGAGCCACCTCGATGGTCCCCGCCGCCATGAGCCGCGGGATGGAGTCCGGGTCGAGCATGTCGTGCAGCGCGTCGTACAGCGGGCGCAGATACGGGTCGATCTTCTCGTAGAGCGTGCCGGGCAGGAAGCCGAGCCGCTCGCCGGCCTCGACGGCCGGGCGGGTCAGGATGATCCGGTTGACCTGCTTGGACTGCAGGGCCTGGACCGCCTTGGCCATGGCGAGATACGTCTTGCCCGTGCCGGCCGGACCGATGCCGAAGACGACCGTGTGCTTGTCGATCGCGTCGACGTACCGCTTCTGGTTGAGGGTCTTGGGGCGGATGGTGCGGCCGCGCGAGGACAGGATGTTCTGCGTGAGGACCTCGGAGGGGGTCTCCTGGGTGCCGCTCTCGCCGTTCTCGGTCGCGCGGAGCATGGCGATCGAGCGTTCCACTGCGTCCTCCGTCATCGGCTGTCCGGTGCGGAGCACCAGCATCATCTCGTCGAACAGGCGCTGGATGAGGGCGACCTCGTGGGAGTCGCCGACGGCGCTGATCTCGTTGCCCCGGACATGGATGTCGGTCGCCGGGAAGGCCGTCTCGATCACGCGCAGGAGGGAGTCTCCGGAACCCAGCACGGTGACCATCGGGTGCTTGGCCGGGACGGTGAAGTGCGCTCGTGCCTGCCCCTGCGCGGGGGTGTGAGCTGTGGGTGTCTGAGTCATGGGCCGGCTCTGAATGCCTGCTCATCCTCCTCAATACGGAACGCCTGCCTACGGCTTCGGCAGCCTGTGCACTGCCCAGGGTACGACGGCCCACAGACATGCCCGTAGAGCTTTTCGTACCGCTATCCGCTGTGGGCAATCGTTCCGCTGGGGCGGAACCGGTGGGCACAGCACCACGACGGCGGTTGCCGCTACCAGTAGGGCAACAACGACTACCGGGCGGCGCGGAAGCCGATGGTCGGCACCGCCCGCCGCAAGGGCCACGGACGAGCAGCGTCCGGAAGCAACGCCTCCAGAAACTCGTACCGCCGCAACGCCCCAGGATCCTGCTCGTCATACGCCCGCACCCGCCGCCACCACGCCGCGATCTCCGCCCACCCGGGCGCCGACAACGACCCCCCGAACTCCTGCACGGAAAGCGCCGCGGTCAGCCCCGCGAACGCGACCCGGTCGGCAAGCGGCCACCCGGCCAGCGTGCCGGTGACGAACCCGGCGACGAAGACATCCCCGGCCCCGGTCGGATCGAGCGCCTCGACCTCGATGGCGGGCACCTCCGCGGTCTCGCCCGTCCGCCCGTCCACGGCGTACGCCCCCTGCGCACCGAGGGTCACCACGGCGAGCGGTACGTGGTCGGTGAGGGCCTGCGCCGCGGCCCGCGGGCAGTCGGTGCGGGTGTACCGCATGGCCTCCTCGGCGTTCGGCAGGAACGCCTCGCAGTGCTCGAGGTCGGCCAGCCCGGCCAGGTCCCAGCGGCCCGTGTCGTCCCAGCCGACGTCGGCGAAGACCAGGGTGCCCCTGCTCGCGACGTCGGCGATCCACGGCGCGCGCCTGCCGGGGGTGAGCGAGGCGATGGCGGCACGCGCGCGTGGCGGGCATTCCGGAGCAGGCTCCTCCGGTGGCGGCTCGTGCCCGTGCGACACCATGGCGCGTTCGCCTTCGTACGCCATGGAGACGGTCACCGGTGAGTGCCACCCGGGCACGCTGCGTGACGCCGAGAGGTCGATGCCCTCGCCCTGTGCCAGGGCGTCCCAGCAGTACTCGCCGTAGTGGTCGTCGCCGAAGGCCGCGGCCAGCGAGGTGCGCAGGCCCAGCCGGGCGAGCGCGGTCGCCATGTTGGCCACGCCGCCCGGGCTGGAGCCCATTCCCCGTGCCCAGGACTCGGTTCCGCGCTCGGGCGCGGAGTCGAGTCCGGTGAACACGATGTCGAGGAAGACGGTGCCCGTGAGGTAGACGTCCCAGGGCGGATCGTCGGCGGTACGCAGCTCGGCAAGCGGGTCCACATGGGCTCCGTGGTAGACCTCGTGCGGCTCTCGGTCGTACGCGCTCACGACACGCTCCCGGTGAAAAGTGCTGGTGAGCCAAGTGTGCCGGAACCCGGGGTCGGCGAACCGCTCCGAGCAGCGGTTGTCAACCACTGGAAACAGTCACACCCCCGCCGGGGGACCTGTGCCCGTCTCCGGAGGGGCTACCAGCGCGGCACGGCCGGCGGCGTCCACTCCGGGTCGGCGACCCGCATCGCCGCCTCGTCGTCGCGCTCGCGCATCGTCCCGTCGTCGTCGAGCCACCGCTGGTGCAGGAAGGCCAGCTTGTCGCGGTCGAGTTCCACGCCGAGGCCGGGGGTGTCGGTGACTTTCACGGTGCCGTCCTCGAAGGCGATGCGTTCGGTGAGGACGTCCTCGGACTGCCACGGGTAGTGGGAGTCGCAGGCGTGGTGCAGGCCCGGGACGGTCGACGCGACGTGGGTCATCGCGGCGAGGCTGATCCCCAGATGCGTGTTGGAGTGCATGGACACGCCGACGCCGAAGGTGCGGCAGATGGCGGCCAGTTCACGGGTGTTGCGCAGCCCGCCCCAGTAGTGGTGGTCGGAGAGCACCACCTGGACGGCGTCGCGCGTGAACGCCTCCTTGATCTCCGCGAAGGTCGTCACGCACATGTTGGTGGCGAGCGGGACGGAGGTCTGCGCGGAGACAGCGGCCATGCCGTCGGTGCCGAGCGTCGGGTCCTCCAGGTACTCGAGTACGTCGCCGAGTTCGGCGGCGACCTTCAGCGAGGTCGCGACGGACCAGGCGCCGTTGGGGTCGAGGCGCAGCGGGTGGCCGGGGAAGGCCTCGGCGAGCGCCCTGATCGCGGCGATCTCCTCGTCCGGCGGGAAGACACCGCCCTTGAGCTTGAAGGACGTGAAGCCGTAGCGCTCGGTGAACCTGCGGGCCTGCTCGACGATCCCGGCGGGGTCGACGGCCTCGCCCCAGTCGTCCTTCTCGCTCGCCACGCCCGCCGGGTGGTCGGCCCACTTGTAGAAGAGGTACGCGCTGTACTCGACCGCGTCGCGCACCTTGCCGCCGAGCAGCGCGTGCACGGGCAGGCCGAGGGCCTTGCCGAGTGCGTCGAGGCAGGCCACCTCGAAGCCGGACGCGATGGACAGCCGCAGCTTGTCGGCGGTCTGGACGCCGCGCTGACCGCCGACGTCGAGGGAGTTCTCGACGCGGTCGGCGTCCACGGCGACCTGGTCGGCGACGGTGAAGAGTCCGCCCAGGTCCGAGACCTGGCGCCCGACGAGCCGGTCGGCGAGGGGCCGGGCCAGCTCCAGGTACTTGGTGTCGCCGTACGTCTCGCCGACGCCCGTGATCCCGTCGGCGGTCACGACCTCCACGATCAGGCGGGGCGTGTAGGGCTGGTGGACGCCCTGCGTGTTCAGCAGCGGCGGGTCGGCCACGAGGATCGGCGTGAGCCGCACCTCGCTGATGGTCAGATCGCGTTCGGTATTCATCCTCGGCCTCCCTGCCGTCCACGGCGTTCCACCACCGACGCCGGCAGCGTCATCTTCATATGTAGATGATGTCCGTGCATGAGAATGGAGGCTAGAGAGACCAGCGGAGACCGTCAATGGACAAGGCGGACACGGGCCGCGCGATGTCCGGCAACGCCCTCACCGGCTCCCTCCCGCCCACCCGCCACTACGATCGACGCATGTCGGAAGATGTCCGCCCGCGAACCGGCCCAGGCGCCGGACCGGAAGCACGCCCGGCGCCCGAACCGGGCGGCGTCCGCGAAGTGAAGTCCGCCGCACGGACGGTGGAGTTGCTGGAGCTGCTTGCCGCGCGCGCCGACCGGCCCGCACGCCTGCAGGAGCTCGCCGAGGAGCTCTGCGTACCGCGCAGCTCGATGTACGCCCTGCTGCAGACGCTGATCAGCCGCGGCTGGGTCCGCACGGACATCACCGGCTCCCTCTACGGCATCGGCATCCACGCCCTGCTGACCGGCACCACCTACCTGGACTCCGACCCGCGCGTGCGCCTCGTACGCCCCTACCTGGACGAGGCCTCGGAGGCGCTCGGCGAGACCATCCACATGGGCCGGCTCGACGGGGCGGACGTGGCGTATCTGGCCACCCGCGAGTCGCACGAATACCTGCGCACGATCAGCCGGGTGGGCCGGCGGCTGCCCGCGCACATGGGCGCGCTCGGCAAGGCGCTGCTCGCCGAACGCCCGGACACCGAGCTGCCCGACGGCCCGTACGAACGCGCCACCCCGAACACCCTCACCGACCGCGCCTCGCTCGCCGCCGACCTGGCCGCGGTGCGCGAACGCGGCTACTCCACCGACCGCGAGGAGGGCGTCATCGGCATCGTCGGCTTCGGCTTCGCGCTGCGCTACGACGCGCCCGCACCGGCACAGGACGCGATCAGCTGCTCGGCACCGGTGGCACGGCTCACCGACGAACACGAGCAGCAGATCGTCGCCGTGATGCAGGAGATCCGCGCCAAGATCGAAGCGACCGCACCGCCGGCGAACGGCGCACCGAACTGGCGCTGAGCCGCCCGTCGCACCGCACGCGCAACGCACCGCGCGGACCAAGACACCGACGCAAAAAGCAGCGCTCCTACCCGGTCATCCGCACTGCAAACCCAATGTGCCGCAGATCACACCTCCCCGGCTTCTTCGCGGCTGTACGTGCTTGATACAAATTGGCGCGCGTTCCTGTCCGTCGACAGCCGCTTACCCCCTCTCCACCCCATCTGTCGTTTTCGCATGCCCTGGGAACGCCCGTGTCACCGCGCCACAACTCCGTGCCGCCCGCTGCCTCCTGGCCGCTCGTCGCCCTCTTCACGGCCGGCTATCTCGCCGCCTACCTCCTGCCCACCGTGGTGGGCAGGCTCGGCGCCGGACTCGGACTCGGCCCCACTCAGGCCGGGGCCGTAGGCAGCGCACTGCTGCTGTGCTCCGCCTCCGCCGGATTCACCCTTGCCTCCCGCGTGGAAGCCCTCGGCCCGCGACGACTGGCCCGAGCCGGGCTGCTGCTGGCGGCCACGGGCTACGGCTGCGCCGCGCTGTCCTCCGCCGTGCCGCTCGTCGTGGCCGGCGCGGCAGTGGGCGGATTCGGCTCCGGTACGGCGACGACGGTCGCCGCGGCGGGCATCGCCGGCCGACGCGATCCGCACCGGACCTCCACGCTCGGACTGCTCGGCGTGTCGGCACTGGCCGGCGCCCTGTATCTGACGATCCCTCACCTCGGTGGCGGGCACAGCATGCCGTTCGCCGCACTCGCGCTCACGGCACTGCTGGTGTGGCCCGCGACGGGCCGGCTGGCCGGGCCGGGCACCACAGCCGGCAACGCCGCGGCGCCCGGCACTCCCCTCCCCCACCGCCGTTCGGGGCTCGTCCTCGCGGGCGCCATGCTGTGCTGGTCGCTGACCCAGAACGCGCTGTGGGGCGTGAGCAGCCGTATCGGCACCAGCCAGGCAGGACTCGGCGAAGCCGCCGTGGGCGCGGTCTTCGCGGCCGCGCTGGGCACCGCACTCCTCGGCGTCATCGGCGCGAGTGCGCTGGGCGCGCGGCTGGGTCGCGCACTGCCGATCGGCGCGGGCACCGCGCTGATCGCCTGCTGCATCGCCGTCAGCGCGTCCGCCGACGACCTGCCGTCCTTCGCGACCGGCGAGATCGCCTGGAACACGGTCTACCCGGTGGTTCTTTCGTACCTGATCGGTCTGGCCGCGTCGCTGGACCCGCGCGGCCGCTGGGCGGTGCTCGTGGGGTCGGCGTCATCCCTGGGAACGGCCTGCGGCCCGCTGGCCGGCAGCCTCCTGTCGGCATGGGCGGGCTACCCGGCGATGGGCGCCCTCCTGGGTGCCGGACTCCTCGTCCTGGCGGCACCGCTGACGGCGGTCGCCCTGCACACCGGCGGCCGCCCGCTCGCACCCGGCACCATCCGCCGCCGCGGCGGAGCGCCCGCGGCGGTACTCGCCGCCAAGACCGGCGCCCCGACCGGTCCGCTCCCGCAGATCGGCACACCGGAGCAGCCGGTCGTGGAGATCACGGTCCGGCGCCCACGACGCTCCCTGTCCCAACGGGCGTTCGACACGACGGCTCAGGAGCCGACACCCCAGCCGAAGACTCCGATCGCGGCCGGCTGAGCCGCGGAGCGGCGCTGAGGCCGGCAACGGCCGCCTCAGCGCCCGAACTCGTACGCCTCGACCTCCGCGAGATACCGCCCCCGCCGCTCCTCGTCATGCTCGAGGAACGCCGCCTCGAAGGAGTTCCGCGCAAGCGCCCGCATCTGCTCCAGCTCGAGCCCGAGCGCATCCCGGACCGCATGGAAGTTGTCTGCGATGTACCCGCCGAAGTACGCGGGGTCGTCGGAGTTGACGGTGCACAGGAGCCCGGCGTCGAGCATCCGCCGCAGCGGGTGCTCCTCGAGGACGTCCACGGCACGCAGCCGTACGTTCGACAGCGGGCACAGCGTCAGCGGCACGCGCTCCCGTACGAGCCGCTCCACCAGCTCGGGGTCCTCCATGGCCCGCAGTCCGTGGTCAATCCGCTCGACGCCGAGCACGTCGAGGGATTCCCAGATGTACGCGGGCGGTCCCTCCTCGCCCGCATGGGCGACACGCCGCAGCCCGAGGGCGGCCGCGGCCTCGTACACCTCGCGGAACTTCACCGGCGGGTGCCCCACCTCGGCCGAGTCGAGCCCGACGCCCACGATCCGGTTCAGGTACGGCTTCGCGGCCTCGAGGGTCTCCATCGCGGACTCGGCGGACTGGTCCCGCAGGAAGCACATGATCAGCTGCGTGGAGACACCGTGCCGCTCCTCGGACCGGTCCAGCGCCCTCGCCAGGCCCTCGATCACCGTGCCGATGCCGACGCCGCGCGCGATGTGCGCCTGCGGATCGAAGAAGATCTCCGCATGCCGGACCCCCTGCGCGGCGGCCCGCTCGAGATACGCGTCCGCGAGCTCCTCGAAGTCCCGCTCGGTGCGGAGCACGGCCATCAGCTCGTAGTACAGGTCGAGGAACGACTGCAGGTCGCTGAACTGGTACGCCTTGCGCAGCGCTTCGGTGTCCGCGTACGGCAGCTGGACGCCGTTGCGCGCGGCGAGCGCGAAGGCGAGCTCGGGTTCGAGGGTGCCTTCGATGTGGAGGTGGAGTTCGGCTTTGGGGAGGGGCACGGTCGCGCCTTACGTTCGAGTCGTGGGGTGCGTGCCATGTGACGGCACGGGATCTTCATCGTACGAGGAGAGGCACGCGCGCGTGCCCGCTACCGCCCGCCACGCTTCGGCAACGGCACCCGCATCAGATCCGCGGCCACCGTCAGCTCCCCGTCGAACCCCGCGACACGCGCCTCGCGCTCGAACTCCTCCGCGACCCCGGCCCCCGAAGGGCCGCCACGCTCGTTGTAGCGCTGGCTGAAGTGCGTCAGTACGAGATGCCGTACGCCCGCGTCCCTCGCCACCCGCGCCGCCTGGACGGCGGTCAAGTGACCGTGTTCCTCGGCCAGGTGCTCGTCCTCGTGCAGGAACGTCGACTCGATGACGAGCATGTCGCACCCGTCGGCGAGCGCGTGCACGCCGTCGCACAGCCGGGTGTCCATGACGAAGGCGAACCGCTGGCCGCGCCGCACCTCGCTGACGTCCTCGAGGGCCACGCCGTTCAGTACGCCGTCGCGCTGGATGCGGCCGACGTCAGGCCCCTTGATGCCGTGCGCGGCGAGCCGTTCGGGCAGCATGCGGCGGCCGTCCGGCTCGACGAGCCGGTAGCCGTAGGACTCGACGGGGTGGGAGAGCTTCCGCGCCTCGAGCGTGTACGCGTGCGTGGCGGCGATCACCCCGTCGGCGGCGACCGGCTCCTCCGTCAGGTCCACCGTCTCGCGGTACGCCGTCGCGTACCGCAGCCGGTCGAAGAACCGCTTCCCGGACCGCGGATAGTGCGCGGTGATCTCGTGCGGCACCCGGTCGAGATTGATCCGCTGGATCACCCCGGCGAGGCCGAGCGAGTGGTCGCCGTGGAAGTGCGTGACGCACAGCCGGTTCAGGTCGTGCGCGGCGACCCCGGCGCGCAGCATCTGCCGCTGGGTGCCCTCGCCGGGGTCGAAGAGGATGCCCTCGCCGTCCCAGCGCAGCAGATAGCCGTTGTGGTTGCGGTGCCGGGTCGGGACCTGGCTGGCGGTGCCGAGCACCACCAATTCACGTACGGACACCGGTGGTTACCCGGGGGGCCACTGCAGGCCGCGGCCGCCCAGCACGTGCAGGTGCGCGTGGAACACGGTCTGGCCCGCGCCGGTGCCGGTGTTGAAGACGACCCGGTAGCCCCGGTCCTCGATCTTGTCCTCGGCCGCGATCTCACGGGACTCACGCAGTATGTCGGCGATGATCGTCGGCTCGGCGGCGGCGAGCGTCGCGGCGTCCGGGTAGTGCACCTTGGGGATGATCAGGACGTGGGTCGGTGCCTGGGGGTTGATGTCGCGGAAGGCGACGGTGGTCTCGGTCTCCCGTACGACGGTTGCCGGGACCTCTCCCGCGACGATCTTGCAGAACAGGCAGTCGGCCTGCGCTTCACCCGCCATCTAGGGCCTCCTCACAACGCTGATCGTTTACGACGGCATGGTATCCACCACGAGCACCGCCGACTGCCGCCCCCGCCGTGGGCGCCGGCGCCGCCCGCAGCGGGGCGGGGACGCGTCAGTCGAGCGCCGGGAGCCCCGGCGCCCCCTTCGCCGGGTTCTCCGCCAGCGCGGCCAGCGCGATCCGTATCGCCTCGTCCAGCTGCGGATCCCGCCCGGCGGCGTGATCCTGCGGCGCGTGGACGACCTCGACGTCCGGGTCGACGCCGTGGTTCTCGACACCCCACCCGTACCCCTCCAGCCAGAAGGCGTACTTGGGCTGGGTGACGAGCGTGCCGTCGACGAGCCGGTAGCGGCTGTCGATGCCGATGACGCCGCCCCACGTCCGCACGCCCACGACGGGCCCGATGCCCAGCGCCTTGATCGCGGCGTTGACGATGTCGCCGTCCGAGCCGGAGAACTCGTTGGCGACGGCGACGACGGGGCCGCGGGGCGCGTCCAGCGGATAGCTGTACGGCTGCATCCCGCGCGGCACGTCCCAGCCGACGATGCGCCGGGCGAGCTTCTCGATGACGAGCTGCGAGGTGTGGCCGCCGCGGTTCTCGCGGACGTCCACGACCAGCCCCTCGCGGGCGACCTCGACACGCAGGTCGCGGTGGATCTGCGCCCAGCCGGGCGCCTGCATGTCGGGAACGTGCAGATAGCCGAGCCGTCCGCCGGACTCCTCGTGGACGTACGCCCGCCGGTCGGCGACCCACGCGTGGTACCGGAGGGGCTCCTCGTCGTCGATGGGCACGACCACCGGATGGCGCAGGTCTCCCCCGCCGGCCGGTGAGATCGTCAGCTCGACGGGCTTGCCCGCCGTGCCCACGAGCAGCGGCCCTGGCCCGGCCACCGGGTCGACGGGCTGCCCGCCGACCGCGACGATCGCGTCCCCGGCGCGCACCGCGACGCCGGGCGCGGCGAGCGGCGAGTGCGCCGTGGGGTCGGAGGTCTCCGACGGCAGGATGCGGTCGATGCGCCAGCTGCCGTCCTCGTGCCGGGAGATGTCGGCGCCGAGCAGCCCCTGCCGGGCCCCGGAGCCGCCCCAGCCGCCGCGCGGTGTGACGTAGGCGTGCGAGGTGCCGAGCTCGCCCTGGACCTCCCACAGCAGGTCGACGAGGTCGTCGTGGGTGGCGACGCGCTCCAGGACCGGCCGGTAGCGGTCGAGTACGCCGTCCCAGTCGACGCCGCCGAGGTCGGGCCGCCAGAAGTTGTCCCGCATGAGGCGGCCGGTCTCGTCGAACATCTGCCGCCATTCGGCGGCCGGGTCGAGGGTCTGTCCGATGCGGGACAGGTCGACGGTGATGTTGGTGTCGCTGTCGTCGTCGCCCGAGGCGCGCCGGTCGCTGGGCACCACCTTGAGCCGTTCCCCGGTCCACAGCAGGACGCGCTTGCCGTCGCCGCTGACCGCGAAGTGGTCGGCGTCCGCTGCGAGTTCCTCGAGGCGCTGCTGCACCAGGTCGTAGCGCTCGAGCTCGCTCTTCGGGTCGGGGTCGGAGGGCGTGGCGCGGGAGGTGCCGAGCACCCCCAGCACCGGGTGGCGCAGCCACAGCACGCCGTCCTTGGCCGCGCGCAGGGTGGTGTAGCGGGCGGCCTCGACGGGGAACGGCACGATGCGGTCGGCGAGTCCGTCGAGGTCGATACGGGTGACGGGGGCGCCCTCGCTGTCGGGCGTCTCGTCCTTGTCGGGCGCGTCGAAGGGCCTGCCGTGCCGCTGCGGCCCGAAGGGGGACGGAGTCGTGGCGGCCAGAGTGATCAGGTGCGGCCGCGAGCCGCCCACGAACGCCAGGTCGAAGACGTGCTCGTCGTAGACCGGGTCGAAGGACCGTGCCGAGAGGAACGCGAGGTGCTTGCCGTCCAGCGTGAAGGCGGGCGAGTAGTCCTGGAACCGCAGCGGGGTCGCCTCGGTGACCGACAGGTCGGCGGTGTTGGCGAGCTTGAGCTGGCGCAGCGGTTCGGGGCCCGGGTGGGACCAGGCGAGCCACGTCGAGTCGGGTGAGAAGACGAGACCGCTCGCGTCTCCGTGTTCGCTGCGGTCGACCTCTCGTACCTCTCCGGTCTCCCGTTCGACGAGCAGTACCCGCCCGTCGTGCGAGGCGACGGCGGCGCGGCTGCCGTCGGGGGCCATCGCCAGGCTCAGGACGCGGCCGAGCTGGCCGGCGGCGAGGCGGCGCGGTGTCGCGCCGGGTGCGAGGCCGGTGGCCGGGGCGAATTCGAGGGCGTCGTCGCCTTCGGCGTCGGTCACCCACACGACGTGTTCCTCGCCGTCCACCCGGAAGGTGCGCGGCAGCCGGGCGCGTACGCCGTGCGTGGCGGCGAGCGCGCGGGCGGGGCCCTCGCGGTGGGTGACCCAGTGGACGGCGCCGCGGACGGAGACGGCGCTGCCGCGCCCGGTGTGGTCGGGCGCGGCGGCGCCGAACCAGCGGGCGGCGTTGACGGGGTGCGGCTGGAGGTCGGTGCGCTGCCCACCGAGGCGCAAGGAGAGCCGGCGAGGCTCGGCGCCTTCGAGGTCGTCGAGGAGCCACAGTTCACCGCCGCTCGCGTAGACGACCCGGGTGCCGTCGGTCGAGGCGTGCCGGGCGTAGAAGCTCGTCGCGGTGTGCACAGGCGTGTGCCGCCGGAGGTCGGAGCCGTCGGCGAGGGACGAGTACACGGCGCCCACGCCCTCGTGGTCGGAGAGGAACGCGACCCTGTCCCCGACCCACATGGGGTACTCGATGTTCCCGTCGAGCCCGTCGTGCAGCCGGACGAACTCGCCGGCCCCTTCCCCGTCGCCGACGTCCCTGCCGATCCACATCTTGCCTGCTGTGCCGCCCCGGTAGCGCTTCCACCAGGCGGCCTCGCGCCCCATCGTCGCGGAGAGAAGCACGACCCGGGAGTCGGGGCCGTACGCGACGGCGCCCACGGGCCCGTACGGAAGGGTGGCCGCGGGACCGCCGTCGAGCGGCACCGCCCGTGCCCAGCTGCGGCGCAGCGAGGCCTGGCCGTGCGTGGTGAGCGCGAGGACGTGTCCGTCGGGGGTCCAGCCGCGGACGGTCGTGCGCTGGCTGCCCCAGTACGTCAGCCGCCGGGACGGTCCGCCGTCGACGGGTGCGATGTGCACCTCGGGTGCCCCGTCGCGGGTGGACGCCCAGGCGACGGTGGTGCCGTCCGGGGAGATCCGGGGGTGGTTGACGGGGACGTTGTCGGCGCTGACCCGCCAGGCGCGGCCGCCGTCGAGGGGCGCGACCCAGACGTCGTCCTCAGCGGTGAAGGCGAGCAGGTCGCCGTGCAGATGCGGGAACCGAAGGTACGCAGGCTGTGTCACCCGATCACACTAAGCAGTCACCGCCGTCCAGGTCAGCGTTTTCGATCAGTTCGGGCCGCGGACCTGCACGGTCACCTGCCCCGTCGCGCCGCCCGGGGCCCTCAGCCGCGCATCAGCAGCCACTCCTGAAGCTCCACCAGATTGCCCTCGGGGTCCTTGAGATGGGCGACGCGCAGCCGGTCCGTCATGGCGGCGGGCCCGTGCTCGAGGACCGCTCCGCGGCCGACGAGTTCCGCGCAGTACGCGTCGAGGTTGTCGACGCGCAGCACCACCAGGGAGCGGTGCCCGTTCACGGTGTCGGCGAGTTCGCCGAGCACCTCGGCCATCATGGCGCGGTCCTGCAGCGCGATGCCCGCCGAGCCGACGGCCGGGCTGAACTTCTCGTACGGGCCGTCCTGCGCGCCCGACTGCGGCTTCAGCCCGAGCACCTCGGCGTAGAAGCGGTAGCAGGCCTGGAAGTCGGAGACGAGCAGCCTCACCTGGGCCAGTTCCAATGCGGCCTCCTTCTCGGCACACATCCGGGGCCGCCCTGCGGCGACCGGTGCGGTCGCCGGGGGACTCGGCCGGGCGTCAGGACCAGCGGCCGGTGCGGCCGAGCAGCAGCGCGACAGCCGCCGTCCCCGCGGTCGACGTACGCAGCACGGTACGCCCCAGCCGGTACGTCCTGGCGCCTGCCGCCGAAAAGACCTGCAGCTCTTCGGGTGACACTCCCCCTTCGGGCCCCACGACCAGCACGATCTCGCCCGTGGCGGGAAGGCCGGCGGTGGCCAGCGGCTCGCTGCTGTAGTCCCGCTCCTCGTGCAGGACGGCCGCGAGGTCCGCCGTGGCCAGAAGCGCGGCGACCTGCTTGGTCGTCATGGCGTCCGCGACCTCGGGGAAGCGCACCCGGCGCGACTGCTTGCCCGCCTCGCGCGCCGTCGCCCGCCACTTGCCGAGCGCCTTGACGCCCCGCTCGCCCTTCCACTGCGTGATACAGCGCGACGCCGACCACGGCACGATCACGTCGACACCGGTCTCGGTCATGGTCTCCACCGCGAGCTCGCCCCGGTCGCCCTTGGGCAGGGCCTGCACGACGGTGATACGGGGCGTGGGCGGCGGTTCCTCCTGGACGGCCGCCAGATCCGTCACGACGAGCCGGTCCTTGCCCTCGGCCGCCTTGACGACGCCTTCCGTCCAGCGGCCGTGCCCGTCGGTGAGCACGACGTCCTCGCCCGGCCGCAGCCGCTTCACGGACACGGCGTGCCGCCCCTCGGGCCCGTCCAGCACGTACTCGGGGCCGCCCGGGACCTCGTCCACCACGAACACCGGCGCGGTCATGAGCCACTCTCCACGGACAACGCCGCCTTCGCGACGTCCAGTTCGGCGGCCAGCACCTCGACGAGCTGCCCGGCCGGGAGTTCCCGCGCCAGCCGGTGCCCCTGCCCCGCCCACAGCGCCATGCCCTGCGGGTCACCGGCCCCCGCGGCCGCCTTGCGCAGCCCGGAGGTGAGGTGGTGGATCTGCGGGTACGCGGCCGGGGCGTACGGACCGTGCTCGCGCATGAAGCGGTTGACGAGGCCGCGGGCCGGGCGCCCGGAGAAGGCCCGCGTCAGTTCGGTGCGGGCGAAGAGGGGGTTGGTCAGCGCGTCCTTGTGCAGGGCGTTGGCACCCGACTCGGGCGTCACCAGGAACGCCGTGCCCAGCTGCGCGGCCTGGGCGCCGGCCGCGAGTGCCCCGGCGATCTGCGCGCCGCGCATCATCCCGCCGGCCGCCACGATCGGCAGCCGCACGCTCTCGCGGACCTGTGTGATCAGCGACAGCAGGCCGATGCCCGCGGCGTCGTTCTCCGGGTTGTCGCGGTGGGTGCCCTGGTGGCCGCCTGCCTCGACGCCCTGTACGACCACGGCGTCCGCGCCGGCCCGCTGCACGGTCTGGGCCTCCTCGACCGTGGTGGCGGTGACCATGGTCAGCGTGCCCGCACGCGAGAGCGACTCGAGCACCTCGGGGGCCGGGCAGCCGAAGTGGAAGGAGACGACCGGGACCGGGTCGTCGAGGAGGATCGCCAGCTTGGCGTCGTAGCCGTCGTCGCGGCCGCCGTCGGGATCGCCCAGCTCGGTGCCGTACCAGGCGGCCTCACCGGCGAGCTGGTTGCGGTAGACGTCCACGGCAGCCGGGTCCGCACAGTCCGGCTGCGGCATGAAGAGATTCACACCGAACGGCCGGCTCGTCAGCGAGCGCAGCCGTTGGATCTCCTGGTACATCCCGTCAGCGGTCTTGTAGCCGGCCGCGAGAAACCCGAGCCCGCCGGCCTCCGAGACGGCCGCAGCGAGCTGCGGCCGCGACACGCCGCCCGCCATGGGGGCCTGCACGATCGGAAGAGGAAAGAGATCGCTCAGTGCGCTGGACATGACCGCATGTTGTCACGTCCAGCACACGAGTCCGAATCGGCCCTTCCGCATGACCCGGCAGGCGGCGTCACCGCCCGTTGAACGCGTCCTTGAGCCGCGAGAACAACCCCTGCTGCCCCGGCTGGAACTGCCCCAGGGGCCGCTCCTCCCCGCGCAGCTGCGCCAGCTCCCGCAGCAACCGCTCCTGCTCAGGATCAAGCTTCGAAGGCGTCTGCACCTCGACATGCACGACGAGATCACCGCGCCCGCCACCCCGCAGATGCGTGATGCCGCGCCCGTGCAGCGGGATCGACTGCCCGGACTGCGTACCGGGCCGGATGTCGACCTCCTCCAGCCCGTCCAGCGTCTCCAGCGGCACCTTCGTGCCGAGCGCGGCGGCCGTCATCGGGATGGTGACCGTGCAGTGCAGATCGTCGCCACGCCGCTGGAACACCGGGTGCGGCAGCTCGTGGATCTCCACGTACAGGTCGCCCGCGGGTCCGCCGCCGGGTCCGACCTCGCCCTCACCGGCGAGCTGGATCCGCGTGCCGTTGTCGACACCGGCCGGGATCTTCACGGTCAGCGTGCGACGCGACCGCACACGCCCGTCGCCCGCGCACTCCGGGCACGGGGTCGGCACGACCGTGCCGAAGCCCTGGCACTGCGGGCACGGCCGCGAGGTCATGACCTGGCCGAGGAACGACCGCGTGACCTGCGACACCTCACCGCGGCCGCGGCACATGTCACACGTCTGCGCCGAGGTGCCAGGGGCGGCACCCTCGCCGTTGCAGGTGTTGCACACCACGGCCGTGTCGACCTGGATGTCCTTGGTGGTGCCGAAGGCCGCCTCGTCCAGCTCGATCTCGAGCCGGATCATCGCGTCCTGGCCGCGCCGCGTACGCGACCGCGGGCCCCGCTGGGACGCCGTACCGAAGAAGGCGTCCATGATGTCCGAGAAGTTGCCGAAGCCGCCGGCGCCGAAGCCGCCCGCGCCCGCGCCGCCGCTCGCCGAGAGCGGGTCGCCGCCGAGGTCGTAGACCTGCTTCTTCTGCGGGTCCGACAACACCTCGTACGCGGCGTTGATCTCCTTGAAGCGCTCTTGCGTCTTCGGGTCCGGGTTGACGTCCGGGTGCAGCTCGCGGGCGAGCCTCCGGAATGCCTTCTTGATCTCGTCCTGGGAAGCGTCGCGGCGCACGCCGAGTACGGCGTAGTAGTCCGTGGCCACTTACGACTCCGCCAGGATCTGTCCGACGTAACGTGCCACTGCGCGTACTGCTCCCATCGTTCCCGGGTAGTCCATGCGGGTCGGGCCGACCACGCCGAGCTTGGCGACTGCCTCGCCGCCCGAACCGTAGCCCACCGACACCACAGACGTGGAGTTGAGCCCCTCATGGGCGATCTCGTGACCGATACGTACGGTCATGTGCGAATCCTTCGCCTCGCCAAGGAGCTTGAGGAGCACGACCTGCTCCTCAAGCGCCTCGAGCACAGGCCGGATGGTGAGGGGAAAGTCATGTCCGAAGCGGGTGAGATTGGCGGTGCCGCCGATCATCAGCCGCTCCTCGGTCTCCTCCACCAGGGTCTCGAGCAGCGTCGAGAGCACGGTCGAGACGGTGCCGCGGTCGTCGGCCTCGAAGGCCTCCGGCAGATCCTGCACCAGCTGCGGCACGTCGGTGAAGCGGCGGCCGACCACCCGGCTGTTGAGCCGCGCCCGCAGATCGGCGAGAGAGGTCTCGCCGAAGGGGGCGGGGCAGTCGACCATGCGCTGCTCGACCCGGCCGGTGTCCGTGATCAGTACGAGCATCAGCCGGGCCGGGGCCATCGACAGCAGCTCCACATGGCGCACCGTCGACCGCGTGAGCGACGGGTACTGCACCACCGCGACCTGCCGGGTCAGCTGCGCGAGCAGCCGCACCGTGCGTGCCACGACGTCGTCGAGGTCGACGGCGCCGTCGAGGAAGTTCTGGATGGCCCGGCGCTCGGGCGCGGTCATCGGCTTGACGCCCGCGAGCTTGTCGACGAAGAGGCGGTACCCCTTGTCCGTGGGGATGCGCCCCGCGCTGGTGTGCGGCTGGGCGATGTAGCCCTCGTCCTCCAGCACCGCCATGTCGTTGCGCACGGTCGCCGGGGAGACACCGAGGTTGTGCCGCTCGGTCAGGGCCTTGGAGCCGACGGGCTCCTCGGTGCCGACATAGTCCTGGACGATGGCGCGCAGTACTTCGAGTCTGCGTTCACTGAGCATCCGCGCACACCTCCAGGTCGTCGTGTCGTCCCTTACGGCCTCTCGCCTGGCACTCACTGTGTGCGAGTGCCAGCCTTCCCGGGCCAAGTGTACGGCCGTGGGGTACGGCCCCGGCAAGGGCGGTCACACCGGAGCGCTGCCGATATGTGCGGTCTGGGCTGGGGTGTCGTGCTGCGGCGGACCCCGGGGACTAGCGTCGCCGGTAGGGAAGTGGCACACGGATGGTGAAGGTCGTGTCGTGGGAATCGTGACGGACGTGGCGTGGGAAACACGGGGCTGGGAGGGGCTGTCGCCCCGGGTGGGCCGGCGCCGGCTGCCGGTGTGGGACTGCACGGTGGGCCTGGTCGTGGGCGAGGGTGCGGCGCTCATGGTCGACGCTGGATCCAGCCTGCGGGAGGGTGCGCAGCTGCGCCAGGAGGCACAGCAACTGCTCGGCCCCGGCCGGCGCGTGACGCATCTCGCACTGACCCATCCTCATTTCGACCACGTGCTGGGCGCGGCGGCGTTCGCGGGAGTCGAGGTCTACGGGCCCGTGGGGCTCGACTGGGTCTTCGCCGCGGGCCGGAAGGATCTCCTGGCCGACGCGGTACGGCACGGGCTCGACCCTGCGGACGCGGCGGAGGCCGCGGAACTCCTCGTCTCCCCGCGCCACCAGGTCAGCGGCGAGTGGACACTCGACCTGGGCGGTGGCCACCAGGTACTCCTTGCGAATGTGGGCCCCGGCCACACAGGACACGACATGGCGGTCCTGGTCCCCGCCACCTCCTCGACGCCCGAGATCGTCTTCTGCGGCGACCTGGTCGAGGAGTCGGGCGAACCGCAGGCGGGCCCGGACGCGGTGCCGTCCCACTGGCCCGCCGCCCTGGACCGGCTGCTGAACCTGGGCGGCGAGGACGCGGTGTACGTACCCGGTCATGGAGCCGCGGTGAATGCGGCGTTTGTCCGGCAGCAACGCGATCAGCTGGCGGCCCGGTTCGGCGTGTCGTAGCCAGGCCCCGCGCCTTCTCCCTATCGTCATCCGAATGCTCCCACCCGTCTCCCGCCACCGCCCCTCCAACGAGGGCCCTTCGGGCCCGCAGCGCCGTCTGTACTCTCCGGACCTCACCCCGCCGTGGAAGAAGCCGAAGCCGGTACCCGAGGTCCCGGCGGAACCAGGACTGGTCGTCGAGGAGTCCGGGACCGGCTTCTGCGGCGCGGTGATCCGCTGCGAGGCGGGCACGGTCACGTTGGAGGACCGATTCGGCAAGCACCGGGTGTTTCCGCTGGAGCCCCGCGGGTTCCTGCTGGAGGGCAAGGTGGTGACCCTGGTCCGCCCCTCCGGAGCGGCGCCGGTGCGTCCCACCCGTACGGCCTCGGGATCGGTTGCGGTGCCGGGCGCACGGGCCCGTGTGGCGCGCGCCGGGCGGATCTACGTCGAGGGCCGCCACGACGCCGAACTGGTCGAGAAGGTGTGGGGCGACGACCTGCGTATCGAGGGCGTGGTCGTCGAGTATCTGGAGGGCGTCGACGACCTCCAGGCGGTCGTCGCGGAGTTCTCCCCCGGCCCGGACGCCCGCCTGGGTGTCCTGGTGGACCACCTGGTCCCCGGCACGAAGGAGTCCCGTATCGCGGAGTCCGTCACGAGCGAGTACGCGCTGGTGGTCGGCCACCCGTTCATCGACATCTGGGAGGCGGTGAAACCGTCGGCGGTCGGCATCCGCGCGTGGCCGACGGTGCCGCGGGGCCAGGACTGGAAGACGGGAGTGTGCCGGGCACTGGGCTGGCCGGAGAACACCGGCGCGGCGTGGCAGCACATCCTGTCCCGGGTCCACTCGTACAAGGACCTGGAGCCCGCGTTGCTGGGCAGGGTGGAGGAACTGATCGACTTCGTCACGGCGTAGCTACATAGGTGCGGGCAATCGTGCCGCTGGGGCGGCACGGGTGGGCGCAGCGGCACCCGGCAAGCGCCGGTAAGCGACTCGGCTCCCGGCCAGCCCCGGCTCCGGTCGGCTTCAGTCGACCAGGTCCCTGACCACCGCGTCCGCAAGCAACCGCCCCCGCAACGTGAGCACGGCACGCCCATCGGCGTAAGGACCGTCCTCCAGGAGCCCGTCCCTTACGGCCCGCTCGGCCGCCTCCCGCCCCGCAGGGGCGAGGATGCCCAGCGGGCAACCCTCCCGAAGCCGCAGCTCCAGCAGAATCCGCTCCACACGCCGGTCCTCCTCGGAGAGCACCTCACGCCCGGCCCCGGGCGCCCGCCCCTCCGCCAGAGCCGCCGCATACGCCCCCGGATGCTTGACGTTCCACCACCGCACCCCGCCCACGTGGCTGTGCGCCCCGGGCCCGGCGCCCCACCAGTCGGCGCCCCGCCAGTACAGCTCGTTGTGCAGGCACCGCCCGGCCTCCGAAGTGGCCCAGTTGGAGACCTCGTACCACTCGAAGCCGGCCCCGGACAGCACCTCCTCCGCGATCAGATAGCGGTCCGCGTGCACGTCGTCGTCCGTCATGGGGATCTCGCCGCGGCGGATCCGCCGGGCGAGCTGGGTGCCCTCCTCGACGATCAGGGCGTACGCCGAGACGTGGTCCGGGCCGGCCCCGATGGCCGCGTCGAGGGAGGCGCGCCAGTCGTCGTCGGACTCCCCCGGCGTGCCGTAGATCAGGTCGAGGTTGACGTGGTCGAAGCCCGCCGCGCGGGCCTCGGCGACGCAGGCCTCGGGGCGTCCGGGGGTGTGCGTGCGGTCCAGGATCTTCAGGACGTGCTGCCGGGCGCTCTGCATGCCGAAGGAGATCCGGTTGAATCCGCCCTCGCGCAGAGCCGCCAGATACGCCGGGTCCACCGACTCGGGATTGGCCTCCGTGGTGATCTCCGCGTCGTCCGCGAGCCCGAACTCGTCGCGGATCGCGCCGAGCATGCGGACGAGATCGTCCGCGGCCAGCAACGTCGGCGTACCGCCCCCGACGAAGACCGTCCGCACCTGCCGCGGGTCGTCGCCCAGCACCTTGCGGGCGAGGCGGATCTCGTCGGTCAGGGTCGCCGCGTAGTTGTCGCGGGACGCGAGCACGCCACCGGTGCCGCGCAGCTCGGTCGCGGTGTACGTGTTGAAGTCGCAGTAGCCGCAGCGGGTGGCGCAGTACGGGACGTGCAGATAGAACCCGAGGGGGCGGTCGGCGGCGCCGGCCAGGGCGTGCGCCGGCAGCGCACCGTCCTGGGGCACGGGCTCGCCGTCGGGGAGTGCGGAAGGCATGCGTTCCATTGTCCCGCACCGGAGGAACAGCCCGAACCCAGGCCGCGACCTGGGCCTCGCGCCAGTCCCGCGACCGGAGCGCTCACCCGGCGGGCTGCGCCTGGAGCACCAGCAGCGCCAGATCGTCCTCCGGCGGCCCGTCCGCGAACTCGTGGACCAGCCGTCTGATCCGCTCGGCCACGAGGGGCGCGCTCAGTCCGGCACAGTCGGCGAACGCGGCCGCGAGCCCGTCGCCGTCGTCGAACTGGCGCCGCCCGGAGCGGCGCTCCGTCACCCCGTCCGTGACGCACAGCAGCGTGTCGCCGGGGCACAGCTCGAAGCTCTCGCTGTGGTACGCCACGTCCTCGACGACGCCCAGCAGCACCTGCGGCGCGGCCGCGGCCCGTACGTCGCCGCCGGGGCGCAGCAGGAGCGGCAGCGGGTGCCCGGCGGAGGCAAGGGTGCAGCGCACCCGGTCGCCGGTGGGGACCAGCTCGCCGTAGAGGAGGGAGAGGAAGCGGGGCATGGAGCCCTCGGGCGGTACGTCGGGGCCGCCCACGGCGGCGATGGCGCGCGCGGCCGCGTCCGCGGCCTCGGTGGCGTCGTCGAGCAGCATCTGGTTGAGGCGGTCGAGGACCTCGGCGACCTGGTATCCCTCGCGGGCCAGCAGCCGCAGCCAGGGCCGGGCGAGCCCGATGACGACGGCGGCCTCCGGCCCCTTGCCCTGGACGTCGCCGAGCGCGAAGCACCAGCGTCCGTCTCCGGCGGGGAACACGTCGTAGAAGTCGCCGCCGGGGCCGCCCTTGTCCCGCGGCTCGTAGACGAGTGCGGACTCGACGCCGGGGATCGTCGCGACCGTCGTGGGCAGCAGGCCGCGCTGGAGCACGCGACTGATGGTGGCCTGGCGGGCGTACTGCCGGGCCGCTCCGATGGCGAGCGCGACGCGGCGGCAGAAGTCCTCGACGAGCCCGGTGATCTCGTCGGGGAAGCGGGCGAGACCGGACCTGCCGATGACCAGGGTGCCGAGCGGCCGGCCGCCCGCGATCAGCCGGTACGCGAGAGCCGCGCCCGGCGCCTCGGACGCGTCGTCCGGCGCGTCGTCCGGCGTGGCCTCCGATGCGCTGGCCGGGATGTCGTGCGATGGGGCGTCCGATGCCTCCGCGCCGGGCCAGGGCACCGGGACCGCTCCCGAGGGCAGCGTGTCGGGGAGCATCGGCGGCTCCTTCTCCAGGATGCGGCGGAGCTCCTCGATGCGGTTCTCGCTGACGTGCCAGACCCGGGCGAGCCGGGGCCAGCCGGACGTTCCCGCTCCGGCACCGGCGCCGCCGTGCCGGTCGGTGCCGTGCCGGCCGCCCGTTCCGCCGTCCGTGCCCCAGCCCGCCCTGCCGTCCTCGTCGTTCAGCCACACGGCGCACCAGTCGGCGAGCCGCGGTACCAGGAGCTGTCCGGCGAGTGCCGCGACGAGGTCCTCGTCGAGTTGCCCGGCCAGCAGATCGGAGGCCTCGGCGAGGAAGGACAGGGCGCCGTGGTTGACCCAGTCCTGATCCCCGGAGGTGCGCCCGGACGACGGGAAGAGGGGGCCGAGCACGCTCGGCCCGTGCTGCAGAGCGCTCTCCACCTCGTACGTCTCGGTCTCCGGCACGGCGGTGGGCATGCCGGCGATCGGCAGCCGCGCCCAGACGGTCTTGGTGCCGGCGCGGTAGGTGACGCCCCAGGACGTGGCGAGCGCGGAGACCAGATGCAGACCGCGCCCGAACTCGGGCGTCCCTTGCGCCACGGCGAGCCCGTCACCGCGCACCTCGCGCGCGGGGTGCTGGTCGGAGACCTCGATGACGAGAGAACCGGAATCGGCCTCGGCCTCTGCACCTGTCTCGCCGGTCCCGTCGTCCGATGCGTGCTCGGCGGGCTCGAGTATGTCCGCTATCTCCGCGGGTTCGAGCCTGCACAGCAGCTCCACGTCGGTGCCCGCGTGCACAACGGCGTTGGTGACGAGCTCGCTCACGAGGACCATCGCATCGTCGATGAGACGTTCTGCGAAGGACGCCGCCAGGAGGGGCTGCGGCGGGAGGCACTCGTCCGCGGGCACCGCGTCGGCGGCAAGGACGTCCGCGGCCACGTCATCGGCAGCGACGGCGTCGGCGACGGCGACGGCGTCGGCGACGGCGACGGCGACGGCGTCGGCGACGGCGACGGCGACGGCGGGCGCACGGCCCGCAGGCTGGGCATCGGCGGGCGCACAGCCCGTCGCCGACAGGGCACCGGCGGGCCCGGAACCGGCCGCCCCGTCGCCCCCCGCCCACTCCTCCAGCACCGCCCGCACGAAGCGGCGGGCGGCGGCCGGCGCGAGCGGGTTGCCGGGCAGCGACGTACGCGCGACCGGAGGCGTTCCGGGCAGGTGCGCCGATGACGCCGATGACGCGGCGGCACGGAATGCAGTCTTCCGTTGCCTCGGGATGGGCCCCACGGAGCGGCTCCTGAGCAGTTCGGGGAATAGGCCTCAGGCGACCCGGACAGAGTGACAGACTGACCGCGCCCATAAGCGCCGAGTTACCGAAGTGGGCGGTCATGACTGAGAACAGTGCTATGCGTGTGCTCGAAACAGGACAGATTCCGCCATCGGATCTACGTCCTCTGCTCGCCGCCATGACGGCTCTGCGCGACGGTGACTTCCGTGTGCGGGCTCCCGAGGGAGCCGACGGGATCACGGCCGAACTGACCGCCGTCTTCAACCAGATCGCCGACCGCCAGCAGCATCTCGGCGACGAGCTGACGCGCGTGCGCCGGGAGGTCGTACGGCACGGCCGACTCGACGAGAGGCTGTCCGCGAGCCCGGGCCAGGGCCACTGGTCGACGTGTGTGACGGATGCGAACACGCTGATAGACGCCCTGGTGGCGCCCGCTGCGAACGCCACACGCGTCCTGGACGCCGTCGCGGGCGGCGACCTGACACAGCGGGTCGATCTGCACGACGGCAACCGCCAGTTGAGGGGCGATCTGCGCCGCCTGGGCCGCACCGTCAACAAGACCGTGGATCAGCTGTCGCTCTTCACGGGAGAGGTCACGCGGGTCGCGCGCGAGGTCGGCACCGAGGGCCGGCTGGGCGGCCGCGCCAAAGTGCAGGGCCTGTCAGGAAGTTGGCGTGATGTGACCGAAGCGGTCAACACCATGGCCTCCCGGCTGACCGCTCAGGTTCGCGACATCGCTCTGGTCACCACGGCGGTGGCGCGCGGCGATCTGACGCGTACGGTCACGATCGAGGCGACCGGTGAGCTGCTGGAGCTGAAGCTCACCGTGAACACGATGGTCGACCAGCTGTCGGCGTTCGCGGACGAGGTGACCCGCGTCGCCCGCGAGGTCGGCACCGAAGGAAACCTCGGCGGCCGCGCACAGGTCCGCGGCGTGTCGGGCGTATGGAAGGACCTCACCGACAACGTCAACTTCATGGCGTCCAACCTGACCTCGCAGGTCCGCAACATCGCCCAGGTCACCACCGCCGTCGCCAACGGCGACCTCAGCCAGAAGATCACGGTGGACGCGCAGGGCGAGATCCTGCAGCTCAAATCCACGATCAACACGATGGTCGACCAGCTCTCCGCCTTCGCCGACGAGGTCACCCGCGTGGCCCGCGAGGTCGGCACCGAAGGAAACCTCGGCGGCCGCGCACAGGTCCGCGGCGTGTCGGGCGTATGGAAAGACCTCACCGACAACGTCAACTTCATGGCCGACAACCTCACATCCCAGGTGCGGAACATCGCGCTCGTGTCGACTGCCGTGGCGCAGGGCGACCTCGGCAAGAAGATCACGGTCGAGGCGAAGGGCGAGATCCTGGAGCTGAAGTCGACGATCAACACGATGGTCGACCAGCTCTCCGCCTTCGCCGACGAGGTGACGAGGGTCGCCCGCGAGGTCGGCACCGAGGGCAATCTCGGCGGTCAGGCACAGGTACGCGGCGTCTCCGGCGTATGGAAAGACCTCACCGACAACGTCAACTTCATGGCGCTGAACCTGACCTCGCAGGTCCGCAACATCGCCCAGGTCACCACGGCCGTCGCCAACGGCGACCTGTCCAAGAAGATCACCGTCGACGCGCGCGGCGAGATCCTGGAGCTCAAGGACACCGTCAACACGATGGTGGAGCAGCTGCGTGCCTTCGCCGACGAGGTCACCCGCGTGGCTCGCGAGGTCGGTACGGACGGCCGGCTCGGCGGCCGCGCCCAGGTGCTCGGCGTCTCCGGTGTGTGGCGGGACCTCACCGACAACGTCAACTACATGGCGGACAACCTCACATCCCAGGTGCGGAACATCGCGCAGGTGGCGACCGCCGTGGCCCAGGGCGACCTCTCGAAGAAGATCGACGTGGACGCGCGCGGCGAGATCCTCGAGCTGAAGACCACCATCAACACGATGGTGGACACGCTGTCGTCGTTCTCCTCCGAGGTCACGCGTGTGGCCCGAGAGGTGGGTTCCGAGGGCCAGCTCGGCGGCCAGGCCCGCGTCGAGGGCGTCTACGGCACCTGGAAGCGCCTCACGACGAACGTGAACGAACTCGCGCTCAACCTCACCACCCAGGTGCGCGCCATCGCCGAGGTCGCCTCCGCCGTGGCCCAGGGCGACATGTCGCGGTCCATCACCGTGGAGGCGCGCGGCGAGGTCGCCGAGCTCAAGGACAACATCAACCTGATGGTGGCCAACCTCCGCGAGACGACCCGCGCCAAGGACTGGCTGGAGTCCAACCTGGCCCGCCTCGCCGCGCTGATGCAGGGCCACCGCGACCTGATGGAGGTCGCAGACCTGATCCTGCGCGAGCTGACGCCGCTGGTGAACGCGCAGTACGGCGCGTTCTTCCTGGCCGACCCGGACGAGGACGGCGCCGCACTGCGCACCCCCGCCCCCGCCAAGGGCCTCGCCTTCATCGCGGGTTACGGCTCGGCGCAGGGCTCCGTCATCGACACCGGCGGCATGCCGGTGCACGGCCTCGTACGGCAGGCGGCCCGCGAGAAGAAGCGGATCCTCGTCGAGGAGGCCCCACCCGGCTACATCAAGATCAACTCGGGGCTCGGTGAGGCGTCGCCCGCCAGCGTCGTCATCATCCCAATCCTCTTCGAGGACAAGCTGCTCGGCGTGATCGAACTGGCCTCGTTCTCCCGCTTCTCGGATGTCCACCTGGCGTTCTTCGACCAGTTCGTGAACACCATCGGCGTCGCGATCAACACGATCATCGCCAACTCCCGCACCGAGTCACTGCTCGGCGAGTCCCAGCGGCTCGCGATGCAGCTGCAGGAGCGCTCGGACGAACTCCAGCGCCAGCAGGCCGAACTGCAGCGCTCGAACGCCGAGCTGGAGGAGAAGGCGGCGCTGCTGGCCACGAGCTCCCAGTACAAGTCCGAGTTCCTGGCGAACATGTCGCACGAGCTGCGCACCCCGCTGAACTCTCTGCTGATCCTCGCCCGCCTGCTCTCCGACAACCCCGACGGGCATCTCTCCGACCAGGAGGTGCAGTTCGCGGCAACGATCCACCGCTCGGGCTCCGATCTGCTGCAGCTGATCAACGACATCCTGGACCTGTCGAAGATCGAGGCGGGCCGTATGGACGTACGCCCGAAGCGGCTGCCGCTGATCAAGCTGCTCGACTACGTCCACGCGACGTTCCGCCCGGTCACCCTCGACCGCGGTCTCGCCTTCGACGTCAAGGTCGACGAGGACGTACCGCGCGAGATGTACTCCGACGAGCAGCGGCTCCAGCAGATCCTGCGCAACCTGCTGTCCAACGCGATCAAGTTCACCGCGAGCGGCCGCGTCGAGCTGCGCGTGTCGCGCCTCAAGGACCCCGAGCACCGCTTCGTACGCGACCACGACGAACTGGTCGCCTTCGCCGTCAGCGACACCGGCATCGGCATCGCGCCGGAGAAACTCCCGGTGATCTTCGAGGCGTTCCAGCAGGCCGACGGCACCACGAACCGCAAGTACGGCGGCACCGGCCTCGGCCTGTCCATCAGCCGCGAGATCGCGGGACTCCTCGGCGGCCGCATCATCGCCGAGTCCACGCCCGGCGCCGGCTCCACCTTCACGCTGTACGTCCCGGTCGTCAGCCCGGAACACACCGCGACCGGCCCTTCGCCCGACGCACCCTCACTCGCCCTGCCCGAACAGCAGACCGACGACCCTCAGGCCAGGCACGACCAGACCAGTCACGACCAGGCCATGCACGACCAGGACGACAACTGGCCGACCCCCACCAAGCTCGAGGAGTGGAAGGAGGGCCGCGCCGGCCGGGTGCTCGCCGGACGCCGGGTGCTGATCGTGGACGACGACATCCGCAACGTCTTCGCCCTCACGCATGTGCTGGGCCGCGTGGGCATGCCGGTGCTGTACGCGGAGAACGGCCGCGAGGGCATCGAGGCGCTGGAGCGCAATCCGGACGTCGAGCTCGTCCTGATGGACATCATGATGCCGGAGATGGACGGCTACGAAACGATCTCCGCCATCCGCCGCACCCCGCGCTGGACCGGCCTGCCCATCGTCGCGCTCACCGCCAAGGCGATGCTGGGCGACCGCGAGAAGTCCATCGCCCGGGGCGCCAACGACTACGTACCCAAGCCCGTGGACGTGGACCAGCTACTGACGGTCGTATGCACACTGCTGGAACCGGAGGGCGCTGAGCCCGCGGAGGACGAGGTCGGCTAGCCGGGAACCGCTGTGGGCAGGCGCAAGCCGGGCGGGGCCTGGACGCCGATCAGGCGCCCCGGCCCCGCCCCGCCGCACGATCACGCCTCCCGCGCCCCCGCATACATCTCATCGATGAGGTGCTTGTACTCCCGCTCGACAACCGGCCGCTTCAACTTCAGGCTCGGCGTCAGCTCCCCGTGCTCCACGTCCAGATCACGCGGCAGCAGCTTGAACTTCTTGATCGTCTGCCAGCGCTGCAGACCCTCGTTCAGCTCCCTGACATAGCCGTCGATGAGCTCCACCGTCTCCGGCGCGGCGACCACCTCGGCGTACGACTTCCCGGCCAGGCCGTTCTCCTTCGCCCAGTCGAGGATCGACGGCTCGTCGAGGGCGATCAGCGCGGTGCAGAAGTTCCGGTCGGCGCCGTGCACCAGGATGTTCGAGACATACGGGCAGACGGCCTTGAACTGGCCTTCGACCTCGGCGGGCGCGATGTACTTGCCGCCCGACGTCTTGATCAGGTCCTTCTTGCGGTCGGTGATCCGCAGATAGCCGTCGGGGGAGAGCTCGCCGATGTCGCCGGTGTGGAACCAGCCGTCCGGCTCCAGGACCTCGGCGGTCTTCTCGGGCAGCCCGTGGTAGCCCTCCATGATGCCCGGGCCGCGCAGCAGGATCTCGCCGTCGTCCGCGATGCGCACCTCGCAGCCGGGCAGCGGCTTGCCGACGGTGCCCGTGCGGTACGCCTCGCCGGGGTTGACGAAGGACGCGGCGGACGACTCCGTCAGGCCGTAACCCTCGAGGATGTGGATGCCGGCACCCGCGAAGAAGAAACCGATCTCCGGGGCGAGCGCCGCGGAACCCGAGACGCACGCGCGCAGCCGGCCGCCGAAGGCCTCGCGCAGCTTGGCGTAGACGAGCGCGTCGGCGACCTTGTGCTTGGCGGAGAGACCGAAGGGCGCCGACGCGGTACCCGTGCGGCGGAAGTTGTCCTGGGTGGCCTTGGCGTACTCGCGTGCGACCTCGGCCGCCCACTGGAAGATCTTGTACTTGGCCGGGCCGCCCGCACGGGCCTTGGCGGCGACGCCGTTGTAGACCTTCTCGAAGATGCGCGGCACCGCGGCCATGTACGTCGGCTGCACGACCGGCAGATTCTCGATGATCTTGTCGACCCGGCCGTCGACGGCGGTGACGTGCCCGACCTCGATCTGGCCGCTGGTCAGCACCTTGCCGAAGACGTGCGCGAGCGGCAGCCAGAGGTACTGCACGTCGTCGGCCGTGACCAGGCCGGTCGCGGCGATGGCCTTCGCCATGTACGACCAGTTGTCCTGCGGCAGCCGCACGCCCTTGGGGCGGCCGGTGGTACCCGAGGTGTAGATCAGCGTCGCGAGCTGGTCGGCGGTGATCGCCGACACCTTCTTCTTGATCAGATCCGGGTTCTTCTCCAGGTACGCGGCGCCGCGCACCTCCAGCTCGGCGAGCGTGAGGACCCAGCCCTCAGGGTCGTCCTCGGACGGCTCGACACCCTTCGGGTCGATCACCACGACATGCGCGAGGTTCGGCAGCTCGGCACGCTTCTCGCGCGCCTTGGCGAGCTGCGCCGCGTCCTCGGCGATCAGCACCCGGCTGTCCGAGTCGGACAGGATGAACGCGGACTCCTCGGCGTTCGTCTGCGGATAGACGGTCGTCGTCGCCGCGCCCGCACAGAGAATGCCGAGGTCGGAGAGGATCCACTCGACCCGGGTCGAGGAGGCGAGGGCCACCCGCTCCTCGGGCTGCACGCCCAGCTCGATCAGTCCGGCCGCGATGGCGTAGACCCGGTCGGCCGCCTCGGCCCAGCTCAGCGACTTCCACTCGTCCGGCCCCTCACCGGAGGACGACGGCACGGGATAGCGGTAGGCCTCGGCGTCCGGTGTAGCCGCCACGCGCTCCACGAAGAGAGTCGCCACGGACGGCGGTCGGTTCTCGATCAGGGTCTGTGTGTCGCTCACGACATCCTCCGGGCCCGCGGCAGTGCCTTCCACTGACTCACAGTGCGTGCGACTGACTAGTGCGGCTGGTGTTGTTTAACTCACGAGTAACCATCGAGCAGTGATCAGGGTAGAGCGGAGAGGCCCCGCACGTAAGAGGCCACGGCCTGTCACTTCCTACAGAGACGTGGCATGCCTCACGGAGAGAGGGCGTGCTCCGCGGGGGCGGAGCGCGAGATACGGGAGCCACGCAACGACTCGCTCATGACACAGGCCGCATACGCCACATATACGGAAGGGCCCGAACGCGCCGCGATGGCGCGCCGGACCCTCCCCGAGTGCCTCAAGGGCCTGGGAGGTACCTCCGAGGTACCCCCGCCCCGTTCTGGTTCCCGGGCTACTTCTTGCCCTTGGCCTGGCCGCTGTCGTCGCTGGACAGCACCGCGATGAAGGCGTCCTGCGGGACCTCCACGGAGCCGACCATCTTCATCCGCTTCTTGCCTTCCTTCTGCTTCTCCAGCAGCTTCCGCTTACGGGAGATGTCACCGCCGTAGCACTTGGCGAGGACGTCCTTGCGGATGGCGCGGATGGTCTCGCGGGCGATGACACGGGAGCCGATGGCGGCCTGGACCGGCACCTCGAACGCCTGCCGCGGGATGAGCTCCTTGAGCTTGGCGACGAGCCGCACTCCGTACGCGTACGCCTGGTCCCGGTGCGTGATCGCGGAGAACGCGTCGACCTTGTCGCCGTGCAGCAGGATGTCGACCTTGACGAGCTGCGAGGTCTGCTCACCGGTGGGCTCGTAGTCGAGGGACGCGTAGCCGCGGGTCTTGGACTTCAGCTGGTCGAAGAAGTCGAAGACGATCTCGGCGAGCGGCAGGGTGTAGCGGATCTCGACGCGGTCCTCGGAGAGGTAGTCCATGCCGAGCATCACGCCGCGCCGGTTCTGGCAGAGCTCCATGATCGAGCCGATGAACTCGGACGGCGCGAGGATCGTCGCCCGGACAACCGGCTCGTACACCTCACCGATCTTGCCCTCGGGGAACTCGCTCGGGTTGGTGACGACGTGCTCGCTGCCGTCCTCCATGACGACGCGGTAGACCACGTTGGGCGCGGTGGCGATCAGGTCGAGCCCGAACTCGCGCTCCAGACGCTCGCGGATCACGTCCAGGTGGAGCAGGCCCAGGAAGCCGACGCGGAAACCGAAGCCGAGCGCGGCGGAGGTCTCCGGTTCGTACACCAGTGCCGCGTCGTTGAGCTGCAGCTTGTCGAGGGCGTCGCGCAGCTCGGGGTAGTCCGAGCCGTCCAGCGGATAGAGGCCGGAGAACACCATCGGCTTGGGGTCCTTGTAGCCGCCGAGCGCCTCGGTGGCTCCCTTGGACTGCTGGGTGATGGTGTCACCCACCTTGGACTGGCGGACGTCCTTCACACCGGTGATCAGATAGCCCACCTCGCCGACACCGAGGCCGTCGGCCGGCAGCATCTCGGGCGAGTTCGTCCCGATCTCGAGGAGCTCATGGGTCGCGCCCGTCGACATCATCCGGATCCGCTCACGCTTGTTGAGCTGGCCGTCGACGACTCGTACGTACGTCACGACGCCGCGGTAGGAGTCGTAGACCGAGTCGAAGATCATCGCGCGGGCGGGGGCGTCGGCGACACCGACCGGGGCCGGGATCTCGGCGACGACCTTGTCCAGCAGCGCCTCCACGCCCATGCCGGTCTTGGCGGAGACCTTCAGTACGTCCTCGGGCTCGCAGCCGACCAGGTTGGCGAGCTCCTCGGAGAACTTCTCCGGCTGCGCGGCCGGCAGGTCGATCTTGTTGAGGACCGGGATGATCGAGAGGTCGTTCTCCATCGCCAGATACAGGTTGGCGAGAGTCTGCGCCTCGATGCCCTGGGCCGCGTCGACCAGCAGGATCGTGCCCTCACAGGCCGCGAGGGACCGGGACACCTCATACGTGAAGTCGACGTGCCCAGGGGTGTCGATCATGTTGAGGATGTGCGTCCGGCCCTGGCTGTCGCCCGTGGTGGGCGCCCAGGGCAGCCGCACCGCCTGGGACTTGATCGTGATACCGCGCTCGCGCTCGATGTCCATACGGTCGAGGTACTGAGCGCGCATCTGCCGCTGCTCGACCACACCGGTCAGCTGGAGCATCCGGTCGGCGAGCGTGGACTTGCCGTGGTCGATGTGCGCGATGATGCAGAAATTGCGGATCAGAGCCGGGTCGGTACGGCTCGGCTCGGGCACATGGTCAGTGATCGCGGGCACGCAGGGTCCTGTCTCTTGAGGCGCCTGTCGCCTCGGGTCGGATCAAGTCGGATCAATACGCAGGTTCCATGGTCCCACGGGCCGGGGGGTGCGACTGGTTTGGGCCGTTCCCCGGTCCGCTGGTAGCCTGGGCAGCTGTGCCTCATGCCCTCTCAGCACGAGGCACAAAGAAAGATTAGGAATGAAATCACCGGTACGGGACCTGCACGGCCCGTGCCTGAACCTGAAAAGGCTCATTCGTGGCGAACATCAAGTCCCAGATCAAGCGGATCAAGACCAACGAGAAGGCCCGGCTGCGCAACAAGGCCGTCAAGTCCTCTCTGAAGACCGCGGTCCGCAAGGCCCGCGAGGCCGCTGCCGCGGGTGACGTCGAGAAGGCCACCGAGTACCAGCGCGCTGCCGCGCGCCAGCTCGACAAGGCTGTCTCGAAGGGCGTCATCCACAAGAACCAGGCCGCCAACAAGAAGTCGGCGCTGGCTTCCAAGGTCGCTTCCCTCAAGGGCTGAGTCGGCTGGGTCCTCGCGACCCATCCCCTGACTTGACTGCCGGAAGGACCCCGAGCGGGCCCTCTCTCATCCGCTCCCGACCGGCACCCGGCACCGCACGCGGCCTGCGTTCGCCACGCGGGTGCGGCGCCACACCTGCTTGACCCGAAGGCCCCGTCCACCGCCCCTCCCCCGGGCGGCGGCCGGGGTCTTCGGCGTGTCCGGTGGCCGTCGCGACTCCAACAACATCGGCTCGGCGCCAGACCTGGGGGCACCTCCCAGGCCCTCAAGGCACTGGGGGAGTACACCCCGGCGCGGCCCCGACCCACCCACCGGCAGAAGGCGCCCCAGCCACCGACGCCCCGCAGACGCTTCGGCAGGCGCACCTAGATGGACAGGCGCGTCACGGCGCAGCTGCGTCAGCAGTGCGACAAGCGCAGGCGCCCACAAGCCACAGCACCTGGGGCCGTACTCAAGGGTGGTCCCCCAAGGGGTCGTCCCCGGGGGCCGTCCCCAAACGGTGCGCAGCCCCTACCCCCGCCGGGCCCGAGCGGCCCGAGCGATCGTGACGACGGCCTTCTCGAGGGCGTACTCGGGATCGTCACCGCCTCCCTTGACGCCGGCATCCGCCTCCGCCACCGCCCGAAGTGCCACCGCAACCCCCTCCGGCGTCCACCCCCGCATCTGCTGCCGCACCCGGTCGATCTTCCACGGCGGCATGCCCAGCTCTCGCGCGAGATCCGCCGGGCGGCCACCACGCGCGGACGACAGCTTTCCGATGGCCCGCACGCCCTGCGCCAGCGCACTCGTGATCATCACGGGCGCGACCCCGGTGGACAGCGACCAGCGCAGCGCCTCGAGCGCCTCGGCCGCCCGCCCCTCCACCGCCCGGTCGGCCACCGTGAAGCTGGAGGCCTCCGCGCGGCCCGTGTAGTAGCGGCCGACCACGGCCTCATCGATCGTGCCCTCGACGTCCGCGACCAGCTGAGAAACAGCGGATGCCAGCTCCCGCAGATCACTGCCTATCGCGTCGACGAGCGCCTGGCACGCCTCGGGTGTCGCCGAACGCCCCAGCGTCCGGAACTCACTCCGCACGAACGACAGCCGGTCCGCCGGCTTGGTCATCTTGGGACAGGCGACCTCCCGCGCACCGGCCTTGCGAGCAGCGTCGAGCAGCCCCTTGCCCTTGGCGCCGCCGGCGTGCAGCAGCACCAGCGTGATCTCCTCGACCGGAGCAGCCAGATACGCCTTCACGTCCTTGACGGTGTCGGCCGACAGATCCTGCGCATTGCGCACGACCACGACCTTGCGCTCGGCGAAGAGCGAGGGGCTCGTCAGCTCGGCGAGCGTGCCGGGCCCGAGCTGGTCGGGGGTGAGGTCACGCACGTCCGTGTCGGCGTCGGCGGCACGGGCTGCAGCCACGACCTGCTGCACGGCGCGGTCGAGCAGCAGGTCCTCCTGCCCCACGGCAAGCGTGACGGGCGCGAGCGGATCTGCCTGACCGGCGGTTTCAGTCTTCCTTGCCATCGCGCTCAAGCATCCCACGCCCCACTGACAACGCTCTGCGGCATACACCGACAGCCCGCCCGCCGACGAGCTCGTGACAGCGAAGCCCCTCACGACCGGAAGGCCGTGACCAGAAAGGCCGCGGCCGGAAGATCACGACCGGAAGATCACGGCTCCTCCCGCCACCCGTCCCACTCGCCCGCGAACTCATCCAGCGCCAAGGGGTCGATCCGGTCCTCGGGGTCTTCCACGACCACGAGCCACTGCGCGTCCTCGGCGTCGTCCTCACCGGCCAGCGCATCCCTGACGAGCTGCGGCTCCTCGTCCAGGCCGAACCGCTCGCCGAGCGCCTCGGCCGCCTCCTCCGCGGCATCCCGGTCGGGCAGCACCAGCACATGTCTCACATCGCTCACGTGCATATTTTCCGGTACCCCCGAGAGCCTCGATCCGCCGGGCCCCAGCCTCAGACCTTGGGGACGACCTGCACGTCCAAGTCGATCTTGATACTGGGTCCGACCACCGCGATTCCGCGCGCGAGCATCGTCTGCCAGCTGACCGTGAAGTCATCGCGGTGCAGCTCGGTGGTGGCACGGCAGGCGGCCCGTGTCTCGCCCTCCATGCCGGTACCGACACCGAGATACTCGGTGTCGAGCGTGATCGTGCGGGTCACGCCGTGCAACGAGAGCGCGCCGGTGATCGCCCACCGGCTGCCGCCCCTGTGCACGAACCGGTCGCTGTAGAACTCGAGCACCGGAAAACGGTCCACGTCGAGGAAGTCGGCGGACCGCAGGTGGTCGTCGCGCATCTTGACGTTGGTGTCGATCGAGTCGGCATCGATGACCACATGCATGGCGGAGTGCTCGATGCGCTCGGCTATGCGTATGACGCCCGCGAACGTGTTGAACCGGCCGTGGATACGGGCCAGTCCGATGTGCCGCGCGGTGAAGGCGATCGAGGAATGCGTCGGCTCGATTTCCCAGTCCCCGGGCTGCGGCAGCGCCGGAAGCTGGGCGATCTGCAGCATGACATCGCCGAGCGAGGCATGCGCGCTCTCACCGACCGATGCGTTCGTGTGGTACGGAGTGAAGCCCTCCGCCGAGACCGCCAGGCGGTAGTCGCCTGCCGGTACGGTCGCGACGAAGGAGCCGAACGGGTCAGTGATTCCGCTGACCACCGTGCGCCCCATCTCGTCGCTGATGGCGAACTCGGCGTTCCGCACCGGCTCGCTCACCGGGTCGAGTATCCGGCAGCTGACCACCCCGGCCGAAGGCGGGACCGGCACCGCGGAGAAAGGGCCCGAGCGCAGAACCCGATTTGTGTGATTTCCTCGCCTACGGCCGAACATGCCCAACATCCCCCTGTGCGAGGCGCCTCACCTTTACCGAGGATGCATTCGACCACCGATGCGGCATTCGAGGCAACTCGCGCTCACATAACGGTAATGCAGCGGAAGTAATGCGAGCTGGCACGAGTAATCCTCATTCATCACCGCAGTTGGCGTTTCTTCAGGTGAGATGAGGTTTCCACGGGTAGCACCCGGGACGTGCCGTAGCCCCGGCCACGACGGCGCGAGCCTCAGACTCCTCGGCCCGCCCTCGCTCCGGCGGTGCGCGGGCCTCACGGCCGGTCGTCGGCCGTGCTTCGGCGGCCGCCCACATCAGTCCCTCGTCCGCCGCTCCCATCACTGCCAACGCCCCGTCCCTGTCCGTACGGAGCACCGTGGCACCCCCGCTCCGCAGCGCCGCGACGGTGCTGGGCGAAGGGTGCCCATACGGGTTGTCCTCACCGCACGAGATCAGGGCCAGACGGGGGGCCGCGCGACGCAGAAGGACCGGATCCTGGTACGCCGAACCGTGATGGGCCACCTTCAGCACGTCCACGCGCGGCAGCCGTGCACCCGCGGGGCTCCGCAGCAGCGCCCGCTGTGCAGGCGGTTCGAGGTCGCCGAGAAGCAGCATGGTCAGCCCTGCGGTGCGAACGAGCAGCGTGACACTGGCGTCGTTCGGGCCCTCCGGCACGGGCGCCGGGCGCGATGGCGGCACGACCCCGCTCGGGCGAGGCCGAGAGCTTGCGGGAGGCCACAGCACCTGCCAGTCGAGGGAGCCCGTGCGGCGCCGCTCCCCCGCCACCGCCCGGGTCACCGGAATGTGCCGGACGGCTGCCTGTCTGCGAACGAACTCGACCTGGTCGGGCGGCTCCTGGAACCCGGTCGTCTCGATCGCCCCGACCGAACGCCCCCGCAGCACCCCGGGCAGCCCCGCCACATGGTCGGCATGGAAGTGCGTCAGCACGACGAGCGGAATGCGGGTGATCCCGAGCGAGTGCAGGCAACGGTCGGCCAGCGCCGGGTCGGGCCCGGCATCGACGACCACTCCGCTGCCGTGGCCCGCGGAGAGCACGACGGCGTCTCCCTGGCCCACGTCGCACATCACCAGCCGCCAGCCGGGTGGCGGCCATCCGGTGATCACCCGGGTCAGCGACGGCGGTTGCACCACCACGAGCAGGAGCAGCAGCGCACAGACCGCGCTCCACCAGGGGTGCCTCAGCATCCGCCGGCCCACCAGCACGACCACGGCCGTGGCGAGGGCGAGCAGCAATCCGCCGCTCCAGCCGCCGGGCCAGTCCACTCCGTTGCCCGGCAGTGCCGCCCCAGTGCGGGCGATCTTCGCGATCCACTCGGCGGGCCAACCTGCGCACCAGGCAAACGCCTTGGCGAGGGGCATCACCACAGGTGCCGCCGCCAGCGCGGCGAATCCCAGCACCGTGGCCGGGGCCACCGCGAGTTCCGCCAGCAGATTGCAGGGCACCGCCACGAGACTCACCCGCGCAGCCAGTACCGCCACGACGGGGGCACACAGCGCCTGGGCGGCAGCCGCCGCGGCCAGGGCCTCGGCCGGACGCGGCGGCACACCGCGGTTCCTGAGTGCCGCACTCCACCGTGGGGCGACGGTGAGCAGGGCGCCGGTGGCCAGCACGGAGAGCAGGAAGCCGTAACTGCGCGACAGCCAAGGGTCGTACAGCACGAGCAGCAGCGCCGCCGCGGCCAGCGCGGGGATCAGGGAACGCCGACGGCCGGTGCCGATCGCCAGCAGTGCGATACCTCCGCAGGCCGCCGCCCGCAACACACTGGGGTCCGGTCGGCACACGATGACGAAGCCCAGGGCCAGGGTCCCGCCGAGCAGCGCGGTGGCCCGCAGCGGAATGCCCAGGCGCGGGGCGAGACCGCCCCGCTCCGCTCTGTGGGCCCTCCCGGGCGGTCCGATGAGCAGGGCCAGCAGGATCGTGAAATTGGCGCCGCTCACGGCGAGCAGATGCGTGAGGTCGGTAGCCTCGAAGGCATCCTGCAGGTCGGCCGGTACACGGGAAGTGTCCCCCACCACGAGCCCCGGCAGCAGCGCCCGCGCGTCCGGCGGCAGGCCGTCCGTGGCCTCGCGCAGTCCGCGGCGCAGTTCTCCGGCGAACCGCTGGGACCCGGACGGTGCTCCCACGACGTGGGGGACCTCGTCTCCGCTCACCCGCAGCACGGCCGCGATCCGTCCGCTGTCTGCCTGCGGCGGCGCGAGCCGCGCCTGCACACGCAGCCGTGTCGAGGGCAGCAGAGCAAGCCAGGGCGAGCTGGTGCCGCGATCCCGTGCCGTGGGCGGACCCGAGGAACGGGGTCTGCCGGAATCCGCTGAGGCGGGCGGGACGGCGTCGGCGATCAGAAGGACCGGTGTGCGGGTCGATGTCTCCGTGCCGTCCGCCGCCAGGACGCGGAGCACCTGGGCGTCGATGACCACGCTGACCGGTGCCAGGTGGTCCCCCGTGACGCGTGGTCTGGTGAGGCGGGGGTCCGAGCTGACTTCCACCTCCGCTGTCACCTCGGCGTACCGCTCCGCCAGCGCAGGGACCGGACCGCGGCGCACGTCGGCCCCGTGGAGGGCCGCCGAGGCGGTGGATGCGGCCGTACAGAGAAGGACCGCGGCCACCGAGACGCGTCCCCACACGTGCGGGGATCCGGCGGGACACGCGTGCCTCCTCGCTCTGCCCACCACCCCCGGCAGCAAGAGGATTCCGGCTGCCGCGACGCAGAGCCCCACCGCGAGTGCCACCCAGCCGGGAGGCGCATCGAGGGCGAGGGCCGCCGCCGCCCACGCCGCGAGCGCGGACGGCACGAGGCGGAGGTCTGAAGGCCCTTCCTGACGCGGGTGCGCCACACCGAGCCGGTTCCCGGACTCGGCGTGCACAGCCTGGCGAGGGAGCTGCGGGGGTTCCGTGTCCGCCGAGGGGACGGACGCCGTCGCCCGGCTCGAGGACGCAGGCCCTCGTGTGCCGCGTGTGTGAACTGTCCGCCGCCTCATGGCCGTACGAGATTCTGCAGGTCGGCGAAGCGCCGGTCACCGATGCCGTTGACCTCGCGGAGCTCGTCGACCGCACGGAAACCGCCGTGTTGTGTGCGGTAGTCGATGATGTGCTGTGCCAGTACGGGACCGACGCCCGGCAGTGTGTCCAGCTGTTCCACCGTGGCCGTGTTGAGGCTGACGGGCCCGGCGGCGGCCGCGCCGGAGCCGCCCCCTGCCGCACCTGGCACGGCAGGCCCTCCTCCCGCGGCGCCCGGGGGATCGCCGACGACGACCTGCTCGCCGTCCACGAGGAGACGCGCCCGGTTGAGTCCGCCGATGTCCGTGCCGGGGCGGACTCCGCCCGCCGCCCGCAGCGCGTCCGCAACCCTGGAGCCGACTGGCAGCTTGTGGATTCCGGGGTCTCGCACCTTCCCGCTGACGTCGACGACGATCGCTGCACCGCCTCCGTCCAAAACGGCTCCTCCCACCGCCCCTGCGCCGGCCCCGGTGGAGGCGTCCGGCGTCGCTTCCTCCGCGGCGGCCGGGGCCTCGGCGCGCACCACGTCGGGCGCGCGCACCGGCTGCGTCCGCCCGGTCCAGAAGTGCTGCACCGCGAAGACCGCCGCGGCGACGAGGACCACCGTGAGAGCCGTCACGCTGCGTCGCTCGAGACCGCATCTCGTCTGAAGCCACAGCGGGAGCCGTTCCCGTACGGCGAGCGCTGCCCGCCCCCGCCGCGGCGGCTCCGCGCGCTCCGCAGAGCCCCTGGAGTCGGCGGGATCCTCCGCTGTGCCCGGATCTTCCGGCGCGCCGCCAAGCTCGGCAGCAGGCGCACTGGCAGGCGCAGGACCAGCGGAAACAGAACCTTCGCCAGCCAGGGCATCGGGCGGCGGGCCGTGCTCCGGATCCCCCCGCCCTCGCCGTCCTGCCTGTTCCGTCTGCGCGAACAGCGCCTCCGCCCGCAATCGCAACGCCTCAGCCGAGGCTCGACGGCGGCGGACGCGTGCCCGCCCATGCCCGTAGCCGTTGCCGTTGCCGTTGCCGTTGCCGTTGCCGACAGCGTCGCCGTGACCGTGGCGTCGGCTGTGGCGGCTGCGACGCCGGCGTGCCCGGACATCGGAAGCGGGGCCGCGCCCCGGCCCGCTCGTCACGACAGTGGTCCTGTGACCGGAAGGTGATCGAAGTCCCATGGCCGCGAAGCTATGCCTCGCGAGAGAAACCCGCTGATCTTGCTCGATCTCCGTGGATTACCGGGGAGTTGTGGATAACTCCGTCACCCGTTAGGGCCCGGCGCCCACGCGAGCCCGGTCGCCACGCCCACGCTCACCGAGGCGAGACGACAACTCCCAGCAGCCCGGGCCCCGTATGGGCCCCGATCACCGCACCCACCTCGCTCACATGCAGGTCGGCCACCCCGGACACTCGCTGCCGCAGCCTCTCCGCGAGTGCCGATGCCCGTTCCGGCGCCGCGAGATGGTGGACGGCGATGTCGACGCGGCCCGTTCCGGCGCGCTCGGCCACGACCTCCTCGAGCCGGGCGATCGCCTTGGACGCGGTCCGCACCTTCTCCAGGAGCTCGATACGGCCGCCGTCGAGCTTCAGCAGCGGCTTCACCGCGAGAGCCGACCCGAGAAGCGCCTGCGCGGCACCGATCCGTCCGCCGCGGCGCAGGTAGTCGAGCGTGTCGACGTAGAAGTACGCGTACGTGCCCTTGGCGCGCTTCTCGGCGGCCGCGACCGCCTCGTCGACCGTGCAGCCGGCCTCCGCGGCCTCTGCCGCCGACAGGGCGCAGAAACCGAGGGCCATGGCGACCATGCCGGTGTCCACGACGCGCACGGGCACGGCCGCTCGTCCCGCGGCGAGCACGGCGGCGTCGTACGTCCCCGAGAGCTCGGAGGACAGATGCAGCGAGACGATGCCGGTGGCACCCGACTCGGCGACCCTGCGGTAAGTCTCGGCGAAGGCCTCCGGGCTGGGCCGGGAAGTGGTCACGGGCCGCCGCTTCTGCAGCGCCTGGACCAGAGCACGTGAGGAGATTTCGGTGCCCTCGTCGAGCGCCTGGTCGCCGAGGACCACTGTCACGGGCACAGACGTGATCCCGTGGCACTCCATCGTCCGCTGCGGCAGATAGGCCGTGGAATCCGTGACGATGGCGATATGACGGGACATGAGCTGGAGATTACCTGCCGGGACGCCCGGGCGGCAGCCCGGCCCCACCGGCCTTCTGCCGGATCACTCACCGGCGCGCTACGGGACCGGCCTCAGGCCTTCTGCCCGATCGCCGCGACGGCACACGCGGAACAAGCCACGGCGGCACACGGGTTCGCCCACCGGCACGCCACCGTATGAGTCATCGACGCTCCCCCGAGCCGTCCGCCCGTATCAAGTCGTGTTCTCGCGGCGCCCCTTCTTCTGCCACGAGTAGGTGACCCACGGGCCCGGCCGTGTGATCGCGGGCCGGGCCGGCTCCTGGTCCGCCGCTGCCGAAGAGCCCGGCCAGGTCTGTTCGGCGGCGGCCCCTTCGGGCTCCGCGGCCGTCGGCCACGAGGCGGCGCTACGCGACGCCGGCCCCGTCGACGGCCCCGCATTCCGCCGCTGTTCCGGCTCCGTCGTCCAGTGCCGCAGGGCCCCCGCCTCCACGTCGATCTGGGCACTCAGCGACTCCAGATCGTCGTCCGCGAAGCGGCGCGCACGGTCACGCGCCGCCCAGCGCAGCGCGTCCGCCGACTTGGTGATCCGTTCCGTACGCTCCCGCAGCGCGGGCAGCCGCTCCGCGAGGCGTGCCCTGTCCGGCTCGCTCTCCAGCCGCTTGAGCTCGTCGTCCAGCTCACGGCCGTGGACGCTGAGCCGCTCGAAGAGGCCGAGGGACTCCTTCAGCGAGGCGTCCTCTGCCACGGCCGCGTGCAGCGCGTCCTGGGTGGCCCGCATCGAGGTGCGCAGGTCCAGCCGGAGCTGGGCCAGCTCGCCCACCGCGCCCGGCTGTGCGAGCGTCCTCGCACGCAGCGTGGTGTCCTCCACCGTGCGGCGGGCCTGGGTGATCGTGCGGTCCACGCCGCGCTTCGCGGCGCCGACGACCTTCACGGTGGCATACCCCGCCACCACGAAGAAGAGCACGAAGAGCAGAGCCACGACTGTGATCACGGCTTCCATGATGCTCCTCCCAGGTCCTGTGCCGGCTCTCCCACGGTAAACGGAAGAGGCAGGCCGAGGGTTCCTGTGAAACCCCCAACCTGCCCGTAGGGGACTACCCCGACCCGCTCGCGCAGGGACGATGTGCAGCCCTCCGATCCGCAGCCCGTGACTACGGAGAGTGACGCAACGTCACGCAGGAACGATGTTCACCAGCTTCGGCGCCCGCACGATCACCTTGCGGATGCCCGCGTCGCCCAGCGCCGCCACGACCTTCTCGTCGCCCAGCGCCACCTTCTCCAGCTCCTCGTCCGAGATCGACGGGGAGACCTCCAGGCGCGCCTTGACCTTGCCCTTGACCTGCACGACACAGGTCACCGTCTCGTCCACGACGTACGCCGGGTCGGCCACGGGGAAGTCCCGGTGGACGACCGAGTCGGTGTGGCCCAGCTTGCGCCACAGCTCCTCGGCGATGTGCGGGGCCAGCGGCGCGACCAGCAGCACCAGGCGCTCGGCGACCGACCGCGGCACCGCGCCGCCCACCTTGGTCAGGTGGTTGTTCAGCTCGGTGACCTTGGCGATGGCGGTGTTGAAGCGCATGCCCTCCAGGTCCTGGCGGACGCCGTCGATCGCCTTGTGCAGCGCGCGCAGCGTGTCCTCGTCGATGTCGGACTCCGCCGCGTCGACGACGGTGACCTCGCCGGTCGTCTCGTCGACCACGTTGCGCCACAGCCGCTGCAGCAGCCGGAACTGGCCGACCACCGCGCGCGTGTCCCACGGCCGCGACACGTCCAGGGGGCCCATCGCCATCTCGTACAGGCGCAGTGTGTCCGCGCCGTACTCGGCGCAGATCTCGTCCGGAGTGACGGCGTTCTTCAGGGACTTGCCCATCTTGCCCAGCAGCCGGGAGACCTTCTCGCCCTGGTAGTAGTACGCGCCGTCGCGCTCCTCCACCTCGGCGGCCGGCACCGCGATGCCGCGGCTGTCCCGGTAGACGTAGGCCTGGATCATGCCCTGGTTGAACAGCTTGTGGAACGGCTCCGCCGAGGAGACGTGGCCCAGGTCGAACAGGACCTTCGACCAGAAGCGCGCGTACAGCAGGTGCAGCACGGCGTGCTCGGCGCCGCCCACGTACAGGTCGACGCCGCCGTGCGGCCGGCCCTCGCGCGGGCCCATCCAGTAGCGCTCGATCTCCGGGTCGACCAGCTTCTCGCTGTTGTGCGGGTCCAGGTAGCGCAGCTCGTACCAGCACGAACCGGCCCAGTTGGGCATGGTGTTGGTCTCGCGACGGTACTTCTTGGGGCCGTCACCCAGGTCCAGCGTGACGTTGACCCACTCCTCGTTCCGGGACAGCGGGGTCTCGGGCTGGGTGTCGGCGTCGTCCGGGTCGAAGGTGCGCGGCGAGTAGTCCTCCACCTCCGGCAGCTCCAGCGGCAGCATCGACTCGGGCAGCGCGTGGGCGATGCCGTCCTCGTCGTAGACGATGGGGAACGGCTCGCCCCAGTAGCGCTGGCGGCTGAACAGCCAGTCGCGCAGCCGGAAGTTGACGGTGCCCTGGCCGATGCCCTTGCGCTCCAGCCACTCGGTGATGCGCGCCTTGGCGTCGACGACGCCCAGGCCGTCCAGCGAGATGTCGTCGTTGGAGGAGTTGATGATCTTCGCGTCGTACGAGGCGAAGGCGTTCTCCCACGTCGAGGTGTCGGTGCCGCGGCCGTCCGTCGGCTCGACGATGCAGCGGATCGGCAGCTCGAAAGCGCGCGCGAACTCGAAGTCGCGCTGGTCGCCCGCCGGGACAGCCATGATGGCGCCGGTGCCGTAGCCCACCAGGACGTAGTCGGCGATGAAGACGGGGACCTGCTCGCCGTTGACCGGGTTGGTCGCGTACGCGCCGATGAAGACGCCGGTCTTGTCCTTGGCCTCGGCCTGCCGCTCGACGTCGGACTTCGAGGCGGCCTGCGCACGGTAGGCGGCGACGGCCTCCGCCGGCGTCGCGTGGCCGCCGGTCCACACCTCGTGGGTGCCCTCCGGCCAGGCGGCCGGGGTGAACTTCTCGACCAGCGGGTGCTCGGGCGCCAGCACCATGTAGGTCGCGCCGAACAGGGTGTCCGGGCGCGTGGTGAACACCGTGATGCGCTCGCCGTCGATCGGGAAGTCGACGCGGGCGCCCTCGGACCGCCCGATCCAGTTGCGCTGCTGCAGCTTGATGGCCTCGGGCCAGTCCAGCGCCTCCAGGTCGTCCAGCAGCCGGTCGGCGTAGGCGGTGATGCGCATGTTCCACTGGCGCAGCTTCGCCTTGAAGACGGGGTAGTTGCCGCGCTCGGAGCGCCCGTCGGCGGTGACTTCCTCGTTGGCCAGTACGGTGCCCAGGCCAGGGCACCAGTTGACGGGCGCGTCCGAGGCGTACGCCAGGCGGAACTCGCTCAGTACGTCCGCGCGCTCGGCGGCGGTCAGCTCGTTCCACGCGCGCGTGGTCCCCGGAACCGCGCGCTCACCGCTCTCGAACTGGGCGACCAGCTGCTCGATGGGACGGGCCTTCTTCGCCTCCTCGTCGTACCAGGAGTTGAAGATCTGCAGGAAGATCCACTGGGTCCACTTGTAGTAGTCCGGGTCGATCGTCGCGAACGACCGGCGCTTGTCGTGGCCCAGGCCCAGGCGGCGCAGCTGCGCCGTCATGTTCTCGATGTTGGCCTCGGTGGACACGCGCGGGTGCGTGCCCGTCTGCACGGCGTACTGCTCGGCGGGCAGGCCGAAGGCGTCGAATCCCAGGGTGTGCAGGACGTTGTGGCCCGTCATGCGCTGGAAGCGGGCGAAGACGTCCGTGGCGATGTACCCCAGGGGGTGGCCGACGTGCAGTCCCGCACCCGACGGGTACGGGAACATGTCCATGATGAACTTCTTGGGCTTGGCCGCCAGGGCGGGGTCGCCCGCCAGGTCACCCGTGGGGTTGGGGGCCTCGTACGTCCCGTCGGCCTCCCAGAAGTCCTGCCAGCGTGCCTCGATCTCGGCGGCCGTCGTGGCCGTGTAGCGGTGCGGCGCGGCCACCTCGGCCGTGGCCCCTCCCGCGCCTTCGGCAGCGGGGGAGGAATTCGTCTCGCTCATGATCCTCAAAGCTCCATCGATCGTCTCTGCCAGCGGTCCGGAAGCAGTGCGCAACCGGTTCGGAAACGAAAAATCCCCTCGCACAGGAGGGGACGCCGCGCCGATTCCGACGGGATCTTTTCTTCCGTCGGCACTGATCAGCGCGGCCCGCTAAGCAGAAGGCGTACGGCACGCATGGCGTCAGGGTACCGCAGCCCCCGCAGGGCCCGCGACGAGCATCCGCCCGGGCGGAACGTCGGCCACGCGCGCGTGGCGTGGCTCACACCGTTGAAAGTCTGGGCGGCGCCCCGCGTACCACCTATCGGGGCAGCAGAAATCCCGGGTTGCCCTTAGGTAACAACGCAATAACTCAAACCACGTACCCAACGGTTTGCTGACACCTAGCATGCGGCTGTGGGAACGCTTTGCCGAACCATTCGGAGTCGCCGCCCATGAACCCTCGTCGCAAGATCCGTTCTCTTTCGTTACCGGGCCCCACGGCCCGGGGCGGAGTGGCGGCGATGACGCTGCTGCTCATACCCGTGCTCGTGTTCGTCGGAGGCGACGGCTTCCGCGACTTCCTCGACTTCGGCGCGGGCGTCCTGTCACTCGTCTCCCTGACCAGCTCCGTGATCTGGGGCCTGGTCGCCACGGACCGGCTGTTCCTCAACTCCCGCCAGCGGCTGCTCGCCCAGGCCGTGCACCGCACGACCGCGGTCGCCGCGCTCGCCTTCCTGCTGCTGCACATCACGGTGAAGCTCGCACTGGACCACACCACGCTGCTGGCCGCCCTGATCCCCTTCGGCCTCGGCTTCACCGGTACGCAGGGCCTCATCGGCTTCGGCTCCCTCGCCGCCCTGCTCATGGTGACCACAGGGCTGACGGGAGCCCTGCGGAGTGCCTTCGCGTCCCCGGTCCAGGTGGCCGCCCGCTGGCGGGCGGTGCACATGCTGGCCTACCCGGCCTGGTGCTCGGCCCTGGTGCACGGGCTGTACGCGGGCCGTCCCGCCGCCACCTGGGTGACGGTGACGTACTGCCTGGCCCTGGCCGCGGTCGGGGGCGCCATCGCGCTGCGCGCCGCGCCCCTTCCGGTCAAGCGGCGGGTCGCCGCCCGGATCCTGGCGGTGCTGCAGCCGGACGACGGCCCCCGCGGGGCGCGAGCGCGCCGGGGCGCGGCGGACTCTCCGCTGCCGGGCGCTGTTCTGCCCGGCAGCTCGCTGAGCGAGACGCCACCGGGCGGTCCGGCGCCGAGAGGCTCGACTCTGGGCGGCGGGCCCCTGGGCTACTCCACCGTCGGCGGCACGACCGCACTGCCTCGCCCCGAGCCTGCTTTCCCGCCCCTGTCGAACGTCTCCTCGAACGCGTCTCTGCGCGGCATGACACCGCCTTCCCCGCCGCTCTACGAAGCCCCGCCGCGGCCCTCGGCGTCCCCGCGTTCGCCCCGCGCGGGCGCCGGTATCTCGGCCGCCTACCGTGCGGTCTCGTCGATCCCGCGCGCGCGGGACGGCCTGCGGCACGACGAGACCGAGCGCATCGACCTGTCCCTGGGCCGCCGGCCGACCGAGGCCCTGCCACGCCTCGACGACACCGGAACGGCGGCAACGGGCCGCTGGCCCGCCCCTTCCCCGCCGCCGCCCGGCGAGGCACTCCCGTCCGCCTCCGCCTCATGGGACACCACGTACGACACCCCCCACCACGGCACCCCGTACACGGCTGCCGCCGATCCCGCGTACGACGGCGGCTCCGCCACCGAGACCCTCCCCGGGCCCTTCCAGGCGCCCAGCTCCGGCGAGCCCTGGAGCGCCCCCACCGGAGGCATGAAGTGAACGCCGCTCTGCCCGACGTCCCCGAGGTCCGTGTCGTCGGGCTCCCCCAGCTCACCTCCGGCTTCGACCTGGTCGAACGCCTGGATCTCGCCATGCACTTGAAGGTGCACGGCCCGCTCGAGCCGATGGGCGGTGAGCAGCTCGCCTCGCTCGCGGAGCAGATCTCCCTGAAGGGCCGCGGCGGAGCGGGCTTCCCCTTCGCCAGGAAGCTGCGGGCGGTCGCCGAGTCGGCGATCCGCCGTGGCGTACGTCCCGTGGTGGTCGTGAACGGCAGCGAGGACGAGCCCGCCTGCCGCAAGGACACGGTGCTGATCAACCGCTCCCCGCACCTGATCCTCGACGGCGCCCTGCTGGCCGCCGAGGCGCTGGGGGCCCGCACGCTCGTCGTCGGTGTGACGCGCAACTCCACCGAGGCGTCGATGCAGGCCGCGCTCGCGGAGCGCGGCCTCACCAATCGGCGCGGGGCGCCTCTACGCGCGCGCGTGCAGCGCAATCCGGTGCGCATGGTGACCGGCGAGTCCTCGGCGCTGATCCGCTCGGCGGACGGCGGCCCGCCGCTGCCTCCAGGGCGCAAGGTGCGTGCTTCCGACAGCGGCGTGGGCGGCGCACCCACATTGCTGTCGAACGCAGAGACGTTCGCCCAGCTGGCGGTCGCCGCGCGGATCGGCGCCGGCCGCTACCGCAACACCGGCCTCCACGACGAGCCCGGCACGGTGATGCTGACCATCTCCGGCGCCGTCGCCCGCCCCATGGTCGTGGAGGTTCCCACCGGAGTGCCTCTGCGGTACGTGCTGCAACTGGCCGGCGCGCCTCCGGTGCCGCAGGGCGTGCTCACCGGCGGCTACCACGGCAAGTGGCTGAACGGGGCCGCCGTGCACGACGCGGTCGTCTCCCGTGCGTCGCTGGACGCCCTCGGTGGTGCGCTCGGCGCGGGTGCCATCCTGCCGATCGGCCCGGAAACCTGCCCGCTCGGCGAGTCGCTGCGGGTGGCGAACTGGCTCGCCGCGGAGAGCGCCGGACAGTGCGGCCCCTGCTACCTCGGCCTGCCCGCGGCGGCCAGAGGGCTCGCGGACATGCTGAACGGCGGCGGCCCGGCGGCCCTGGAGGCCCTGCGCCAGGTCACCAAGGCCGTGAAGCGCCGTGGCGCATGCAAGCACCCCGACGGCTCGGCCGCGTTCCTGGACTCCGCCCTCTCGGCGTTCACGGACGATCTCGCGGCACACGCCCTGGGCGGTGGCTGCGGCAGACCCGTCACGGGTGTCCTGCCGCTCCAGGAGGAGGGTGCCGCGGGCGGAGGCGCCGGAGGCGGAGCCGGTGACGCGCCGACCGGTCAGCGACTCGCCGTCGACTGGACGCTGTGCCAGGGCCATGGTTTGTGCGCGGACATCGTCCCGGAACTCATCCAGCTGGGTCCTGACGGCTTTCCGTCCGTCGCGGAGGCGTCGGTGCCGCAGTACTCGGCGGCGCGCGCCATGCGAGCCGTGCGCCGCTGCCCCGCGCTCGCACTGCGGATCGAACAGGAGCAGCCGCCTGCTCCGAGGCGCTCGAGCCTGCCGGTCCTGCCTCCGGGCGGGGGCCGCCGGGCGCTCGGCAGCGGACGGGGCTGACGCCGGTCGACGCCGGTCAAGGACCCGCAACGAAAGGCGTGTCACCCGATCCGGTGGCGCGCGTCTCATCTCCTACGGCGCTCGCGCGAGTTGCCCGCGCCTCACAAACTCGCCCCTCTTCGGGCGGCAACTCTGACCGCTTCAAAGGGGGTGCGGGTGGCGAAGCCCCCGCAACACGCGGCGCAGCCGCGCAAAAACGACGAGGGCGACCCGGTCCGCGCATTCCGCGGACACAGGTCGCCCTCGTACTCGTGGAGCTAAGGAGAATTGAACTCCTGACCTCCTGCATGCCATGCAGGCGCTCTACCAACTGAGCTATAGCCCCTTGAGGTGTTCCGCCCGGTTCCCCCGGCGGCTCCGCCAACATTACACGGTCATCCCGGTGCACCACCAAATCGTTTCCGGGATGTACCGATAAGGCCGGTACTGTCGGCCTTCGTGACCGTGATCGCGTTCCCCCGCACCCGCCTGCGCGTGCCCGTGGCCGTCGGGGCCTGCCTGGTCTCCTTCACGGCCTTCTGCATCGCGCAGCGCGTCGCCGACGTCTCGATGATCGATCTGATGGTCTACCGGGCCGAGGGCGAGGCGGTACGCGCGGGCGAGGACCTCTACGCACTGCGCGCCACCGACGCCCGTCTGCCCACCACCTACCCGCCGTTCGCCGCTCTGCTGTTCACGCCGCTGACGCTGCTGGACACGACGGCCATGCGGATGGTGGCGACCGCCGGGAACCTCGGGCTTCTCGTCACGTTCGCCTGGCTCACCCTGCGGCTCGTCGGGCACACGCGCGTGGCGCTCGCCTGGTGGATCGCGGCGCTCGCGGTCTGGTGCGAGCCGGTGTGGACGACGCTGCGGTACGGGCAGGTCAACCTGTTGCTGGCCGTGCTGGTGCTGTGGGACCTGTCGCGGAGGGACCACCGCCGATGGGCCGGTGCGGGCATCGGCGTCGCGGCTGCGATCAAACTCACACCCGCTCTCTTCATCGTCTTTCTGACGCTGACGGGCGTCGTAGCAGCGGTACGGCACGACGCGTGGCGGCCCTGGCTGCGGCACGCGTGCGTGGCGGCCGCCTCGTTCGCCGGCGCGACACTGCTGGCGGCCGCCGTCCTGCCGTACGACTCACTGCGCTTCTGGACGCGGATGGTGTTCGAGACGGCCCGGGTCGGGCGCACCGAGGACACCGCGAACCAGTCGCTGCGCGGCGTACTGGCCCGGCTTCTGCACACCGGGGATCCCGGCGGCTGGTGGCCGGCGGTCGCCGCGATCGCCGCGGCGGCGGGTCTGGCGGTCGCCGTGGCCGCGGCGCTGCGCGGCGAACGGGCCTGGGCCGCGACCGCCTGTGCGGCCACGGGTCTGCTGATCAGTCCCATCTCGTGGTCGCACCACTGGGTGTGGTGCGTGCCCATCGTGGTGCTCCTCGGCAGCGAGGCGGCACGCCGGGGTCAGGGCTACCGGGCATGCCGGGCCGCGGCCGCGGTCTTGGGGCTGGTCTTCTGTTCGTACGCCCTGTGGTGGGTACCGCACGGCAGCGGGAGGCACGAACTGCACCAGGACAGCGGGCAGTTGGCACTGTCCGCGCTCTACGCGGCAGCCGGCTGTGCCTTTCTGGTGCTCACCGCGATGAAGGTCACGCGGTGGCGAACGAGTAGAACCGTTTGAGGGTGCAGTGCTCGTCGAGGAGCCGCCCGTAGATCGGCTCGCCCTCGAGTTCGCGGTAGGTCTCGATCGGGTCGCCTTTTATGATCAGCGCCCGCGCGCATTCCTCGCACCAGTACTGGTAGTCCGGGTTGACCGGCTCCATGTCACGGACGATCGGCGTACCGCTGCCGCACCAGTCGCACTTCCGCCTGTGTGCACCCATCGATCAGCTCCAGCTGTGGCCGCAGGCCGTGCACACGAAGGAGACTCCGCCGTTGTCGCCGAGGACCTGGGCGACGTGGGCGGAGCCGCAGGACGGGCATTCGAGGCGGGTTGCGCAGGCCGCGAGGGGAGCGCCGTCACCGCCACAGGGGGCGCCCGGATGCGTGGGAGAGGTGGTTTCCGCCCTGAGGAGTGTCGCTCTGTTGCTCACATCGGCCACATCGAGGATGCCGTACTCCTCGAGGATGCTCGCAGGCATCGCGCTCTCCCTTCAGTCGGGCCACGCTCGGCGAAGGTAGCAGCTCCCTTCCGGCCGTCCGATTCTGCCACGGCTGGAGCGACACGGTCAGCGACGCCTCAGTACCAGTCCGGACACGGCGCCCACCGCGGCCGTCGCGGTCAACGCGTACATGCACGCCAGGAGCGCCTCCGCAGACGTATACGCGCTGTGGGCGCCGAATGACTCAAGCCGGTTCAGGAACAGTGTGCCGAACGCCGCGACGCCGATCAGCTGACCGAGTTGCGCGACCGTCGCGAGCAGACCGCTGGCGTCCGCCGCGTCCTCGGGGCGAACCGTGGCGAGCGCTCCCGTGAGCGTTGGGCTGAAGCCGAGCGCCAACCCGACGCCCACGCCTGCGTACGCGACGTACAGCAGTGCGCCGCCGGCGTCGCCGCCTTGCAGGAGCAGGCCCACGCCGGCCACGGAGAGCGCGGTGAGCACGAACCCGGCCGGCGCCAGCCGGCGCTGCCAGGACGCGGGCCAGGTGCGCCAGGTGAGACCGACCAGGCCGAAGACGACCGCGGTCGGCGCGAAGGTGAGGCCCGCCCGCAGCGCGCTGTAACCGAGGCCGCCCTGGACGTGCAGCGTGAGCGCGAACAGGAAACCGCCGTTGACGGCCATGACCGCGATGATGCGGAAGACGGCGAGGCCCATGCCGGGGTGGCGCAGCACGCGGGGCGCGATCAGCGGGGCGCCGCCGCGCCGGGCCAGCCGCGACTCGTACGTGCAGAACACGCCGAACAGGACGGCCGCCGCGGCCAGCGACAGCCAGGACCACAACGGCCAGTCCTCCTCCTGCCCGAGCACCAGCGGCACCGTGAACAGCGACACGGCGGCGCCGAGCAGTACCAGTCCCGGCAGGTCGAGGCCGCGCGCCCGCTCCCGCGCCGCCGCGTGGTCCCGCGGCAGTACGCGCCTGCCGACGGCCAGCAGTACGACGCCCACGGGCACGTTGACGAGGAACACCGGCCGCCATCCGGTGCCGAACAGGTCGGCGCTGACCAGCAATCCGCCGAGCACCTGCCCGGCCGCGGCGCCGGTCGCGATGACCGCCGCGTACGCGCCGAGCGCCTTCACCCGGGCCTCGCCGGTGAAGTGGCGCTGGATCAGGCTGAGCACCTGCGGGATCATCACGGCCGAGCCGGCGCCCTGGACCAGCCTGAACACGATGAGTTCGGTGGAGCCCTGCGCCAGACCGCAGGCGAGCGAGGCCGCCGTGAAGAGGGCGAGCCCGACGAGATGGACCCGGCCGTGGCCGAGCCGGTCGCCGAGCCGCGCACCGGTGATCAGCAGCACCGAGTACGTGATGGAGTATCCGGCGATGACCAACTGTAAGTCGGCTCCCGAAGCGTGGAGTTCGGTGCCGATCGTGGGGGCCGCGACGTTCACGATGAACACGTCGAGCAGCGCCATGAACTGGGCCGCCAGCACGACCGCGAGCAGCGGCCGGGGCCGGTTGTCAGTGCCGGGGGCTTTACTGACTGCAGGACTTGGAACGGGTGCCGTACCCGGGCCCGTCTGAGGTGTCGTCGTCATGCCATCAAGCGTGGCCACGCTTCGGTACGGGTGCCGAGTGCCCGTTGATGCTGGTACTGACAGCACCTGGCAGGGGACGAGCAGGAGACAAGTCAGGCGTCGACGATGGGGGACGTGACGATGGGGACGACACAGCGCCGCCGGCCCGAGCTGGCCGCATTTCTGCGCAGCAGGCGCGCCCGGGTGACACCGGCCGACGTGGGCATGGCGCCGGGCCTGCGGCGCCGCACGCCGGGGCTGCGCCGCGAGGAGGTCGCCCAGCTCTCGGGCGTGGGCGTCACGTGGTACACGTGGCTCGAACAGGGCAGGCCGATCAACGCCTCCGCGCAGGTCCTGGACGCCGTCGCGCGCACGCTGCGGCTCGACTCGCCGGAGCGGGAGCATCTGTACCGCCTGGCGGAGGTGCCCTTCGACCCCGCCCCGGAGCAGTTGGCGGAACAGGTCGGGCCTGCGGTCCAGGACGTCATCGACGCGCTCGACCCTCATCCGGCGGTGGTCTACAACTCGCGGTACGACATCCTCGCCACCAACCCCGCATACCGCGACATGTTCGTCGTGCCGGAGACGCTCAGGATCGGCGTGCCGAACGTGCTGTGGACGTTGTTCACCGTCTCCGAGGAGGCCTGCCCGGTGGTGCACCGGGAGCACGAGCTGCCGGTCATGGTGGCGACCCTGCGGTCCTCGTACGGCAGACATGTCGGCGAGCCGGCCTGGGAGCAGTTCATACGGGCGCTGTCGGCCGCCAGCCCGTACTTCGCGGAACTGTGGGCGAGCGGCGAGGTCATACCTCCGGGGCCGCGAGTGAAGACGTTCCGCCACGCGGCGGTGGGCGAGCTGAGGCTGACCTCGCTGTCCCTGTCGATCGACGGGATGCCGGAGTGCCGCATCGTCGCCTACTCGCCGGAGGACGAGGAGTCGCGCGAGAAGATCGCGCTGCTGAGGGAGCGCAGGCAGCGGTTGTGGCCGCCCTCGGACGAGGCGGACGAGGCGGCCACGGAGATCATCCGCATGTGGAGCACAGAAAATCCCGCCCCCTGAGGGGACGGGATTCCTGATCACCGATCTTTGACAACTCAACAGAGTGTCGATCCGTGGAGCTAAGGAGAATTGAACTCCTGACCTCCTGCATGCCATGCAGGCGCTCTACCAACTGAGCTATAGCCCCTTGCCACGCGGCGGAGCCGCATGATGTCTCGCTTCCCGCCCGGCGGGGCGAACAAGAAGAACTTTAGCCTGCGACCTGCCGGAAAGCGAAATCCGGTCCCGGTCAGGCACCGGGACCGGACGCGGGACCGGCAGACGGGTCCCGGCAGCCGGCGGGAGCCGGCCGTCGAGATCGACGACAGGAGCGCCGAGCGGACGACAGGGGTCAGTCGTCGTCGCCCAGCACCGGCTCCGGCAGCGTGCCGGCGTTGTGCTCGAGCAGCCGCCAGCCGCGCGCGCCCTCGCCCAGCACGGACCAGCAGCAGTTGGAGAGGCCGCCGAGCCCCTCCCAGTGGTGGGCCTCGAGGCCCAGCAGCCGCCCGATGGTCGTACGGATCGTGCCGCCGTGGCTGACCACCACCAGCGTGCCGTCCTGCGGCAGCTTCTCGGCGTGCCGCAGGACGACCGGAGCGGCGCGTTCGGCGACCTCGGTCTCCAGTTCACCGCCACCGCGGCGCACCGGCTCACCGCGCTTCCATGCGGCGTACTGCTCGCCGTACCGCTCGATGATCTCGTCGTGGGTCAGGCCCTGCCAGGCGCCCGCGTAGGTCTCCCGCAGGCCCTCGGCCTGTGTCACCTCGAGCCCGGTGATCACGGCCAGCTCGCGGGCCGTGTCGACCGCCCTGCTGAGGTCGGAGGCGACGATCGCGTCCGGCTTCAGCGAGGCCAGCAGCCGTGCGGCCCGGCGGGCCTGGCCGAGGCCCGTCTCGGTCAGGGCGACGTCCGTGGTGCCCTGGAAGCGGCGCTCCAGGTTCCAGGAGGTCTGGCCGTGCCGCCAGAGGATGACACGGCGGCCACGGCCCGCCTTCTGCGACGGCTCGGGCTCGGGGCCGCGTGCGGCGTCCTGCCCTGCCCCGTCACCGTCCGTCCGCGGCCGTGCGTCGGCGCCCGGCACGTCGGCTCCCCCGGAAGCGGGCGCGCCGGCGCCCTCGGAGGCGCTGCTCAACGCAGCTCACCGCCCAGCTGCCGCATCTCGGCGGCCTCCTCCGCGGCCAGCTGCTTGGCGTGCGCCTCGGACTTGCCGCGGGTGGCCTGCGCGTCGGCGGGCAGGGCGATCTCGGGGCAGTCCTTCCAGAGCCGCTCGAGGGCGTAGAAGACGCGCTCCTCGCTGTGCTGGACGTGCACCACGATGTCGACGTAGTCGAGCAGGATCCAGCGTGCGTCACGGTCGCCCTCGCGGCGCACCGGCTTGGCGCCGAGCTCCTTGTTCAGCCGCTCCTCGATCTCGTCGACGATCGACTTGACCTGGCGGTCGTTGGGCGCGGAGGCCAGCAGGAAGGCATCCGTGATCGACAGCACGTCGCTGACGTCGTACGCGATGACGTCGTGCGCGAGCTTGTCGGCGGCCGCCTGGGCGGCGGTGGTGATGAGCTCCAGGGAGCGGTCCGTAGCGGTCACTACAAGGCTTTCCGTCGGCGGTCGTGGTTTCGGTGCTGGGTTGCGGATACTGCGCGGGGCCCGCGGCCGGTCGGGGACCGGCCGCCGCCTCGCACAGGCAGCACCTCAAGGGTCTCACGGACCGCCGACGCCGCCCCAAACGATTACCGGATCACCCGCCGACGCCGGAAGAGCCGGTCGCTGTCGAAGAGCCGGTCGCGGTCGACGACTGGACCTTGTAGTTCTGGCCCAGCACCACCGAGACATCGGCGTTCGACGCGGTCTTGCCCTTCTTCACGGCGCTCGTCGGGAGGCCCAGCGTCTTGGCGACCTCGACGGCGTCGTCCTTGTCGGCCGCGTCCGCGTAGACCACCTGCGACACGGCCTGGGCTGCGGAGCCCGTGCCGCTGTCGACGAAGGTGTAGCCGCCGTTGAGCAGGACGACCCTGGCCTGTTCCTCGGCCTTCTTGTTGCCGGTGGCGTTCTTGACGCCGACCCGGACGGCCGCGCCCTTCTCGGGGCTCTTCACGGTGCCGCCGAGCACGTTCTTGACCACGTTGTCGGTGGCCTTCTCGCTCACGGTGCCGTCCTGCTGCACGGGCAGCAGGTCGGTCTTGTAGTCGCCGCCCTTGGCGAGGTCGGAGAGCTTGGCGAGGAAGGTGCCGAGGTCCTTGTCGTTCAGCGACGGGTCGAGGATCTGCGCGAGCGACTGCACGGTGGTCGTGGCGGCCTGGGGATCGGACGACATCTTGCGCAGCACGCCCAGCATGACCTGCCCGAACCGCTCCAGCTGCGCGTTCTCGGACTCGCCGGACGCCCGGTAGGTGGCGTAGGCGACCGCCATCGGGCCGCTCAGCGTCTGGTCCTCGCCCTTCTTCACCAGGGGCGAGGCGCCCTTCTTGGTCTTCGAGTCCGGGTCGGGGACGTCGGTGTCGGTGTTGATGTCGATGTTCCCGACAAGCTCGACGAGGTTGTTGAGGTAGGGGGTGTCCAGCCGCCAGGTGCCCTGGATCTCCGTGCCGAGCAGGTTGTCGAGGGACTCTCGCGTGCCGTCCGAGCCGTCGCCGTCGACCGACTTCGCCAGTGTGGTGGTGGTCCCGTCGTCGTCGGTCAGGGTGAGGGAGTTGGGCAGCAGGACGGTGGTGCCCTGCTTGGTCGTGGTGTTGTCGACGAGCAGCGCCGTCGAGGTGCCGCCCTTCTTGGTGTTGTGCAGGTGGACGACGATCACGTCACGGTTCTGGGCGCCCACCGCGGTCGTGCCGCCACCCTTGGCATCGACGGACATACCGGGCAGCTTGCCCGCGAACCACAGATAGCCCACGCCTCCGACCGCTACCAGCGCGAGGACGACGACCAGGGCGACCATGCGGTTGCGCCCGCGGCGGCGGGCCTCCTCGCGCCGCTCGGTGCGGCTCTCGCTGAACTTCAGCCAGTCGATGACGTCTTCGGAGTCCTCGTCCGGCTCCTCCACGAAGGAGAACTGCCCGGTGCGGTAGTCGCGGTCCTCACGCGGCCCGGACTCCGGCATGGGCCGTCCCTGCTGCGGGATGTAGGCGGTCTGCTCGGCCGTACGCGCGGCGGCACGCGGCTCCACGCGCGGCTGCGGGCCGGTGCCGGAGGCCTGCCCGTAGGGGTCGTAACCCGCAGGAGAGGGGTTCGCGGTCCCTGGACGGGGGTTCGCGGTCCCTGGACCGGCGGCACCGTACGGATCGTAGGAGCCGTAGGGGGGCACCGGCGGCTGCTGGCCGGTCGACGTCGTGTCGTAGGGCGGGACGGGCGGCGGGACGGGCGGCTGCTGGCCCGTGGCGTAGGGGTCGTAGCCGTAGCCCTGCGGCTGCCCCGAACCGTACGAGCCATAGCCCTGTGGGGGGCTCTGTGGGGGGACCTGGGGCGGCTGTTGCCCGGGCACCTGCCGGTAGACCGGCTGCCCGAACTCGTCGTATCCCACGAGCTCGTACTGGTCGCCCTGGCCCCCGCCCGCCGCGTACCCGTCGTATCGGTCGTTCACCGGTGCCCCTCTCGGCTCACTCGCCGCGGTACAGCTTGCGCTTGTCGATGTAGCGCACGACGCCGTCCGGCACCAAGTACCAGACCGGGTCGCCCTTGGCGACTCTCGCACGGCAGTCTGTGGACGAGATGGCCAGCGCCGGGACCTCCACCAGGGAGACCCCGCCGTCCGGCAGGCCCGGGTCCGCCAGCGTGTGGCCGGGGCGTGTGACGCCGATGAAGTGCGCGAGGGAGAAGAGTTCTTCCGTGTCCCGCCAGGTCAGGATCTGGCCGAGCGCGTCGGCGCCGGTGATGAAGAACAGATCCGTGTCGGGATTGAGCGCGTGCAGCTCGCGCAGGGTGTCGGCCGTGTAGGTAGGCCCGCCGCGGTCGATGTCGATGCGGCTCACGGAGAACTGCGGGTTCCCGGCGGTCGCGATGACCGTCATGAGATAGCGGTCCTCGGCCGGGGAGACTCTGCGGTCGGTCTTCTGCCACGGTTGCCCGGTCGGTACGAACACCACCTCGTCGAGGTGGAACTGGGCGGCGACCTCGCTGGCCGCCACCAGGTGGCCGTGGTGGATCGGGTCAAACGTTCCGCCCATGACGCCGAGGCGACGCTTGGCCGTACTCACCGGGCCGGTACCGGTAGGCATGTCCTGCTCTCCCATGCGTGCAGACCCTACCGGCCCGGCCGGCCGGCTCCGGCCGCGAGGGCCACGGCCCGGGGCCCGGGGATCAGCGGTCCCGGTTGAAGCGCGTGGTGATCCACAGCAGCAGAAGCAGAACGAGGAACGCACCGCCCCCGGTGACGAACGGGCTGAGGCTTTCGTGGTTGCCGCCTTGCTCGCCCTCGGCGGCAAGAGGGGCCAGCTGGGCTGCGGCGCTGTAGAGACTCATCGTCAGCGGGACCTATCCGGAGGTGGGATCGGGAAATGACTTCGCGCCCATCGTAAGCGCCGGTCTCGTCCGCGATCACGCCGACTCAGGTGTTGCGGACGGGCGGAGCCTCGCCCCGCCTGCCCCATGGGCCGACGGCTGTCGCGCCCGCGGCCGGATCAGTCGCCGTCGCCACCGGTGCTGCTGCCGCCGCCCGCGCTGCTGCCGCCACCGGTGCCGCTGCCGCCGTCGCCGTCCCCGCCGTCCCTGCGGTACCCCCGCAGCAGGAACCAGCCGAGCAGGACGGAGCCCACGATGGCGACGACCAGCACGATGCGCAGCAGATTGCCCGCTCCCTGCTGGTCCTGTTGTGCGGCCGCGTTCGCAGCCTCGGTGAGCCAGGCGGCTGCAGTGACGTGCTCCATGGCGGACGACTCCTTCGGTCTGCTGCCAGCCAAGGTAACTCCGCCTAGTGTGGACACCATCTCGGGGGCCGCCGGAGCAGCCGTGCGCCGCGGCGGACGGACACAGAGGACATGGGGGACGGCATGACCGACGACAGCCACGACAATGTGCCCGGCAGGCAGCGCAAACGCTTCCCGGGAATCTCGTCCCGGGCGTACGAGCACCCCGCGGACCGCTCGGCGCTGGTGGCCCTGCGCAGGCTCAGCGGATTCGACACCGTCTTCAAGGCCCTCAGCGGACTGCTGCCAGAGCGCAGCCTCAGGCTGCTGTTCCTCTCCGACTCGGTACGGGTGTCCGACGCCCAGTTCGCGCACCTCAACGACATGCTGCGGGACGCCTGTTACATCCTGGACCTGGAGAAGGTCCCGCCGATGTACGTCAACCAGGACCCGCAGCCGAACGCCATGTGCATCGGCCTGGACGAGCCGATCATCGTGGTCACGACCGGCCTCGTCGAACTGCTCGACGAGGAGGAGATGCGCGCTGTCATCGGCCACGAGGTGGGCCACGCGCTCTCCGGCCACTCGGTGTACCGCACGATCCTGCTGTTCCTGACGAGCCTGGCGGTCCGGGTGGCCTGGATCCCGCTCGGCAACCTCGCGGTCATGGCGATCGTGACGGCGCTGCGCGAGTGGTTCCGCAAGTCGGAGCTGTCCGCCGACCGCGCAGGGCTCCTGGTCGGCCAGGACCTGCAGGCCTCGATGCGCGGCCTGATGAAGATCGCGGGCGGGAACCATCTGCACGAGATGAACGTGGACGCGTTCCTGGCGCAGGCCGAGGAGTACGAGGCCGGCGGCGACCTGCGCGACTCCGTGCTGAAGATCCTGAACGTGCTGCCGCGCACGCATCCGTTCACCACGGTGCGCGCGGCCGAGCTGAAGAAGTGGTCCGAGACCCGCGACCACCAGCGGATCATGGACGGCCACTACCCGCGGCGCGGCGAGGACAAGGACACCTCGGTCTCGGACTCTTTCCGCGAGTCGGCGGCGGGCTACGCCGACGAGGTACGCCAGTCCAAGGACCCCCTGATGAAGCTGGTCACGGACATCGCGGGCGGCGCGGGCGACCTCGGCGGGAAGCTGCGGGACACGTTCTGGGGAGCCGGAGGCCGGGGCGGTGACACCGACAGCAAGGACTGACGCCCCCTGCCGTCACATCACGCTGCGAGGGCCGGGCGCGTCACAGCGAGGGCTGGGCGCCCGGCGCCAGCGTCCCGCACAGTGAGGCCGCACTGTCGGTCGCGAACGGATCGGTACCGGCCGCGGGACCGCCCGCCTTCGCCGTCTGGCCGGCGAGCAGCGGCTGCAGCCGGCCCGCCGAGTCCACGGAGCAGGACAGCGGGCCGGCCTGCACATACGAGACGACCAGTTCGGCCTGGTGCATCCGCAGGTCGTCGCGGTCGAAGCGGAACTGCAGCTCACGGCGGACGGTGAACAGCGAGGCCTTCGCGTCACCGTCGGCACCGGCCGGCCGCAGGGCGTAGACGAAGGTGTGGTTGCTGGTCACCTCGAGCGTGCCCGAGTCCGTCTCGACGGCGTTCAGCGTGCCCTGCACACGGATCTGCGGGTCGGCGAGCTCCGCCTTGGCGGGGTCGAAGCGCACCAGCCAGCCGGTGGCGGCGTGCCGTCCGTCGGCGGCCGGGTGGTCGAAGCTCTGGTCGAACTGGTCGAGCTGCTGCGGGTCGAGCAGTACCCGCACGGACCGTACGGAACCGCCGGTGAGGACCTCCGGGTCCAGGGACGACTCGACCAGATAGTCCTTGGCGGTGGTCAGCGCGGTCACGACCTGGCTGTCGGAGAAGTGCGCGGTGCGCCGGGACGCGGGCAGCGTGATGCCCTCGGCGCCGACCCGGAATTCCGCGGCCTTGCTGTGCGCGAACAGCGCCTTGGTGTCGGCGGCACCGGGCACGGGATCGTGCGGGGCGAGCGGGATGACCGTCATACGCAGCGGCTCGGGGGGCTGGGCGGTCGCCGGCGCCTGGTAGGGGTGGCGTACGCCCATGTAGATCGCGGTGCCGAAGGCGAGGGCGATCAGCAGGACGAGGATCAGGGCCTGCCGGGACAGTCCGCGGCGCAGCGCGGGGCGGCGCCGCACGGCCGGAGCGTGGTCCGTCATCCGCTCCCGGGCCGAGGATTCCTGGAGGCGGGCAGCGCGAATGAACGACTCGTCGAACACGACGGATCGGTACTCGTCCTCACCACCGCCGGGAGCTCCCTCGGGTACCCCCTCAGGTGGGTCTCCAGGCCCGCCCATACATTCAGAGTAGGTCGCCGGGCTCCCAGGTAAACGCCCTGCTGCGCGCCAACTTCTGACAGGTTCTCACCATGAATTCCGACGGGTCCGCACAGGCGTCGGCGGGCACCTCGGCGGTACGGGCCCGGGCGGCCCCGTGGGAGGGCCTCAGGGCGTACGCGGCACGGCCGAGACGGCCGGCTGGGAGTAGTCGGCGGACGCTGACGCGGAGGGGCCGGTCGGAACGGGGTCGTCCGCTCCCTGCTCCAGCCCTGTGGTGGCGGGCGGCGGAGGCACGTCCCGGCTGCCGCCCGAGGAGGCGCCGCGGTAGACCGCGCTGAAGGCCAGGGCGACCATGCCGATGCCCATCACGAGGGCGAGCATCCAGGCGACGGGGCGGTGCCAGCGGGCATGGCCCGCATAGATTCCCGTACGCCCGTATCGCTCCTCGGCGAGGTCCGGGTCGTACAGGTCGTCGTCGAAGTCCCGGTCGTGACCGAAGCCGGGGTCGTCGTCCGGGCCGAAGCCGTCGTCGTAGAGATCGTCGTCGGCGCCGGGGCCCCTGGCGCCCGCCCGCCGCGCCTCGGCCTCCGAGGCCTCGGCACGCGCCTGTGCGGCGGCCACGAGCCGCTCCACCGCCGTGGGCTCATGGAAAGCTGCCGAGCGGATGAAGTCCTCGTCGAAGACCACGGAGGCGAACTCTTCGTCCGCGCCCCCGCGGTCGTGGTCGTCGTCGGGCTCCCAGCCGTCGGAAAACGGCGTGCCCCCCACGTCCTCCGGCACGGAACCAGAGTAGACCTGGGGGGTCATTTTGGGCAGACGGTATGAGAATTCGTGCGCAGGGCACGCGCCCCCGCCGAAGGACCGCTCAGCGGGTGTGCCCGTCGCCGGTGACGATGTACTTCGTGCTGGTCAGTTCCGGCAGCCCCATGGGACCGCGGGCGTGCAGCTTCTGCGTGGAGATGCCGATCTCGGCGCCGAATCCGAACTGCCCGCCGTCGGTGAACCGCGTCGAGGCGTTGACGGCGACCGTCGTGGAATCCACCAACTGGGTGAACCGGCGGGCTGCCTGCTGCGAGGTGGTGACGATCGCCTCCGTGTGCCCGGACGACCACAGCCGGATGTGCTCCACGGCCTTGTCGAGCGAGTCCACGACGGCGGCCGCGATGTCGTACGAGAGGTACTCGGTCTCCCAGTCGTCGGCCGTGGCCTCCACGACGGTGGCCTTCGACTGTTCCGCGTAGGCCAGGATCCGTCCATCGGCGTGGACGGTCACGCCCGCGTCGGCCAGGGCGTCCAGGGCGCGCGGGACGAAGTCGTCCGCGATGTCCTTGTGGACGAGCAGCGTCTCGGCGGCGTTGCACACGCTCACGCGGTGCGCCTTGGAGTTGATCAGGATGTCGACGGCCATGTCGATGTCGGCCTGCGCGTCCACGTAGACGTGGCAGTTGCCGGTGCCGGTCTCGATCACCGGGACGGTGGACTCCTCCACGACCGTCTTGATCAGCGATGCGCCGCCGCGCGGGATGAGCACGTCGACGAGGCCGCGGGCGCGCATCAGCTCGTGCACGGACTCGCGGCCCTCGCCGGGGACGAGCTGGATGGCGTCGGCGGGCAGCCCGGCCCCGTGCACGGCGTCGCGCAGTACGCGCACGAGGGCGGTGTTCGACTCGTACGCCGAGGACGAGCCGCGCAGCAGGACCGCGTTGCCGGACTTCAGGCAGAGGGCGGCGGCGTCGACGGTGACGTTGGGCCGGGCCTCGTAGATGATCCCGACGACGCCGAGCGGGACGCGGACCTGGCGCAGGTCGATGCCGTTGGGGAGGGTGGAGCCGCGGACGACCTCGCCGACCGGGTCCGGCAGCGCCACGACGTCCCGGACGTCGGAGGCGATGGCCCGTACGCGCTCGGGGGTGAGCGTCAGCCGGTCGATGATGGCCTCGCTGGTGCCGGCCTCGCGGGCCTTGGCGATGTCCTTCGCGTTGGCCTCGACGATCTCGGCCGCACGCACTTCCAGCGCGTCCGCGATGGCCAGCAGCGCGTCGTCCTTCGTGGCCCGCGGCAGCGGCGCCAGCCGCTCGGCAGCGGCCCTGGCCTGATAGGCGGCCCGGGTGACGGGGGACAGGTTGTCGTACGGCAGGAGCGAGGTCATGGGGGAAGGGTAGTGCGACGGCGTGGGCCATCCCAGCCGATGTCCCACAAACCGAGACACTGACCATGTGCGCCCGGCTCGCCCACCCGGGGTGGGCGAGCCCGTAGTGCCACGCTAGGCCCTGTCGTCAAATTCCCGCCTGCCTCGCGGTGTCTGGCACGCACGCTCGCCGCGTTGCCGAAACGCCCACGTGGCTCCGCCACGAGGG